>NZ_CP178619.1:911723-1215630 GCF_047305935.1 Bdellovibrio sp. HCB288
GATGGTTCGGCACAGAATCAAAGAACCAATGGCTCTGGAGTGGATTTGAATCGCAACTTTCCAAGCAGCGATTGGAGCCCCGAAGCCAAAGCTCCCAGATACTATCCCGGCCCTTCGCCCGGAAGCGAGCCTGAAGTACAGGCTTTGGTAAAACTCATTGAGGACGAAAAGCCACATCTCATAGTACACTTCCATTCATGGGAGCCTTGCGTTGTTTATACCGGCGAACCCGGAAAAAAAGCTGCCGAGATCCTGGCAACAGGCACCGGGTACGAACACCGGGAAGATATTGGCTATCCCACTCCAGGCAGTTTGGGACAGTTTGGCTGGATCGACAAAAAAACTCCGGTTGTCTGCATTGAAGAGCAAAGCGGAGTGGATCTGAATTTGGTATGGCCCCATTTTAAAGCGGGATTGCAGATGTTACTGACAGGTAAAGGTTTCTAAAATGTCCATGATCAAGTCCATCGCATTCGATTTGGATGATACGCTGGTAGACACTTCGGGTCTGCTGGTGCCGATGGCTTCGCAACGCGCCTGTGAGGCGATGATTGCGGCGGGCGTCTGCGTTTCTTTGGAAGAGTGCATGACCATTCGCGAAGAACTTGCTGCCAACCTTTCACACACTGAAATTTTCACAAAAATAGTTAATCAATTCGGGACCAATCAACCAGGCAAAGCCGTCCATGATGCTTTGGAGGAGTTCTACAATCCCGAAGTTCCATCGGTTCTGCCACTGCTGGCAGGAGCGACTGAAAACCTGCTGCACCTGAAAGAGCAATACAATCTTTATTTGGTGACGATGGGATCCTTTGATGCCCAGATTGAGAAAATCAAAGCTCTGGGTATTGAAAAATTCTTTAAGAAAATATACGTCCTGAATGGCTTTATCGGAGAGAAAAAAGAAGCCGCCTTTCTGGACATCCTGGCAAAAGAGGGCCACCCGCCCGCAGAATTGTTGAGCATAGGCAATCGCCTCTCCAGCGAGATCCGCGACGGAAAACGTGTCGGTGCCGTGACTTGCTATTTTGCCCATGGCGAACATGTCGGCGAAGAAGCCGTATTCCCTGAAGACAATCCTGACTACACAATCACGCAGCACAAGGATCTGATCAAAGTATGCGGACTTTAAAAGCGAGCTTTCTGTTGATCGGTCCTTGGGACTCCCGACTGCAAGAACTTGGCGCCCATATCGCCACGGATCTGCAGCAGGCCTGGCATTGGATTCAGGACTCCACCTACAATGTCGTCGCAGTTTCTGTGACTGTCATTTTAGGCAAAAGATTTCCGGAGTTCTACGAAGAGATTAAACGCAGCAGTCCTGCCACCCAATTCATCGCCGTAGTGCCGCCGGATTTTTCTGCAAACCAACTGAGCCGACTGCACGAAGAGTACTCTTTTATCCGTGTCATGCACAGTTTCAACGACACGGATCTGGAAACTCATTTGTTCACAGCCCTGGAAGAAGCCAATCAAAGGAAGCAGGATGAAAACCTGGCCGTTCTGATTCGTGAGCAGACCGAAAAGTTGAAACGTCTGCAAATTGAACTTGAAGAACGCGTGCAGAAACGAACCAAATTCCTGACGGAAGCCCGACGCAAACTGTACCTGACGAACTCCCGAATCGAAGGATTCAAAGTCGCATTGATGGCCGTACACCAAGCCAGCTCTGTCACGGAAATAGAACAGCTTTTGAACGAATCTCTGGCCGCCACTGTTCAAACTTCGTGGATTCGTATCTTCTTCAGTCCCCAGGACGAACATTTTGCAAGTCAGGTCACAGCTCAATTAAGTTTTACACAACTACAAGTGCCCTTGTTTAAACACCATGACCGAATTGGTTCCGTGTTTTTCCTGCGCGCACCGGAGCACCCTTTTAACAAAGAGGAAAGTGATTTCCTGACCCGTGTCGCGGAAGCCGTTGCTCTGGCTTTGGACCGTATTCAAAAACTGCAGGAATCGGAATCCATGAAAGAACAGTGGGAAGCCACTTTCAATTCCATGTCAGATCCGGTGGTCCTGATTGATCAAAACTACGACATCATTCAATCCAACAAGGCGGCTGAAGTCCGCCTGAAGGAACGTGAACATCCGCAAAACACCCGCAAGTGCTTTGCGCTTTTATACAATAGAGAAGAACCATGCCCGGGATGTCAGCGCGGTCGAAATTTCCGCGTTCGATCGAATGATCCTGCGGTTCGCACCTATGATGTATTCAGCCAAAGTCTGATTCTGGACAGCGACAAACCGGCCGTGTTTGTAAACCTTTATCACGACATCACACAACAGATGAAAATGGAGAAACAGATTCTGGAATCTGCAAAAATGGCAGAGCTCGGAACCATCGGCTCCTCCATCGCTCATGAGTTGAACAATCCTCTGGGTGGTGTTTTGTCTTTCACTCAATTGATTAAAATGGACATGCCCGGCGACCACCCGCTTTATCCGGATATTCTGGAAATGGAAGCAGGTGTTCAACGCTGTAAGGAAATCGTGCAGAATCTATTGGGTTTCACACGCAATCCCAATTCAGATCAGGAAGGCGATGTCAGTCTTAAGGAAGTCAGTCAGCGCGCCTTTAAAATTGTCGAGCTACAAACAAAATCACAAGGCATTGAGGTTCGACTTCATTTCCCTGCTGAAGAGATTTTCGTTAAAGGTCATCTGAACTTGTTGGCCCAGGCTTTGAAGAACGTAATTCAAAATTCCATTGATCATTTAACGGACCGCAGCCGCCAGGTTAAAGGATTCCGAGCATCTCTCGATATTGAAATCACCTCGACCGAAGACCTTGCCACTATTTTAATCAAAGACAATGGAACTCCAGAGAAAAATCCAAGTCTTCCCATAGGTTTAGGCGTTCCTGTTGCCTCACAGATCCTGCGCGATCATGAGGCAGACCTCGAATTCTACACCGGTCCAGCCCAGGAAAATGTGGCAAAAATTTCCTTCAACCGTCCAGTTTTAAGGTCCTGAAACGCAGTCTGGGCGCGGATTTTTTGACAGGCCCGTCAAAATTACCGTATCCTTTTATCAAGGCTGACATGCACGTCGGCTGTGTCTTTTCGAACCCACCATGGAAGGAAGGTTCATGCGTTCACAACGTGTACTTATTCTGGATGACGAATCCTCGTTACGTACCGCACTCTTCAGAGTGCTCGACAGAAAAGGTCTTAACGTCATCACTGCCAATAAAATCGAAGAAGCGAAAGCCCTTTCTCAAGGCGACACTCCTATCGATTTGGCGATTGTTGATTTGAATCTTCCAGATGGTGATGGCATTGAATTTATGTCTCACCTGAAAGCATTGAATCCTGCAACTGAAGTGATCATCCTGACAGGTCATGCAACTATTGAGTCCGCAATCCGCGCGACTCAAAAAGGCGCTTTCCACTTTGTGACCAAGCCTTTCAATCTTGAAGAGCTGATGAGCTTGATCGAAAAAGCACTGACTCACAAGAAACTTCAGGCTGAAAATCAGCAACTGCGCTCTGAACTGAACAAGAAATACAAATTCGATCAGATCGTCGGCTCTTCCGAACCGATTCAAAATGTTCTGCGTCTGATTGAGCGTGTGGCAGATTCAGATTCGACAGTTCTGGTCACTGGTGAATCCGGCACAGGTAAAGAACTTATTGCCCGTGCGATTCACTACAACTCACCACGTGCGCAAGGTCCCTTTGTTCCAATCAATTGTGGTGCTATTCCTTCTGAACTTTTGGAAAGTGAACTTTTTGGTCACATGAAGGGCGCCTTCACAGGTGCCATTGCCAATCGTATCGGTCGTTTTGAAATGGCTGATGGCGGAACGATCTTCCTGGACGAGATCGGCGATCTTGAGCCTTCGTTGCAAGTGAAACTTCTTCGCGCTTTGCAGGAAAGAAGTTTTGAGCCCGTAGGTTCCGCAAAAACGGTCTCCGTCAATGTCCGCGTGATTGCTGCTACCAATATTCATCTGGAAGAAGCGGTTGAGCACGGAAGATTCCGCGAAGATCTGTATTATCGTTTAAATGTTATCCCTATCCACGTCCCTGCTTTGCGCGAACGCAAAAGCGACATCCCTTTGTTGTTGAACCACTTCATGGAAATCTTCAACAAAAACAAGGGTCGCGGTCTGACTGGTATCGCCCACGACGCCTTGGATTCTTTGACGAACTATCCATGGCCGGGAAATATCCGCGAACTGGAAAACCTGGTTGAGCGCATGACCATCCTCAAAGGCCAAGGCAACGTTGAAATGAGTGACCTGCCTATCAAGTACAAATCAATGAAACCAGTGATTTCATTGGATGCAAGTCAGCTGGAAATTCCTGACAGCGGCATGGACTTTAACACCGCGGTCGACAACTTCGAGAACAATCTGATCTTGAAGGCTTTGGAAAAAACAGGTTGGAATCGCAACCAGGCCGCGGCTTTGTTAAGACTAAACAGAACGACGCTGGTGGAGAAGATCAAGAAAAAAGGTCTGACACCTCCGAACGATATCAATCCGGCAAATTTCTAATTGCACTGTAGCATTCAATCTCGTTTTGAGACTTCAAGCGGCGAAGACATCTTCGCCGCTTTTTTTATCTTAAAATCAATCGCAAACCAGACTTAAATCCCGTAATTCCGCTACACTTTCCCTCTATATATCCGATCAGAATTTGATGCGATTTTTTCTGAATTCACTCATCATTTCAACGATCTTGGCAACCATGGGATGCACCAGCACTCAACGCGCGCCCAGCTCCATCACGACGGATGAGGAGCGCATCGTTCGCATTCAGGAAATTGACTTACAGCTTTCACAGTACTGGAATAATGATTGGCGATATAGCCAAAAGCTGTTTCAAGTCGCACCCACGATGGTGATGACTTCCAGTGCCCCCTTGTTTGATCTTTCCAAAATTTCTGATCCGAAGGTTCGATCTCAGATTCAAACTTTGCTGAACGAACGATCTAACCTGCGCGAGACCCTGGGACAGAAGTTTGAAAATCGTTCCTGGTCCGGTGTCGGTCCGTGGTTTCAATCCACCTTCCGCCGCCCACTTTTTGAAAAACAGGAAGTGATCAGCATTCGGGACCTGCATGAGTTCCGTCTGGATGGAACGGCCATCAACCCGTTCCCGTTGGAGCATCGTCTTTTTGCAAACTACTCCCTGCAGTTCAAAAATGAAATACCCACCAACTCCGATGTCTTCGCCAAAGACAAGGATGATCGCGTTCGCAAGAAAAGTCTTAAAGCTAGATTGGAATGTGATGGGGATATCATTGCGCCGTCCAAGTACTTCTGGCGTGCTGATGAACGCACGAGAGTGTTTGATTTTGACTGGTTCTACGCAAAAGAAGGTGGACAGAAAATTTCTGTGAAATTCTCTCCGATGGTTACTCAGTGTCAGTTCAGATACTACGACCCCGAGCAATCCTCCTCGTGGAGCAACGGCCTTCCGCTGACAAGCCTGAATTCACTCTCATCGGAATGGGTGGAGATGGCACAACAGATTGATGCCTGCCCTTTGATTTCCGGTATGGGTAAAAACCCGGAAGGCTTTTTCTGGTCACAGGATTTTAACTTCAATACCTGCCCTGAAACTTTCGACAAATACACAAACCTGCGCAATCCTTTCGTGGCAATGAACCGCCGGGTGGTTTCTCTTACCGGCTCGCCTTTGCTGACCAAGGACTTTGAGCAAAAAAATCCCATGGCCACCTTAAACTTTTCCAAGGCGCCTCAATTTGACATCATCTGGGTGGCATCGTTGAACTTCTCTGCTGACTTTTCAGGTATGGTCACAGCTCGCGCCATTCGCTATCATGCAGAACGCGGCACGCAGGTGCGCATTCTGGTTCCTCAAGTCACCATGACCAAAAAAGACCGCGAGATTGTAACGTGGCTGATGCGGGATCTTCCCAATGTCAAAGTTCAGTACTACAAATACACTGTCACCGACGACAAGGATGGCACTTGGTTTGACCGCTTTCATCGGGTCAACCACACCAAATTGTTGCTGGGTTACTCTTCCAAGAATCCGGCGGCGAACTTTATGATCACCGGGGGTCGCAATATTCGCGACTCCTATATCTTTCCTGAAACGCCATTCTACCGGGCTTACAAGCACTTGAAAAATTATGGCGACGGTGAAGAGCCTTACATCTACTACAATGATTTTGATATCGAACTTCGCGGCACGGACATTGTAAAACACACGCTTGCCCAAATGGTGAATTTCTGGAATCGGGAGCCTGACACTCACCGCTTCCGCTCGACCAATGTGAATTTTCCTGTGCGCGCTGAAAAGGACATGGTCAAGCGCTTAAACACATTGCCCAAATCCAAACCGGTGGTTCGCCATATCATGTCTCTTCCGTACTTCGATGGCTACCAGTTGGAGCGTTTCTATATTGAGATGATTGAATCTGCTCAAAAGGAAATCCTTTTGACGACACCGTACTTCCGTCCTTCGGTGGCCATCAGTGCGGCTTTGGATCGCGCCCATGCTCGTGGCGTGAATATCAAGGTGGTCACGCGAATTCACCTGGCTGGTGACGGCACTCCGCAGATCGCAGAGGAAGTGAATAAAGAGGGTATCAATCGTCATTTAAAAAACATCATGATTTACGAATGGACTGACAACAATTCCATCATGCACGCCAAGATCCTGGTGATCGACAGCAAGCTCAGCTTCCTGAGCAGCGTGAATTTGAATCGTCGCAGCTTCATCCACGACACGGAAAGTGGCGCGTTGATCCTGCACGAGCCCACCGCTCTGGATTTGCGCAGAGAAGTCCTCAGCTACCTCAGCCGCAGCCGCCTTTTAACAGCCCAGGAAAAAATAGGCTGGATCAGCGGCCAACTCATCGACTGGGGCGACTCGTACTTCTAGTCGCCGATCGGTTATTTCGTTTGGAACAGGTGAAGCATTTCGAACATGGCATCCATGCCGGCAAGGGCAGTGATGTCGCCGTGGTCGAAGGGTGGCGAAATTTCCACGACGTCGCAACCAACCAGGTTTGGAATTTTCAGAGCACGGAAGATGCGTTGCACTTCGTACGTTGTCAATCCACCTGGAACTGGAGTCCCGGTGCCCGGTGCGCAGCTGGGATCCAGGTTGTCGATGTCGTAGCTGATGTATGTTGGAGTGTCATCGAACGTCGGTAACGTTTTCAGGAAGTCGTTGATGTTTTGATTGCGAATCTCATCCACAGTGATCACACGGATGCCGTGCTTATTCACGAAATTCAAATCATCACCGCCGGCCAAGGGACCGCGGATTCCGATTTGCACCATTTTCTTTGGATCCACCAAACCTTCTTCAACTGCATGACGTGCGAAAGCACCGTGATGGTACTCACAACCCCAGGCCGCAGGATAGGTATCCAAATGCGCGTCGAAATGAATGAACGCCAAGGGCTTGCCATGCTTCTTGCGAAGAGCGCGCAGCACTGGAAGCGTTGTCGAATGGTCACCGCCCACGGACACAAACTTTTTATTCAGGCGCATCAACTCGCCCACAAACTTTTCGATGCGCTCATAAGTTTGACCTTGATCAATCGGCACTGTGGGACAATCACCGATATCCGCAACCTTCAGTTTTTCAAAGAAATTTTCCATACGAGTCATGTGGAAGCCACGCCCGAGAGCTGAAACCTCTCTCACCTTTGCCGGGGCAAAACGAGCGCCGGGACGATAGGAAACCCCACCGTCATAAGGAATACCAAAGATTCCGACTTCATAGTCCGCGTCGATTGCCACATAGGGCAAACGGAAGAAGGTTTTAATCGCAGAAAAACGGGGGAACTCACGTCCACTCAGAGGTTTGTATTCCATTATTGACTCCTCAACTATCTAGACTACATTACCGCCGATGGACTATCAACGCGACCAAAAACAATTGATTCAGTGGTACAAAAAAGAACGCCGCGCACTTCCATGGCGTGAAAATAAAGATCCTTACAGAATCTGGCTGTCCGAGGTCATGTTGCAGCAAACCACTGTGGTTGCGGTCATTCCCTATTTCGAAAAATTTCTTAAAAACTTCCCCACAGTTCAGGACCTGGCCTCGGCCCCCGAACACGACGTCCTGGAAGCTTGGGCTGGTCTAGGTTACTATTCCCGTGCACGCAATCTGCACAAAGCTGCAAAAGCTTTGGCTGAAAATGGTTTCCCAAAAACAGCGGCTGAATTGCTGGAACTCCCTGGCTTTGGACCTTACACATCCCGTGCTGTGGCCAGTATCGCATTCGGCGAAAAGGTCGGAGTGCTGGACGGCAACGTGATTCGTGTTCTTTCCCGTCGCTATGGACTTAAGATCGAATGGTGGAACAACAAGGGACGCCAGCAGCTTCAGACAATTTCTGATACGCTGTCTTCTTTTGGTAATTCCGATTCCGTGAATCAAGGCTTGATGGAGTTGGGCGCAACCGTATGCACTCCGCAAAAAGTCATGTGCATGATGTGCCCTTGGTCCACTGATTGTGTTTCCCGCGAAAAGAACCTGGTCGAGAAATTACCTCTGAAAAAACCACGCAAAAAGAGTGAAGTCTGGGTGTGGAAACCAGTTGTGACGGTAAAGAATGGCAAAGTCGCTTTGATCAGCAATGACTACGCTCCGTTTCTTAAAGGTCAAATGATCTTTCCAGGAACGATTTCTCAAAATGACGACAAGCCCAAAGACTATGATGCTAAACACAACATCACACATCATGATATCTTCATAAAAATCGCTCATAAAAAAACCGTGAGCGACCGAAATGTGGAGTGGGTTGAAATCAAAAACCTTAAGAAGGTCAATCCGTCTTCGCTATTACAAAAAGTACTGCACAAGGTAGAGACATGAAGCAACTGAGTTTGAAGATCATCGCATTGGGCAGCATCCTTTTCGGATGCACACACAACAGCCCGACGAAAGATCTTCTGACTCCTGATTTTCTGCTTCAAAAAAATGTAAAACAAATCACTTTCCAAGGCGACAATGAACGTCCCCGTTTTTCCGCGAATGGAATGCGTCTGATTTACTCCAGTCAAAATCGTGGCAACAGAAAAGACCTGCAGGTCTACGAAACAGATTTGGTTCGTAACAAAGAACGTCGCGTGACATTTTCTGATGGCGCGGCCTTCGACGCCGACTACATCAACGATATGGAGATCCTATACTCCAGCACGACGGATGAAATTAAGGAAAGTCCGTTCTTAAATCGCAATCCCAGCAAAGAATTTCCACCATCGGATCTTTACCTGAGCGACCGCTTCGGTTCCGACATTCTGCGCGTGACCGTTCAGCCCGGCTACGATGGTGAAGCTTTTATGATTCCACACCCCACGAAACCTTCTGTTATTTTCACCTCTCGTCGTGGTGATGTCACGGGAGTCTATCGCATGGATTTGAAATCCAGATTTGTCTCCCTGTTGGCTTCAGAAACCGGCAAAGACCGCAGATTTCCGACACTGGCGCCAGAAAAGTCCCGAGTTGCATTCAAAGAAACCAACTTGGAATCAAAACAACAAAGTCTGCAACTGGTCGATCTTCATACCAAGCAAACTGCTTTGCTAAAATCGGGTGAAGGTCATTATCGTGATCTCTTCTTTTCTCCCCGCCCCCCTTCACGCTTGTTCTATAGCATTCTAAGAAATGGCGACAAAAAATATCAGATTGAAGTCTACAATCTGGACACGAAATGCACCCAGGTGGTTTTCAAAGGCAAAGACGATCTTCTGTACCCTGCAGTTTCCAATGAGCCTGTTGAAAGACTGGCTTTCACACGAACTGTTCAGGAAAAAAAGCAAATTTACATGGTCGATCTGCCGGCAGATTTGGGACCTTGCCTTCCAGAACCTTCCGGCAACGGTGAAAAATCCGAAACCCCAGCCGCTGCGATAACAACGGTTACGCCGTCTCCCACCCCGAAACCGCCAAGAAAACGCAAAACTATTGCGGCTCCAGTTGTGACACCCGTCATGACACCAGAAGCAACTCCTGTGAATACACCGTCTGTAGCCCCCGCGGCTACTCCCACAACGAGTCCAGTTTCTGTCGAATCGCCGACTCCTGCGCCTTCTCCTGTGAAATAAAGACCTTTGCTCTTGCTGCCCCCGCAGGCCCTTGATAATCTAAAAGGGTGAGAACGTTACTAACCTTTCTTTTTCTAAGTCCCATGGCCAGCTTTGCAGCTCCTTATCCTGCAACCAGCACTTCTGCGCTGACAGCACCCGAGAAGGGACTTTACTTTCTACACAAAGGTTTCTCTTTAAAAACGGACGGTAGCAACTGGCTTCCGGTGGCTCTTTCTGAAGAAAGTATTTTGGATACCGTTCGCTTCGCAGATAAGAATGCTCCCGATGCCGCATCACTCAGTGTGCGCACAGACCGCGTTGCCAAGAATGCTTCCTTGGAATTGTACACGCGCAAGTGGATGCGCGATTACCCAAGCTATGGCTTTGAAGTTTTGGCGACCAAGCAATTCAACCTGAATGGCAGTCCGGCATTGATCGTGGACATGCTTTCACGAGCTAAGAATAAGCAAATCCGTCAGGTGGTTTTAAAGAACGAAGACAAAGTGGCAATCATGACCTGCCTGGACAACAAAGACACTTTTTCAAAGTCCCTGCAGCAGTGCAATCAGATCATCAAGACTTTCTCCTGGGTTGCCCCAGAAGAAAAGCCCTCACTTAAAAAGTAGTTTCTTAAAGATTTATTGAAATACCAGATAGATATCGGACAACGCTTTTGATCCGCCGCAATCCAGAGCATTCACATTCAGCTCGTACTGTTTGCCGACGCTAAAATCGCTCGTTAGCAACAGTGTACCAATCGTCGCCGTACCGCCTGATTCGAAGGCCTGCAAGGCCACATCGCCGCCATTCACTTTGATTTTACCTGTCGTTCCGATCGCAGCATCCGCCGAACCGAAGGCACGATAGTTTGAAATTGCAGCGGTGCTTGAAGCCAGGCGACTGCCCATCAAGACAAAGTTATCCACCAGAATCGAAGTCAGTGCATTGCTGGATCCGGAAAGCTTCACAGAGCGCTCACCTTGCAAAGTCACTTTGTTCGTAAAGGCACCCATCACATAGGGAGTGGCCACGTTTGTTAAAGCCGTACCGCTGGCACCCGGTGAACCACTGTGATTCCGAGCAGACACGAAACTTAAGCGATCCCCTGAAGAAGGTGATGCTGCAATCTTATTAAACAACTTCGCATAGTAACAAACGCCCGCCTCAGTGCGCTCCGGTATCACGACTGGGAATGACGTGATTTCCACAAACGTTTTACATGCGTACACGATACACTTGCCACCGGATTTTACCTCGTTGCTTCCGCACGTGATCGAGATTGACGCCGTTTTACTTACCGACTCGCCAATGGCGTTTGTCCCTTTAACTGTACAAGCCAAATCCTGTGTGACTTTGATATTTGTGGAGGTCGCTGCCACCGGAAGTGATCCGGATTGACCGTCAGAGCACGCGTAAGCCATCGTGGAAACGTTGAAACCCTCAGTGATTAATCCCGCAGTTCCGTTGATGGCAACTGTTGGACTTGAGAAGGAGGCATTTAAATCCGGAGAAGGACACGACTTATCCAAACCGATGTAAGAACCCTTTTCAGATTTTACATAGTTCTCTTTGCCATTCTCACAAACATAGACATCATTTTTATTGTATATTGCATTCACCGTCACCGAGGACGATGGACAGCTTTGCACTTCTGACAGAGTTCCATTTGGAATACTCCAGGTGCTGCCAGAGGCTTTTCCGTTACAAGTCGCTGGCAAACAAGCACCCGACGTGGAGATCAAACTGCCTTTTTGAGATTGACCCGTCAGAACCGCGCTTCCATTTGTACAAATCAATTCCACACTTTTGCCATAGGAATATTTTAAGTCGCCGCCAAATTCACAAACGCCGTTCTCGACGATGCTTTCATTGGACGGAACCCACCAAGTGGTGCCCTCAGTACGACCAAAACAATTCAACGCTTCCTCTTCAGGAGGTGCGGCTTGTGATGTCAATGCGGAATTTGAAAATTCCAGAGATTGCGGCGCACAGTTTTGAAAAGCTATGACAAGAAGTCCGACGGCAAGAATCTTATTCACATGCTTCATTTGGCAGTCCTTGGTTAAACATTCCCTACTGGACTTTTCGGCAGTTACCGAATGAAACTTATGATTTTTCGCTATGAAACTATGACTGAATCAAAATGAGACGCCCGCCTCGAACATAAGGCGGACGCAAAACAATTAATTGTTCTTTTGGAGCCACTCGGCCATTGGCAGAGCGAAGTATGTGAAGATGATATCAGCACCGGCGCGGCGGATGGAGTACAGAGTTTCCACCATGGCGCGGGTTTCGTCGATCAGACCGGCTTTGGCGCCGTGTTTGATCAAACCGTATTCACCGCTGACGTTGTATGCTGCCACTGGGATATTGGTGTGCGCTTTTACTTTTGCAATCACATCCAGGTACGACAACGCAGGCTTCACCATCACGATGTCTGCACCTTCTGCCACATCCAAATCGATTTCACGAATCGCTTCACGCGTGTTTCTGAAATCCATTTGATACGTTTTTTTATCACCAAATTTTGGAGCCGAATCCAAAGCTTCACGGAATGGACCGTAAAAACTGGAAGCGTATTTTACCGAGTAAGAAAGGATGCCGGTGTCGATCAAACCTTCTGCATCCAACGCTTCACGAATAGCACCGACTCTGCCATCCATCATGTCTGATGGAGACACAATATCAGCTCCTGATTTCGCATGAAGCACACTCATTTTTGCGAGAATCTCTACCGTTTCATCATTCAAGATGAGACCGTTTTTCACTACGCCATCATGTCCATCCGAGGAGTAGGGATCAAGTGCCACATCGGTGATCAGCGTCACATCTGGGAATTTGTCGCGAATTTTCTTCAGGGTTGTGGGCATTAAACCATTCGGGTTCAATCCCTCTGTTCCCGTTCTGTCTTTTTTAGATTCAGGCAGAGCCGGAAAAAGGTCGAAGCTTTTCACTCCTAGTGAAACTGCGCGAGCGACCTCATCTAAAATTAAATCAGGGCTCATGCGGAAAATGCCCGGCATTGAGGCAATTTCTTGCTTTTGTTGGGTGCCATCAACAAGGAACAAAGGCAGGACTAATTGAGAGGGGCGGAGATCAGTTTCCGCAACCATTTGTCGCACAGCTTCAGTGCGACGATTTCTTCTGGGCCTCTGTGTCAACTTCATATAGAACCTCGCTTCGTATGTCGTAAGGCGTCTCGCTTTGGGAAAACCACACTTATGACATTTCAATGACACTTTAATGAAAGTTTAGTGATAAACCTAATAATCAAGATGGAAGATATACTTCTCGTTCATAGAAAATCCAGCAAAAATTTTGCAGAGTCATTGCAGGACGCAGCCGTGTGGAAAACATGTTTGCGTCAGATTCTATTCTGCCGTGAAGACGACGTAAATTCAATGCTGGATGTTTTGGAATCTGATGATCAGATTCTTCGTGGCGAGAAAGCTTTCAGTCTTCTACTTGAAATTCTTTGTGGCTTGCACTCCCCGATCGTTGGCGAAACTGAAGTGTTCGGTCAATTCCGTAACTTCATCGAAGCCCGTAAAGCGGCTGGCGACACTTTGTTCAGCGATAACCAGAAATGGTTGAAGTTCGTTTTGGCTGAAGTGAAACGCACGCGCTCCGAACATCTGGTGGGAATCGGTTCACAAAGTTATGGCAGCCTTTTGCGCCGCTACTCCAAGGATATGGAATCCGTCACTTTGTGTGGTTCCGGACAATTGGCGCAGGAAATTCTTCCGTGGCTTGCCCATAAAAAATCCGTTCAAGTTCTTTGCCGTGAATGCACAAAGATGCGCAGCTTCGCAGAGAAATACGATAATCTGAATATTGTAAACTACAACGAAGCTTATGTTCATGGAGAGGCGATGGTTATTGCC
This sequence comes from Bdellovibrio sp. HCB288, assembly GCF_047305935.1. Lineage (GTDB taxonomy): Bacteria > Bdellovibrionota > Bdellovibrionia > Bdellovibrionales > Bdellovibrionaceae > Bdellovibrio. The sequence continues at coordinate 925,641 of NZ_CP178619.1, forward strand.
GCACCTCTTTCTGATGCTCGCATCCTGGAATTGATCAGCAAGCAGGACACCCGTCCTCATGTGATTTATGATCTGCGCGGTGAAGAAAACAATTTACCAGCACTCATTGCAAAACAGTTCCCTCACGTGACCGTCATGACCCTTCAACAGTTTTTTGCTGAAATCGAAGAGACCAAAAAAGACAGGCAAACCAAAATCGAACAGATCCGCGCGTTCTTGTTCGAAAAAGCCTTGGCCTTCGCACAAAGAACAGAGCTTCGTCCACTTGGTTGGGACGATATATGCGCCTGAGAATTTCCGCTCGTAAAAGTGACTTAGCCCGCCTCCAGGCTTATATGGTTGGCGAAATCTTAAAAGAGAATAATCCGGGACTGGAAATCGAATTCAAGTTCAAGGAATCCCTGGGTGACATCAACCTGACGACACCTCTTTGGCAAATTCCAGAAAAAGGTGTTTTCACCGAAGACTTCTTTGGCGAGTTGATCAAGGGCGAAACGGACATGGTTGTCCACTCCTGGAAAGACCTTCCGACAGAATCCAAATCAGAAACCGTGATTGCGGCGACACTGCCTCGCGCCGATCAACGTGACCTGTTGTTGGTTAAAAAGTCCCACTTTGAAAAACTGCGCACTTCCAAGAAAATGAACGTGTTCAGTTCTTCGCCTCGTCGTGAGTACAATCTGACGAACTTCTTTAAAGAGCATCTTCCCTTCAATCTTGAATCCGTAAAGTTTGAAAGCGTGCGCGGGAACATCCCGACTCGTATTCGTAAATTGCTGGAAGCCCCTGAAACTGACGGCCTGATCGTTGCGAAGGCAGCGTTGGATCGTCTGTTGACAGCAAAAGAGCCTGAATTCAAAGAGGTTCAAGGCTTGCTTCGCACTTACCTGGATCAAGTTGAATTTGCCGCTCTTCCTTTGAGCATCAATCCAAATGCTGCTGCTCAAGGTGCTTTGGCGGTTGAGATCAAAGCCGACCGTGCAGATCTTAAGGCGTTGCTGGCAAAAATCGACAATCCAACGACCTTCCAATGCGCGCAAAAAGAGCGCGACATCCTGGCGAGCTTTGGTGGCGGTTGCCATCAAAAGATCGGTGTGGCTGTATTGTCCCGTCCTTATGGTGAAATCACCATCCTTAAAGGTCTGACGGATGGCGGAACTGTTTTAGATAAACGTGAATTGAAACCTTCTGTCGCTTCTCCGAAGTTCTCTGCTGATCAAATGTGGTCTTCAGAAGTTCGTGCGGAAAGAAAACCTCTGAGCAACTGGAATGTTCCAACGGGCACAAATGCTCTTTACGTTTCACGCTCTGAATCCTGGCCTGAATCATTGAAGTTCGATCAATTCGTTTGGACTGCAGGAACTCGCACTTGGAAAGCCATGGCGCAAAAAGGTGTATGGGTTCACGGTTGTTCTGAAGGTTTGGGCGAGCAGGAAGAATCCCGCATCGATATTCTGGCTGGCAAATCTATGTCTTGGGCAAAACTGACTCACGACACCGGTTACGAAGAAGGTGCACGTCAAATGCCCTTGGTAGCAACTTACACTTTGGGCGAGCAAAACAATGCGACACCTGTGACTGGTAAAGAATGCTTCTTCTGGAGCAGTGGCAGTCAGTTCCTGGATACTGCCAAGAAGAATCCAGAAGTATTGAAGAAACATCACGCTTGCGGTCCTGGCAACACCTACAAAATCATTCGCCAGTATCTGCAGGAGCAAAATCAGTTCGACGAATCAAATTTAAATATTTATCTGGATCAAGATAACTGGAGACAGCTATGCACAAAGTAACATCTGAAGAATTATTCCAACGCGCCCTTAAAGTAACTCCGGGTGGCGTTCACTCCCCGGTTCGTTCTTTCAAAGGCCTGGATCGTGCACCGGTTTTCTTTAAGCAAGCTGAAGGTGCTTTCCTGACTTCTGTTGAAGACAAAAAGTACATCGACTTCTGCCAAAGCTTCGGACCATTGATCCTGGGCCACCGTGACGCTGAAGTGGCTGAAGAAGTTCACCGCATGGTGGACACAGCTTGGACTTTCGGAGCTACTGAAATTTACTCTTTGGAATTGGCAGAGTGGATTTCTTCAACTTTGCCATTCATGCAAAAACTTCGCTTCGTTTCTTCTGGAACTGAAGCTGTTATGTCTGCACTGCGTGTAGCTCGTGCAGCTACAGGTCGTAGCAAAATCTTGAAATTCGAAGGTTGCTATCACGGTCACGTGGATAACTTACTGGTTAAAGCGGGTTCAGGCCTGGCAGGTGCAGCGGCTTCTTCTTCAGCGGGTATCTCGGCTGAAGTAGCCAACACGACTGTTGTGGCTCCTCTTGATGACGAAGCGAAACTTGAAGAAGTGTTCGCGGCTCAAGGTAAAGACATCGCCGCTGTGATCATCGAACCACTTCCTGCGAATTATGGTCTTTTGGTTCAACGCCAAGAGTTCTTGCAAAAAGTTTCTGATATTTGCAAAAAGAATGGCTCTTTGTTGATCTTTGACGAAGTGATCTCTGGCTTCCGCGTAGGCCTAAACGGGATGGTTGGCAAAACTGGCATCACTCCGGATCTGGTGACTTACGGTAAAATCATCGGTGGTGGTTTCCCTGTGGGTTGCTACGGTGGCCGTGCTGAACTTATGAACATGGTTGCGCCAAGCGGTGACGTTTACCAAGCCGGTACTTTGTCAGCGAATCCCATCGGTATGCGCGCGGGTCTTACGACTCTTAAAAAAATGCAGCGTCTGGATGGTTGGAACGTGCTTGAAAAACGCACCCAAAAATTCGTTCAGGCTTTGCGTGATGGTTTCGCTAAAAAAGGCGTTCCATTGAAAGTAGAACAACATTCTTCTCTATTCTGGATTCACGGCGATACCAGCGGTAAAACAATCCGTACTATCGAGCAAATTCCTGCAAACCAAAGCTCCACTTTCAAAACTTTGTTCCTGAAAGCTTTGGATAAAGGTGTTTACCTGGCACCGAATGCTTATGAGGTTGGTTTCGTGTCCATGGCTCACACCGATGAGTTGCTGGCTGAAGCCGCAAGCATCATCGTAGGTTCTGCGGAGTAATCGAAAATGAAGAACTTCCTTAAGTCACATTTGAAAACAGTGCTCGCGATCATCTGGTTCGCGTTCACGTTTGCGCTTGTGTCTTGGTGGTGGGTCTTTTTCCTTCTGGAACTGGAAGGCGCCCGTCAGCATCGTATGATCGCCTGGGAAGGCTCCATTTTATTGGGCTCCATTCTGATCGGCGGCATCGCTTTGATCGTGTTCACTTTCCGCGATAAGCAACGCCACGACCGCTTGCGCTTTTTCTTTTCGACTTTCAGTCATGATATCAAAACTTCGATTGCCCGCCTTCGCCTGCAAGCTGAAGTTTTAGAGGAAGACTTGCAGGGCAACAGTCCCCCGGTCATGAAACGCCTGATCGCGGATATCCAACGCCTGGATCTGCAACTTGAAAATTCACTTTTATTGGCAAACCTTGAGGTCAGTCCCCTTCTGCACGAAGAGATCTCCTTAAGCGGTTTGCTGGCCAGCCTGCGCACTGAATTTGCTGACCTTTCCATTGAATTGGAACGCGATGCCCGTATCAACGGTGATCGTCGTGGCCTGATGAGTGTCGTGCGCAATCTTTTGCAGAATTCCGTCCTGCATGGCAAAGCCACTGCAGTTAAAATCAACGTTCGTCATCTTCATGGCAACCGCCTGGAAGTCGTATTTTCCGACGACGGCCTGGGGTTTAAAGGTGAAACCGGCAAATTGGGTTCTGAACTATTGAATTCCAAAGACTCCCGCGGCAATGGCATTGGACTTTTGATCACAAAACGTCTGATGGAAAAAATGCGCGGTGATATCAAATTCGAATCCACTGATAAAAACGGCTTCAAATCCATACTTCAATTGGAGGGCCAGCTTCTATGATGAGAAAAGTCCTTCTGGTTGAAGATGATTTATCCCTGGGCGAAACACTGACAGAACGCCTGCGCAAAGACTATGAAGTCTTCTGGGGCAAAAGTGTTGCGGATGCGTGGTCTGTTTACACCCAGGAAAAGGATTTTGACCTGGTCATCCTGGATGTGGGCCTTCCTGACGGCACTGGCTTTGAACTTGCCGCAAAAATGAAAAAAACATCACCCGTTCTGTTCCTGTTTCTGACAGCTCAAGCCGATGCTGAATCGCGCTTGCAGGGATTTGAGCTGGGCGCTGCGGAATACATTCCGAAGCCTTTCCATTTGAAAGAGCTTTTGATCCGCGTAAAACACGTGCTGGATGCGCATGCTCCTTTGAAGGAAGTGCAGCTAACAACATGTGTGATTAATTTTACCAATATGTCCGTACGTAAGAACTCAGGTCAAATCGAGTACCCTGCGGTTACAGATATGAAGATTTTGCAGCTATTAATTGATAAAGCACCACGGGTTTTAAGTCGTGACGAGATCATGAATGAAATCTGGGGTGTTGATAAGAACCCTAGCCACAGAACCATCGACAACACGATCGTACGTCTGCGCCAATTATTGGGCGAGGACGGCGACAAACACATTCGTTCTGTGCGCGGCATCGGCTACCAATGGTCCACGGAGGAAACTACATGAACACACTTTTTCACAACGCTCTTCAAAGAAAAGCACAGAAGACACCTCCGATCTGGTTCATGCGTCAGGCAGGCCGTTATCACCAGCATTACCAAGGCATGAGAAAGAAAAACTCTTTCGAAGAGCTTTGCAAAACTCCAGAACTGGCTGCTGAAGTTGCTCGCGGACCCGTTGCTGAATTTGACTTCGACGTATCAATCCTTTTCTCTGACATCCTATTCCCATTGGAAGCTTTGGGCATGGGTCTGAAATATACAGACGCTCACGGTCCTCAATTGGGCTTTAAACTAAACCCTGAAACGATCAACAACCTGGGCGAAGTCGCACCTGCGATCGAATTCATGAAATTCCAAAAAGAAGCTGTGATCGCAACTCGCGAAGTGCTTCCTAAAGACAAAAGCTTGATTGGCTTTGTCGGTGGCCCTTGGACATTGTTCGTTTATGGTGTTGAAGGCTCTCACGCGGGTTCTTTGATTCAATCTAAAGTATTGATCAATATGTTTCCTAAATTCCTGGAAAAGATGCTTCCGCTTTTGAAAGCCAACATTCAGCTTCAATTGGATGGCGGCGTTGAGCTGGTTATGATCTTTGATACAGCAGCTGGCGAAGTATCCCCATTGTTCTTCAAAGAATGGATCCAACCTGTGATCTCTGTTCTTGCAAAAGAATTCCCAGGTAAAATTGGTTACTACTCAAAAGGCACTCAACCGACATTCTTTAATAAAGAATTCGCAGATCTTCCATGGGCGGGTCAGGGTTTTGATCACCGCTGCTACATCCCAGAGTGCTTTAAAGTTCAAAACAAAGGCTTCGTTCAAGGGAACTTCGATCAAAGCTTGTTATTTATGGATGATGCAGACTTCAAAAAAGCTGTGCAAAACTTCCTGGCTCCGATGAAAGAGATGCCTTTGGAAGCGCGCGCCGGCTGGGTGTGCGGCCTGGGTCACGGTGTCTTGCCTAAAACTCCCGAGAAAAACGTGAAACTATTCATCGAAACAGTTCGAGAGGTGCTTTCATGATTAAAAATCTTCTGGCGAAATACGACGTCCCGGCCCCCCGCTATACTTCCTATCCGACCGTGCCTTATTGGGAAACCAATCCGACACGGGATCAATGGGTGTCCCACCTGAAAACGACTTTGCAAAAAAGCGATGGTGGCTGGTCTTTGTACGTGCACATTCCTTTCTGCGAAACACTTTGTACTTTCTGTGGCTGCAATAACATCATCACGAAAAGTCACAGCAAAGAGTCCCCTTACGTGGATATGCTGATCAAAGAATGGGATCTGTACAAACAACAGGTTCCGGAACTTTTAAAAGCTCCTTTGAAACATATCCATTTGGGTGGCGGAACACCGACGTTCCTGTCTGCTGAATCTCTGCTAAGACTTCTGACTCCGATCGTGAATGACTGCAATCTGGATAAAGAACACTTTGAAGGTTCCATCGAGGTAGATCCCCGCAGAACGACGCCTGATCAATTAAAAGCTTTGCGCACGCTCGGTTTCAATCGTGTGAGTATGGGTGTTCAGGATTTCAATCCTGAAGTTCAACGTCTGGTAAACCGCATTCAGCCTTTGGAAATCACCGCAGAACTTTCACAAGCAGCCCGTGAACTGGGTTATACCTCAGTGAATTTCGATTTGATCTATGGCCTGGCGAAACAAACTGCGGATTCCATCCGCGAAACCGCGGAAGCGACAGTGAAATTGCGCCCGGATCGCATTGCCTTGTACAGTTTTGCATTGGTTCCCTGGATCAAGCCTGCACAGCGCCTGTTCAAAGACGAAGATCTTCCAAAGGCCGCTGAAAAGCGTGAATTGTACGAAATTGCCCGTGGCATCCTGCTAAAAGCCGGTTACGTGGAAGTGGGTATGGATCACTTTGCGCTGCCAACAGATAACTTAAGCATCGCTATGGATGAAAAACGTCTGCACAGAAATTTCATGGGTTACACGGATCAAAGAACTGATGTTCTTCTGGGTCTGGGTGTCTCTTCGATTTCTGAAACGCCTTACAGCTTCCACCAGAATGAAAAAGTATTGCCATTGTACGAACAATCCATCAATGACGGATTGATTCCGACAATGCGCGGTCACATCCTGACAGAAGAAGACCAGATTCGCCGCCGTCAGATCCTGAAACTGATGACAGAGTTCGAAGTTGACTTCTTGAGCAACGAACAAGAAGCACAAGCTTCTGAGTTCCTGTCAGAGATGATCAAAGACGATTTACTTGTGATTAAAGATCATAAGCTGGTCGTACTTGAGGCGGGCCGCCCGTTCCTGCGCAATGCCTGCGTGTTCTTTGACGAGCGCTTGAAAACCAAACAACCTCAAACCAAGATCTTCTCTCAATCTATATGAAAAAGATCACGGTCATTGGAGCTGGTTTCGCGGGATTAACCATAGCCCTGAAGCTGGCCCAAAAAGGATTTAAGGTTCACCTGCACGAAAAGTCCCCTCGCTTGGGAGGACTTTTGGGAACTGAGCATGGCGAGTACGGAATGGCTGAAAGAGCCGCGAACTCCATGATCCTGACCGACCGTTCCGAAAAGCTGTTCAAAGAGATTGGCCTGGATCTGGCCTTTCCATTGGAATCCTCGAAGAAAAGATTTATTTTCCGCGGTTTTCCAAAAGCGATGCCCTTAAATCCATTTGAAATTCTGAAAGTCGCATTCACTGTCATTCCTCGGGTTCTATTTGCTAAAGCAACGTTGAAACCGCAGGCCGGTGAAACACTGAAAGACTGGGGATTGCGCCGTCTTGGCAAAGCTGCAACCACTTACCTGTTGGGACCGGCTATGCAGGGGATTTACGCGAATGAAGCCCAGGATCTAAGCGCTTCGTTGATCATTTCACCGTTGTTTAAAAAAGACCGCGAAAAATTCCGTGGCACCATCAGCGGCCCACAAGGCATGCAGGACATCGTTGATTATCTGCATGCGACCTTGCAACAGCTGGATGTGGAAATTTATCTGGAATCAGATCTCGATGTTTCAACAGTTGAAGGCCCGGTGGTGATTGCAACCTCGGCGTCAGCTGCGGCAAACATCTTGAAAACACGCGCGCCAGAGCTTTCAGCGCTTTTAACCCGCGTGAATATGTCTTCATTGATCAGTGCCACTGTGTTTTTTGATAAAGCCCAAACTAAGTTCAAAGGTTTTGGCTGCCTGATCCCGCGTGGCCTGAAACTGCGCACTTTTGGCGTATTGATGCCTCCCTATATTTTTGCCGGTCGTAACAAAACCTACAATGAAACCTGGATCATGGGTGGAAAAAACAATCAGGATCTTTTGAACTACTCTGACAAAGATCTTTTGGACTTTATCAGTAAAGAGCGAAAAACCATTTTCAAGCGCCAGGATACTATTCTGGATGCAAAGATTTTCCGCTGGGATCGCGCTTTGCCCCTTTATGATCTGGAACTTGAAAAGATCCAGGCAGAACTTTCTGAAAAACCAGCTCCAACTGACATTTTCCTTCATGGAAACTATCTTTCTGGAATTGGCCTAAGCAAGATATTAGAACGCAGTGAACGTCTTTGTGAACAGATCGCGAGTCAACATGGCAGCTAAAACAGGTGTTTTGCTTTTAAATATCGGCAGTCCTCGGTCCTACGAGGTCCCTGACGTAAAAAAGTACTTGAAGCATTTCCTGATGGATAAGGAAGTTATCAACCTTCCATTCATTCTGCGCTGGCCCTTGGTAAATTTATTGATCGTACCCAAGCGTGGTCCGATTTCCGCTGGAAACTATAAAAAGATCTGGCTTGAAAACGGCTCTCCACTAACAGTGTACACAGTTGATTTTGCCGAAAAACTGCAAAAGGATCTGGGCGAAAATTATCTGGTAAAAGTGGGCATGCGCTACAGTAATCCGGATATTCCCACAGCTCTGAAAGAGTTCGCTGCTGCGGGAGTCCAGAATGTATTGCTATCCCCGATGTATCCGCAATATGCCGACGCAACGACGGGTTCCTCGCTGCGCGAAGTGCAACGCCAGATCAAAAAATTGAATCTGAAATTCAACGTAAAAAGCATCCGTGACTTTTACCAGCACCCGAGCTTTGTGGATCCCACTGTGGAAATCGCGAAGGAGTATCTTCAGGGTAAAGAAGTTGGACACTATTTGTTCTCGTTTCATGGTCTTCCGGAAAGCCATGTGAAAGTGAATGCGGGATGTCTGGCAACTCCGGACTGCTGCGTGAAACCCAGTGCCTGCGATAAGCCTTGCTACCGCGCACAATGTCTGGCGACTGCTACTTCCGTCGCACAGAAACTGGGTCTTTCAAAAGACCAATGGAGCTTATCTTATCAGTCTCGCTTGGGGCGTGACGAATGGCTAAAGCCTTCGACGGAAGAAACAATTGCGAAACTTGGCGACAAGAAAAGCATTGCGGTCCTGTGCCCGTCCTTCGTTGCTGACTGCATCGAAACACTTGAAGAAATCGGCATCGGTGGAGAAGAAACCTTCCATCACGCAGGTGGTAAAGACTATCACTTGGTACCTTGCGTGAACGTGAATACAAAATGGGTGAATCAGTTTGCTCGTTTGATCGAATCCCAGGCTTGAATTCTTACTCTAAATTGACCCGCTGCGCTTTGCTATATAACAAATCCTGATTAGTATTGGTGTCCTAAATACTCAGGAGTAGCAACTTTGAAAACAACATCCTTGAAAGCGGGGCTGATTGCTTTAGCCCTTATTCTGACTGGTCCCGTTCCTTCCCACGCAGGTTTGGATATTTTTGAACCCGGCAAAAAAGTGGTCGAGACAATCCGCAAACAAATCGCAAAACAAGATATCGGTGCAACCATCGGTCTTGGTGGCGACATCATTGACGGCCTTCATGTTTCCTTGAAGTACAAAGCAAAGTCCGAACCATCTTATCTTGATGGTTACTACACCCGTCTTGATAAGTATGTCCTGACTTCTGAGCTGAACGTTGGCGACCTTATTGATGGCAGCGACACTCCATTTGGCCTGGAAGTGGAAAATGGCACTGAAGTTTATTTTGCCCGTCAGTTCAAAACTCAAGGCGATTCACTGAAGGCGATTCCTTACTCAATAAAACACATTCCTTTCACAGCTCAGAAAGCCGTGAAAAACCTGAAAGTCGGCGACTTTGTTGCCCTTCAGGGGAAATTGAACATCGTGTTTTCGGTCGGTGGTGCTACAGATCTGAATCCAACCATCGAATTGGGCGGATCCACTCACGTCTTCATGGCTGGCGATTTCATGATCCACTTGTATCGCATGGCTGACGATAAAATCCGCGTAAAGCTAATCACGATGAGACGTCGTGGTGTGGGCGCAAGCGCCAGCATCGATTACCTGGGTAAATTGAAAGTTGTGGGTCTAAGAGTTATCGATCGCAAATTGGAGCGTTGGATTGACTTGAAACCGGCCTCTTTGAACTTCGGTAAGAGCATGAATGACGTATTCATGTTGGATTACGTTTTCGATCTTAAGAACGAGCAGGCCGCGACAGCATTCAACAACTTCATGAACAAGAAGTTGAAATTCAAGAATCTGAAAGTTATCGACCCGACGGCTTCCCGCCCTGAATTGCAAAATGAATTGATGACGGACATGACTGAAGTTGAAGACATGTACATGGCTGATCACAATCTGCCAGCAGAGCAGCGTCGTATTGACCGCGTCTTTAAAGGCTCCAACACTTCTGTCGACGTCATGTCCCGCTACAAGCTTTCCATGAGCATCCTGCGCCTGGAAGCGAACACAATGTATTCGCAAAACAAACTGCAAAACTTCGACTCTAACAACGTTGAAAAACAGTACATCCTGGACACTTACCAAAAATCAGCTCAATCCAAAATCTTCTATGGCATCTGGGGTAATAAGATCACTGAAGGTGATCACATTATCTTCAATTCCAATCCAAAATGGACTCCGGGTTCTTTCGTAACAGCATCGCATTTCTATGAAGCCCGTATGAGAAACGTCTCTAAAAAAGACTACGGCAAAATGCAAAACCGTGCGATGGAGATTCTGCCAGAATGGATCTATCGCCAAATCGACTGGAAGCGCTGGGACTTTTCAAATGGCGACATCGTGAATGGTTATTTCCGTCACCAGGTGTGCATCCATCCTGAAGCCTACGATACTCTTCCGAACTATACGGCAGCTCAGGTTAAAAAATTATTCCTGGCTTACCTGAAATCTGAAGATCAGGATCTGGATCAATTGCGCCGTAACAAGATCGCCAAGATCTCTGAAAACTTCTCTTACCTGCTTCAACCGGTTATGACTGATCAGGCTCGCTATGAGGCTTTCAGAAACTTGCAAAAGATTGCGATGTGGCGTGATCACGGTGCTTATTTCGTACTGACTCTTTTGCCAGATAATCAGTTCGAACAGCTGGTTACTTACGAAATGACTTTCACGGGCCGCAAAGTGGATCAGATCAACTTCCGCTTTGGTAACTTTGAAAAACAGCAATTGTATCAATCCCTGCTGTACATCCAAAACCTGATCAACGATCGTTCCTTCGATTTGCGTCTGGTAACAGACACTACCGGCGGAAGCAAAAAACCATAGACCAATTCAAGGGCCTCATCCGGGGCCCTTTTTTTTATACTTTTTGTGACCGATTCCTGTGCTTATCCTGCTGAAATCCGCCATCATTTCGCAAAATTGTAATAAATACCCATCCAATCCCAAAGATGACCGGGAAAACATTGTCCTGACCTCAAAACATTCTTTAGATTAAAGGATTTTAAGTATATTAATCCAACCCTAGTTGCTAAGTAGGTCAGCTCACTTACATCAAGAACCAAGGGGAACAAGAGTGTCATTCTTGAAAACACAATTCGTAATAGCTGCTCTGGTCGTGGGTTTCACGACATCTGCTTCTGCAAAAGTTTATCTCAACTCCGCCTGCACCATGAAAGCCAATTCAAAAAGCATCGAAGGCAATGGCAGCAAAGACGAAAAGTTCCCCCTGGCATCCATATCAAAACTTGTGACTTCTCTTTGGGCCATTGAAACTCTGGGTCCCAAATACCGCTTCACCACAAAAATCCATCTGACTAAAAAGGCTGACGGCCTTTTTGACATGCACATTGAAGGTGGCAAAGATCCTATCTTTGGTCGTAGCGTGGGATATTTTGTCCTGGCTCAATTGGCGATGCGCGAACTGAACATCAAACAGATCGACACTCTGACCTTTGACGAAAACTTCTTGATGGAGTGGAACGTCGAGGAGCCGACGGCTATCGCCGGTGACACAAAATTCTATCCGGACCTGGCTGCGCAAGTGGCACACGTTAAACACGAATTGGAAAACGGCTTCATCACGCCAGTCGCCGACAACTCCTACAAATACATTCGCAGCATGGCAAAATCTGTGGGAGTAGAATTGCCCGAGACCAAGCCCAATATTAAATTCAACAACGTCGCTTTCCTTGCGAAGCAGGACTTCAAAGAAGAAACACAAACGGCGTCCTTCACATACCGCTCAGCTCCTTTGCATAAGATCATTAAGAACATGAACAACAGATCCAATAACTACATTGCGGATCATTTGTATTGGAACTTAGGGGACACTCCGGCGTTCAACGAGTTCCTGCAAAATAATCTAAAAATGGACAATCGCGACCTGCAGTTCAACCTGGGCTCTGGTAACAACGCCGATTATATTTCCAAAAAGAAGTACGACTACAATGAAGGCACTTGTGCCGCGATGATCAAAGTTTTGATTCGCCTGAATGAAGTTTTGGCCGCTCAAGGTTTGGCATTGACGGACGTCATGGCAGTCGCGGGAACTGACACTGATTCCACCGTGGCAAAGTATGGCGGAGCTATGGACGGTGCTATGGTTGGTAAAACCGGCACTGTAGACAAAGCCAAAACTCTGGCAGGTACGATCTCGACTGGTAACGGAACAATCTATTTTGTGATTCTAATGCACAAGGATTCATCCGGCGAAAATGGTTCTGCAGCCAATGCCATCAAAAATCGCATCCGTGCTTTGTTCACCATCAACAATGGCTCAAAAAAGATTAACTATACCGAATTCAGCCCCCTTCCATTCGACAAGGGATCTGCTTTGGTCCTGGATTACGGGCCTAAATTAGGGTTGCACTAATGGTCAATGTGGCGATCTGGATTTTTTATGTTCTAGTGGCTCTTTTCACGGCGTTTGGACCGATCACGGCCCGCGGTGGAGAATCCGTCGAGAACCTAAACAAAGCCATTGAGCTGCAAAAGAATACTGAAGTAAAAAAGCATGTGCAGGACAAATCCTTTGATCCTGCTAAAGGTGACGAAGATGGTCTGACTCCGCTGATGGCGGCAGCTATGAACGGCAACACTACGGCTTTGAAGTTGATTTTGAATAGCAAACCAAACTTAGAACAAACAAACAAATTCGGCGACACAGCTTTGGCACTTGCAGTTTCCAACGATCAGGATGGAACCGCGAAAATGCTGATCGCAGCGGGAGCGAAAGTCGACATTCCCGTGCTTTCTGAAAACAAAGACACTCTGTTAATCACAGCGGCAAAGAGCAGTGAAAAGACAACTCAGCTGATTTTGAAAAAAGACAAAAAGACCATCAATCAAACAAATGCCCTGGGCAACACCGCTTTAATTGAATCTATTTTGGCGGGTTACACCAACATCGCAAAAGTCTTGGTAAATAATGGCGCCGACGTTTCCGTCAAAAACAACGACGGCAAGAATGCCTTGGACCTTTCCAAGGAACTAAATAATCCCGCAATCACGTCCCTATTATCAAAGAAATCAAAATAAACACACTGGCAACTTAAGCAGACTCTTGCTCCAAGCGTTCCGCGATCCAGATCTTCAACAAAGTCTGGTAGCCAATGCCACCCTTTTTCTGCGCAATCTTGCGGAGTTTTTGAACCATACTGTGCGGAAGACGAATGCTCGTGGAAATACCTTGAATCGGCTTCTTTTCCGGTTTTACGGTGACGGATTTAGTTTGATCCCACTCTTCGGGACTATACTTATCCAGCTTTTGTTTTTTTGAACTAGTTTTCTTTTTCATACATCCCAACCAGTAAAAATTCGGGCAGTGTTTTGACCCAGGTCCTCAAAGACCAATCTAAGTTTTCGTCCTGAGTTGGTTTTACCAACAATCATGTAGCGTTCTGGACCGTGGTGTTTCTTATTTGGAGTGATCACATACTTATTGAAGAAAACTTCTTCAGCTTCCCAGTGTTGGAACTTGTGAAGGCCGAGATGTCCTGTCATATTCAGTGTACCTATATTGTAGCTACATGTCAAATTATGTAGCCCAACAGATTCCTGCATGGATCATACAGAACTGAAGTTTTGCTTTAATCAAAACAAGAACTCAATCAGCTCGAGATACGGCCACGAAGGTTTTATCGCGTATTAATATTTATATTTTAGGGATAAAAAAACCCCGGGTTCGCCGGGGTTTTTCTTTTTAAGAGAACAATTTTTTGATGAAGCTGGAAATCTTTTTACCGATTGTTTGCTTCGGTTTCGGTGGTCTGCGAACGGCACTTGCGCCTTTGCGTGGCTCGTGGCGTTTGTTTCCGCCTTGACTCGCGTGACGTTTGTCACCGTGCTTAGGTTGGCCGTGCTGTGGCTTACTGCCGTGCTCAGGACGTTTTGCGTGCCCTGGACGAGGTCCATCAGCCTTCTGAGCTGTCGCACCTTTGCGCTCTTGTGGGCCTTTGTTTTCACCACGGCTTTCACCGCGTGGACCGCGATTGCCATCACGACCTTCACGACGTGGACCACGATCGCCTTCACGGCGAGGACCGCGATCACGATTGCCACCACCACTGCGACCACCTTCACGACGAGGACCGCGTTCACCGCGCTCGCCATCCAATGATTTCGGATAGTGACCGTCGAAACGATCTGGGAATGGTTTGAACTCCTGGATCAACTGATCATTTTCCAGGTAGCCCACTTCGATTTTGTGTTTCAAATAGTCTTCGATACGAGTCAAAGATTCGATATCTTTTTCACCCACCATCGAGAACGCCTGACCTGTCGTTCCAGCACGGCCCGTACGACCAATACGATGAACGTAAGATTCAGAATCCATCGGTAATTCGTAGTTGATCACAAGGTCAACACCCTTGATATCCAAACCACGAGCCGCAACGTCTGTTGCCACCAGGATGTTCAGATGATTTTCCGCCTTGAACTGCTCGATCACGCGGTTACGCTGAGCTTGAGTCAAAAGGCTTGAAATCGCCATTGCAGGCACATCGTTATCAACCAAAAACTTAGTCAATTTCTCGACGTTCATTTTGAAGTTGGTAAAGATGATCGCTTGTTTTGGATTGTGCACTTTAAGCAAAGACAACAAGTGCTGAGGTTTTTCAGCATTGCCTACGTGGAAGATTTGATCCTTCACGTTTTCCGCTTTGGCCTGGTCACGGCTGATATTGATTTCAATCGGCTCGGAACCAAATTGGTAAGCTGTGTTCAACACATCGAAGTTCAAAGTTGCAGAGAACACCAGGAACTGACGTTCGCGTGGAACTCTTTGCAGGATGAATTTCATGTCGTCCTTGAAGCCCATGTCGAACATGCGGTCCGCTTCGTCGAAGACGATCGCGCGAACTTGCTTCAAATCCACCAAGTGCTCTTTGTAAAGATCGATCAAACGGCCTGGAGTCGCAACGATGAATTCAACACCGTTTTTAAGCGCCTCTTTTTGTTTGTCGTATCCTGTACCGCCGTAAATCGCGAAACCTTTAAGGCCGCTATCCACGCCGAACTTGATGATGTTGTCTTGAACTTGCTCTGCCAATTCACGCGTTGGAACCAAAACCAAAATAAAGTTTTGTGGTTTCCAGTCTTTGAATGCGCGCTTTTCGATGATTTCTTTTTCTGAATCAGAAATTTCGCCGTGAGCTGGGCGAGCACGTAAAATACGCTCCATCAATGGCAGAACAAATGCTGCTGTTTTGCCGGTGCCTGTTTGTGCCAGGCCGGCGACGTCTTTACCATCCAAAATATATGGCATGGCTTGCGCTTGAATCGGGCTGCATTCTTCATATCCAATTTTTTGGATTGCAGACGATAGCGCGGGATCTAAATTTAACTCTGAGAATTTCAATTTCGTATACTCCGGTTCTTTGACCCAAACCTACTTTTCGGTGCCTTAAAAGTCACCAACAAAGCTTTTTAGGGTCTCTATAAAGGCCTGAGGCTGATCTGAATGGACCCAATGTCCAGCCCCAGGGATTTCGACGCCCTTAATCATCGGGTTCTCGGCCAAAATTCGCTGATAAATATCAGGTTTTAGCTCTTGAGACTTCTCGCCCCGAATCCAAAGGGTTGGCATTTTAAGGTCACGGACCTGGTCCCAACGCTCGCGCGTGTGTCCGGCCTTCACTGATTCGATGATACCATACTTGGAGAACCGCCAATCAACAGTCCCGTCTGGTTTTTCAATCATGTTTGAATAAAAATACTGAGCCATGACTTCGACTTTTTCTCGGGTCTTGGCTGTTTTCACAAAGTCCTCCATGAAGTACTTGCGAGCCTCATCACGGGAGGCGAATGGCGTCGGTGCCAGATTCAAGAGATACTCGTAGTATTCGTAGGCGTTGGGGGCGGACTCGGGGCCAATGTCTTCCACGATCAGCTTTTCAACATACTCCGGATACATGGAAGCAAAGGCCAAAACGTTGCGCCCACCCATGGAATGCCCAACCAGGATAAACTTATCCCACCCCAACTCGTCCACGATCTGTTTCAGGTCATTTGCGTAGTCTTCAGGCGAATAACCCGACTCCGGCTGGAATGACCGGCCATGGCCTCTTTGATCATAAGCCAAGCAGCGCTCGGTCGCCTCCAACCCCGATATGATCCGGCGCCAGTTTTGCCCGTAACCCATAAGCCCGTGAATAAACACCCATTTTCGTCCATTTTCTGGACCATAGATCTGGTAATTGAAGTTTTCCAAATATGCCATAGGGCCCCTATCCTGCGCCCATGAGTGGGGTATTTCAAGTTTGAATTTTAGAACGAACGGGAGTAGATTCAGCGACAATGAGTTTCACCAAAAAGCCCCAGCTTCATGAAGACTGGATTGATCCTTACGCATTAAGAATTGTCAAAAACCTGCAAGATTCCGGTTTTGAAACCTATCTTGTTGGTGGTTGCGTACGCGATCTTATGGTGGGCATTCATCCTAAAGATTTCGACATCGCGACCAGCGCTCACCCCAATCAAGTTCGTAAAAAAGTTCCCAATGCCTATGTCATTGGTCGCAGATTCAAACTGGTTTTGGTCAAGCGTGGTGATCAGCAATTCGAAGTTGCCACTTTCCGCAGAAACATCAGCGCCGAAGAACTTGCCGCAACTCCTGAAGAGGACACAGTTGAAGGTGACAACTATTTCGGAACGGTTGAAGAGGACGCCAAACGTCGCGACTTCACAGCCAACGCTGTATTTTATGATCCAGCCAACAACAAGCTGATCGATTTCTGTGGCGGCATTCAGGATATTGAAAATCGCGTTCTGCGCATGATCGGTGATCCCAAGGATCGCTTCATCGAAGATCCGATTCGTATTTTGCGTGCGATTCGTCTTTCACATAAATTACATTTCTCGATTGAATCAACCATGCGCCATGCGATCTCTGAGTGCGCACCGGAATTGAAAAAATCCGTTCTGCCTCGTCGTCGTGAGGAGTGGTTGAAATTCATGCGCTTGAACGAGCCGCATCTGGCCTTTATGGAATTGTTCGACTTGCACATCCTTGAGCAAATTCTGCCAGGCCTGCATTCTGTCTTTATCGATCCGGTAAAAATGGAAACGTTTGAACTTCACGTGGCACGTATCAATCAGGTGGGCATCAACCGCCAGGATCCTTTGGAACTGTTTGCAGGGTTCATGTTCTCGTTCATGAAAGCCCAGTACGGCGAAGGCCAATGGGAAAGCGAAGTTGAGAACGATCCGAAACTTGCTTACTTCATCCGTGAAGAAATGGGCATCTTCAAACAGGAAGCGGCCGTGTTCTTTAAAGCCTTGCACTTGATGTCAGGACTGAAAAAGATCGATAGCTACTCCCGCAAAGGTGAACGTCGTCAAATGGCCTTCGTGAAGAACGAAGCCTTTGGACTTGCGATGAAACTTTCGATGCTGGATTTCTCTTTGTCAGCTCCGGAAATCCACTACTGGATGCAGCAGGTGGAAAAATTCAACGGCGCCAAAGTACCGCCGACTCATTAAAATTACCGAAAAATTTAATTTTTGACAGGAAGGGCCTTCAACAGGACTTCCTCAAGCATAGAAATGTCGACCGGCTTGCTTAGGTAGCCATCGAATCCCGAGTTCAGGCAATCACTTTGACCTTCAGAGCTGGCTTGCGCAGTGATCGCGATGATCGGTTTTGTATAGCCGCGACCACGCAATGCTCTTGTGGCTTCATGACCGGACATGATTGGCATTTTAATATCCATCAAAATCACATCATAGCCGTCATCGGAAGCCGCTCTATCCAGCGCTTCACGTCCACTTTCACAAACATCAACGATAGCACCATGACGATTCAGATACCTGTGCATCAAGTTGCGCAAGTCCTCGGAATCATCGACGACCAGAATGCGGCGGTCTTTCAAATACTCACGCGCCTGATTTTGCAAATTTCTTTCCTGAACAAGTCGACCCGCAAGATGGGACTCAACCAATTTCAATTCCGCCACAGAGCCAAGGACCACAGAGTATTCAAACACACTCCCCTTGCCTTCAATGGATTCAATCAAACTTAAATCGCCACCGGACAAGCGAGCCAAACGCTGCGACAAGGCCAAGCCCAGTCCCGAACCGGAAACTTTTTGAACTTCAACACCTTCACCACGCATGAATGGCTGAAACAGATTCTTCTGAGTTTGTTCATTCATGCCAATACCAGAATCGGCCACGCGAATGCGCAAGGTCCCTTTATTGTTGATATCAAAGCCCAAAGAAACTGTGACTTGAATCTCGCCCTGCGGAGTGAACTTTACGGCATTTGACAGCAAGTTGATCAGGACCTGACGGAAACGAACCGAATCCATCTGAATCTCATCCGGCACCAAGGTCGCAAAGCTCAGCTTCAGACTGTGACGTTTATCAATCACTGTGCGGATGACAGATACCGCATCCTCGATTTCCCGCACCGGGCTCATAGGGGTTTTTTGCAGAAGCAGTTTCTTGCTTTCGATCTTGGAAAGATCCAATAGATCGTTCACCAATGACGTCATGAATTTACCCTGACGTTGAATGGAGTGGAGGTCTTTGTAAACGCTGTCGTCCAAATTGGGGTTAGCGAGCAAAGCCTCGGCATAACCCAGGATGGCCGCTAATGGAGTGCGAATTTCGTGGCTGGCATTAGCCAATAAAAATGACTTCGCTTCGTTGGCTGCTTCATGCAGATCACGTTCTCGGCGCAGGGACTCCTGATGTCTTTTCGTTGTAACATCCCAAACGATGCCGGTTGTTCTGATAACGGAACCGTCGTCGTCGCGCTCAACTTTTCCACGGAACGCCAACACACGCGGTCCGTTCTTACTATTGATCAGATTGAATTCAAAATCCAACTCACGGTTTTCAATGAAATTTGCTTTGAGAATATCCTTTAGCAATGTCTGCTCAGGAAGGAGTGACAGATTTCCCTCCCGGAAAATCATATCCTGTTGAATATCCCAATCCCACGTCATGGCTTCAGAGGATGCCATAGCCATGCGCACACGCTCTTCACTGCGAATCAGGATTTTATCAAGACTGAACAACGTGGCCATGGAACGATTCAATGAACGCCCCAGGGAAACCACCAAGCCAAAGTAGATAATCATGATAAATCCGACCAGGTAGGAATAGGACTGACCGGAATAAAGATAGCCTGCTGCCCAACCCCCAATCGTCGGTCCGACCAGACAGATCATCGCAACCCTGTTGGCTGCATACAGGATCATGCCACCAGCACTCATGACGGCAATCAACATCGAAGTTAAAACCTGCACACTGGTGCCAGCCCATGGGGCGACGAAACCCATCGCACCCCAGCAGCCGCCCGAAATCAGAAGCATGATGTACTTTGCATTCTTCCATTTGTTCAGCTGCTCTTCGGATTGAAGTTTGGTCATGGCCTCACGCCAAAAAGGAACGATCCCCAGGCTTAAAGCTGCATAAATATTTATCGTGATAAACCAAAAAACCAGGAACTTGTGGGAGATGGTGCTCCAGGCGATGAACGTATAGAAATAAGCTGTGGTGAGAACAGCCACCACAGAGGTGTAGCTCTGCCCTAAAAGCAGATCCACTTTACGAATTTCTAAATCCAGCAATTCATTATTTTTCATATACGCACTAGTGTTCGAATACTCCCACAGGGACATAAATTAAAACAGAGAAAGTCTGCACTTTCTCCGTTTTACATGTTCCATTTAAATTCTGTAATACTCGTTAAGCTGCTTCTCTCAAATCCAGCTGTTTAAGGAGGTCTCCAGCGATGCGATCCAAGGCCAAAACCTTGTCAGCTGCGCCTAAAGCCACAGCCGCGGCAGGCATCCCGTAAACCACGCAGGTTTCTTCGTTCTGAGCGACGGTATAAGCCCCGGCATTCTTCATCTCCAAAAGCCCCTCAGCTCCGTCCTTACCCATACCCGTTAAAACCACCCCAAGAGCGTTCTTCCCGGCATACTTAGCTACTGATTTCATTAGATAATCAGCCGCTGGGCGCACGCTGTGCATGGGCGGATTTTGGTGCAGTTTAACGTAGTAAAAGGCACCACTGCGGGTGATTTCCATGTGGAAGTTTCCTGGAGCAATCAAAACCCGGCCAGGAACCACTTGGTCACCTTCCTGGGCTTCTTTCACTTCAAATGGGAACATGGCATTTAAATTATCCGCAAAGGACTTGGTAAAGCCCGGCGGCATATGCTGAACCACCACTGTTCCTGGAATATTTGCCGGCATACCCGAAAGGAAAACCTTCAATGCCTCCGTACCACCAGTACTGGAAGCCACTGCGATCATCTGATGCGTGGTACGAGCCAGGGAAGTGCGGTCCACTTTTTTAACCTGTGCCGTTGGAGTTGAAATTTTGGTTTTTGCCTGAATACGCGAGCGTGCCACCATACGAACTCTTTCGACGATCTCTCGCCCCAAAACTTCCAATGACTGGGAAACGTCAATGGAAGGCTTTTCCATAATTTCAATCGCACCAGCTTCCAGCGCACGCAGATAGGTTTCTGAACCGGTCTTTGCCAAGCTCGAAAAAATAATCGTGCGAGTGGGAAAGTGTTGCATCACCTTTTCCAGAAAACTGATACCGTCCATGCGAGGCATTTCCACGTCCAATGTCATCACATCCGGTTTCAATGCCACCAGTTTATCGCGGGCAATGTACGGATCTGAAGCCGTGCCCACCACCTCAATATCTGCTACGGAGGAGAATATTTTCTCCAGCAATTTACGAATCACTGCGGAGTCATCAACTATGAGAACTTTAATTTTTTGGCCCATGATTCCTCTACAGCTTTTGATAAACTGCGCGTGAAAGCGGTTTTAAATGTGTGTGTTTAATATTGCCGGACTCCGAGTGTCCCAACACCAGATAACCACCCGGCGCCAGACATGAAGTCAGACTGTCGACGACCTTTTTCGTCGTCTCCTCATCAAAGTAAATCAAAACGTTACGACAGAAAATCACATGAAACTTATGTTGAAATTCGTACTTCGGACTCATCAAATTGAATGGCGCAAAACGAATCATGTCATGGATGGAGTCTTTGGCTCTCCAGTATTCGACTTCATTCTTCTTCATTTTTTCAAAGTACTTCATGCGAGTTGCCGGTGGCAGTCCCTGCATTTCACGCTCTTCGTAGACACCGCTGGTGGCTTTTTTCAGCACCTGCAAATCAATGTCTGTCGCCAGTAATCGCACTTTCATTCCAGTCACCTGTTGCATGGCTTCGTGAGCAGTGATTGCGATCGTATACGGCTCTTGCCCCGTACTGGCAGCGGCACACCACATACGAATATCCGTTCCGAATTTCTTATAAAGATCCGGCAACTGTTGCGCCAGAAATTCGAAATGATTTGATTCGCGATAAAACGACGTCATGTTCGTCGTCAGTGCGGATATGAATTCCGACGTCACTTCTTTATTGCCGTGCTCAACCATATCCCAATATTGCTCGTAGGATTTAAGACTGTGACGACGCAATAGTTTGACGATTCTGTTTCTGATCAACGCGTGATTTTTCGGTGAAAATGGCAAATCCACGCCTGCAAGCTCATACATATGCTTTGCAAACTTGGTGAACATCTTCTCCGTGAGCTGAATGTCTTCAAACTCATACAGAGCACTGGTTGGATCCACTTTCTTTAATGCACTCATGCTGCCGCCATTTCCGATGATTTAGAAACGGACTGAAGCAAAGCTCCTGGTTCAAGAATAAGTACAGTACGACCGTCACCCAGAATTGCCGCGCCGGCGATTTCCGGAATATCAAATCCAGTTACAATCGGTTTCACAACAACCTGCGCCTGCCCCAGGACATCGTCCACCGGGAATGCCATCTGGCCTGTCACCGATTCAATCACCACCAGCATCGTCTCTTCGCGACGGGAGCTTAACGTGTCTTTTTTAACAACATCGCCTGTCAGCGTCTGATTCAATGTGCCCAGCGTGCGGGAAACATCGACAACCGGCAACAGCAAACCACGAATGTTTGCGACTTTGCCAGCGTTGGAAATATTCGTGTAGTCCTTCGGAAGAACACGCACGATTTCTCGGATAGAGTGAATTGGCAGGATATAACGGGAACCATCCAAAGATACGATTATACCGTCAGTGATTGCAGTACTTAGAGGAATCGTCAGACGGAACGTCGTCCCCTGACCGGCTTTGGACATAATGTTGATCTTACCGTTGATTTTATCAAGGTTCGATTTAACGACATCCAAGCCCACGCCACGACCGGAAAGATCGGAGATCTTGTCCGCGGTGGAGAAACCAGGATAGAAAATATATTGGAAAACGGATTCATCCGGAATTGTGGAAGGATCCACACCTTTTGGCACGAATCCTTTTTCAATCGCTTTGCTCAAAACTTTTTCACGGTTGATACCGCCACCATCATCGATGATTTCGATAATAACGTTACCGCCATTTTGTTTTGCAGAGACTGTCACTTTCGCCACCGCGGGTTTACCGCGCTCCTGACGAACTTCCTTTTTCTCCACGCCGTGATCCATGGAATTTCGAACCAAGTGAACCAAAGGGTCACCCAAAAGCTCAAACACGGTTCTTTCAACTTCGGTTTCTTCACCGATCAGTTGCAAATCAACCGGCTTATCCAAAGTCAAAGACACGTCACGAACGATACGTTGAATTTTAATGAACATGGATTTTAGCGGAGTCATGCGGATGCTCAATGTTTTTTCATAAAGCTCACGCACCGCTTTGTCCAGCTGATCCACGATTGCTTCCAAACGCAGATTTTCACCACTGCGAACAGTTTCGTCGTGTACCAATTGATTTTTCAATACAACCAGCTCACCCACTGCATCCAATACCGAATCCACACGTCCCGTGTCGACTTTAATAGTGCTGTTTTGGTTTTTTGCCGGTGCTTTTGCACCACCACCACCGTTATCAGATGAAGGCGGAGTTTTGGCTTGGGCAACGACTTTCAATTTTGGCTCTTCAGTGACCGGCTCTGGAGAAGCCGTAGCTGCAGGCGACACTGTCGGACCCGCAACTGGCGCTGCCAAGCCTGCTTCTGCGACAACGGCAGGAGCAACTTCTTCATGTGGAATTTCAATGGCCGCTTGCTCAAGCTCCTGGATTAATTCCTGCTCGGCTTTTTCAGCAGCTTCTTTGGCTTCAAATTCAGCGCGATCTTCTGGAGAAAGCTGCGATAACAACTCCGCCAATAGATCGTGATTTACAACGTCGTCCGCTGGTTCGGGAATAACCAGCTCTGGCTCTCTTGGAGCTGCTGCTGCCGCATCCACGTGCTCGAAGAAGTCATCAGGCACTGCCACTTTGACTTCTTCAACTGCCGCTGGTGCTGCTGCTGCTGTTTTTGCTGCAGCTTCCGCTGCCTTTGTGTGAGAGGATTTTTTACCTGACAGTCCTTCTGTCACTTCCACAAGTTGCTTAACCAGGGCCGCGGGATCCCACGGACCACCCTGCCCCTGCTGCAAAGACGCAATACGGTTTTTAAGTTCGTCACCCGCTTGCAACAGCAACGAGATGACATTCGAATTTACCAGTTCCGGTTTTGAGCGAAGCAGATCCAAAAGATCCTCTGCAACATGGGCGAATTTGGAGAGATCAGTAAGCCCTACTGCTGCAGCACCACCTTTTACCGAGTGGGCAACTCGAAAAATATCTGTCAGATCCTTAGCGGGATCATCGCTGTTTTCCAACTTCATCATGGATTCTTCGTACTGTTCAAACATGAACAGAGACTCGTTAAGAAAATCCATCTGCAGTTCTTCAAAGAATGCATTATCATCGCTCATTTGTTCTCTCCAATGGAAACATGGTAAATCTATTCGCATGGATTATCGGTAACTTAGCACTTTTGCTATTCCGGCAAAGGTCCAGAGAAAACGCTAACTTATGGGTTTTAGCCATAGGGCCAGAGGCCGTACCGCTTTGAAACGAAAATGCGAATTAACAATAATTCTTAACAGGACCTCAAGTAGTTATCTGTTTTAGGCGAATAGTAGGGAGCTACTAAATTTGAAAGGCCATAACTATGAGTGAAATGTCTACGAAAGCAAAAGCTGGTCAGTACCTGACGTTCCAGTTGATGTCAGAGCAATATGGTGTTGCGATCGAAACCGTTCGCGAGATCAACCAGTTTGGTGAAATCACTCCGGTTCCACGCACCCCTGAATACGTTAAGGGTGTCATGAATTTGCGTGGAAAAATCATTCCAGTTGTTAATTTGCGTGTTAAATTTGGAATGGATGCACAAGATAAAACCCGCGACACTTGCATCATCGTGATCGACACTGAAATCGGTCAAGTGGGTATGATCGTGGACTCCGTAAAAGAAGTCGTTGATTTGGAAGATAACCAAATCGAACCGTCTCCGGTTCTGGGCAATCACAGCTCAATGCATTTCGTTCGCGGCATGGGTAAAGTCGACAACAGAGTCGTTATCCTGGTCGACATCGTAGCGGCATTCTCTCAGGATCAAATGGGCCAAATGGCCAATTTCGCTGAGGCTGCTTAATAGCTGTCCTGCTGTTTTAAAAATAAAAAAGGCACTGAGAACATCAGTGCCTTTTTCTTTTTGTCACATCGACAAATTCAACATCTAGTCGTTGTAATCGTCACCCATGCAACGGTCTTTGATTTCAGAATCAAGACGAACCAACGCGTTTACAAGTTGAGTTCTTTCGCTTTTCAAGAAAGCAACAGTGTCGCCATTACGAGCATCTTTGATCTTAACATTGATATCAGCGATACCTTCGCGAACGCTTGCTTTAGCGTCAGCCAATTGGCCGCAAGACAAGTTATAGATATCAGCGTGAGCTTGAGATGTAAGACCCACCAAAGCCAAAGCAAAAATAGCTGCTTTCATTTAGACTCCTAATCAGTTGGTTAAATTCACGATTAGGAATATAGATCTTTGCCTTAATTCTCCATAAAATAGAGACTCAAGAACCCCCTTTTACAATTTTTTCAGGCTTGCGTACTTACGAAACATGAGGTTTTAGGAATTTCATGACCTCAGCTCGCCAGTGGGCCTCGGCTTCCAGATCCGCGAATATTCCAAAAGCACTATTATGGGTAAAAAAGGCCCAAAAGAACCACTTATCCATCTTAAGCTGCTTTCGTCCGGAAAACTGCCGCGCATCCATTGCCAAGCGAATCAAATGATCACGGGTGAATTTGAAATTGAGATTTCTCATATAGTGCGTTTGCTGGCGATCCAGGAACAGCCAAAGCTCATTGAAGTTAAAAGTTTCAGGATGACGAACCGAATCCAGATGTAAGTGCATCTTCTTGGCTTTATCAAAGTCTTCCACCAGAAAGTGGTACATCAACTGCCGCTCAATACGCAGTTTTTCCGGTGTGTATTCAACGATTCTTCCAAAATCCAGAAACGCCACTTTTCCCTGCAGAAAAACCATATTGCTGGGGTGAGCATCACCATAAAGCCAGCCATTTTCAAACAAAGATCGGGCAATGAAGCGATGAACGGTCAAAGCCGCTTCATTTTTCTGATTCTGAGTTGCGACACGACTGAAAACCTTTAGCGGAACTCCTCGGATCAATTCAGAAGTTAAAACACAATCGGTAGAGTATTCTGGAAATACCTTAGGAATGACTACCTGGGAATCATTCTCCCAATAGTTCCTGAACCGCATTTGCTGACGGGCTTCTTCACGATAGTCACACTCCCCGTAGATTCGCGTCTTTATATCCTCCAGCAAAGAACTATCCTGCTTTGCGAACAAGGTCGCAATGCGAGCCATGAATTCAATATTACGAAACTGCTTATCCAGAAGATCCTTGATAATCGGATTCTGAATTTTGATCACAACGTCCTCGCCGGTATGCAGGCGGGCACTATGAACTTGCGCCAGGCTGGTGACTGCCATTGGTTCCACTGAAAACTCAGCAAATATGTCTTCGGGATTTCCCTTCAGCTGTTCATTTACTATTTGTCGAACTTTAGTGAATGGCATCTTCTGACCATGTAGCGCCAGATCCCCGAACTCATTACGAAGTTGCTCCGGTAAACCTAGCTCAATAAAGCTCAGTAACTGCGCAAACTTCATCACGACACCCTTTGAGCCCGCGAACAATTGCACAAATTGATGAACCAATGTCTCTGTGACCCGGTTGCGAATTGAGAAGGCGGATGCGTCTTGAATCTTTTGAGGCAATGCCAGCATGTCACCCTGATTGGCCTCCCCTTCATAGAGCTCTAAAAGTTTATTTATCGGCCCTGGAACAGGCCGGCTTCCTGCTTCCCATTGAGCAATCGCTCCATGCGAAACATCGAATTCTTTTGCGAGATCTCTTTGTGAAAACCCCAGCTTTTCACGAAGGAGAATCAATCTTTGTGCTGAACTCATAAGGTTGTCTGCGGGCATATCAAACATTAGTAATGTTAAACGTGAGGATACTTCCAATCAATTTATCTTAACAGAGCAAATGCATAAAAAAAGGGACGCTCTCGGCGCCCCTTTCACGAAAGGAAAGTTTAAATTAGTTAGCTTTTACCAATTCGATTTTGAAACGCATAGTTTTGTTTAACTCGTCTGTGATCCATCCTGATTCATTGTCACAACCATCATAGTTAGTCCATCCATCAGAACTTGTATCCATCATAGATGATTCAACCAAGACTGTAACTAAGGTGCTGCTTTTTTGCGTGATAGTGAATGACTGAGTACGTCTAACGGGACAAGCATTGGAAGCCCCACCCGATTGAACTCCGACCATTTCAGTTTGAGTTACTGTTCCAACGTTACCTGCGGTGAACAACTCAGACAGCATATGACGCTCAGTTGGACCCTGATCAAAATCCATCATGCCGCAATATTTGCCATTCGCTTCTGTAGCCGGCCAATTTGTACAAGAAATCGGTGTACCACCTGAACTTGCACTCCAATCCACTTTTGCACGCATACCGCATTTGTCTGCGCCCCATTGGAATGCCTGACTGCCGCCACTGTTCATTGAGCTTAAGATGCAGTTCAGTCTCATGCCATCCACCTCTGCGGCAGACGCGCCAGAATCGTACACCAAATCCGCACAATCGTTGGCAGCATTACAGTTGGCTTCATTAACGTAGTGCCAAGCAGAGCCATCCCACGTGGCTGGACAGTTCGTACCAGGAGATCCATCGCTATGAGTACCTACCCATTTTTTAAATGGAGCTTTCGCTGCGGCTGCAAGGATCCCCGCAGAATCGTTCAGATCAATGGAGTTGAACGGATTAACAAACGCACCTGCAACACCGGGATCAGTGGAAGACCAACCAGACAAAGTCATGCCTTCCTTAGAGCCACATCCTGTGAATCCCGCCTCGCTCTGCCACAAAGAAAAACCTTTTCTTGTAACACTTGGAGTTCCGTTTTTTGTGAAATCAAACATGTGGATATAAAGCTTATCGTCAGCCCAGTCCTTTTTGCACTCAGCAACAGCTTTATTAAAATCAGTCTCGTTCAAATCACCATCGACCTCATTGATACATGGATGAGAGTACGTCGTATTCGTCGCAGCGTCTGTTCCTTCATAAACGCTGGAGATAGCCCACTTACCAGTCAGATCACCAAACGTAAGTGCCGTCGCTGTTCCGTTGTCCTGAATATTGGATGGAGTCACTGCGGCCGTCGTACCAGTCACTGCAACAGTGCCTAAATTCAACGACGTTGTATCAGTTCTCGGCGCGTAGCCAGTTTGATCTACGTCCTGGGAGCCACCAGAAACTGACTCTGCCTGTGCAAAGGAAAAGATCGCAGCGATGTTTGAACCTTTCATCAAGAAGCAGCCAAGTGGAGCATTAATACCTGTTTGCATTGCGAAACTGAATTCACCATTCACCGCAGAGACAGTGCCCACACCTGAAAGCACGGGCCCAGAAAGTGTTACGCAGCGAACAGAAAGACCTGCTGGAAATACAGTCAAGCCTTCAACACCGTACAACGCTTGATTCAAAGTAGCGCCCGTGATGGTCCCTGCAATTGTCATTGATTTAGTTAGTTCAGCAGTGGAACCACCGCCACCTGAGCCCCCAGAACAGCCAGTCATTGTGAAAGCTGCGGCGAACCCTGCAAGCAATCCAATTTGCTTTTTCATAAATAGTACCCCTTTTTGAAGTTGTTTTTCCTGGCGACAGGATTAGGGATTCCTTCAAAAAGTTTGACGACTCACAATCTTCCTGGACTAAGATCTGGCAGAATTTGCCTATAGGAGTAGCAAAAAGCGCATTTTAACTGCGTACACATAATGCCCGCGCTCACACTGTGAGCGCTCCGACAAATCACAATTATGATCCAATCTACAGCAGACCTGCTTGAACGATTTCAATCCAATAGTTGTCTGGATCTTTGATAAAGGCGATGTTCTTCATTCCACCCTCACCCAGGCGTTTCTGAAAATTCACACCCAGTTTTTCGAAACGCTCGCAGGCGGTTTTGATATCAGGAACTGTCACGCAAATATGACCGAAACCACGGGGTTCTGTGTTGCCGTTATGATAGGGAGTGGTCTCTTGCTCTTCGGTGCCCCAGTTATGAGTCAACTCCAGAACCGCTTCACGTCCGAACGTGTATTTGGCGTTCGCTTCGTTTTCCGTCGACACATTTGTCCCTTCCGGTACGTAAGCTAAAAAGAACAAAGAAAACTTCCATTCAGAAAAATCCAACTTCCGCACAAGCCTCATGCCCAGCACGCGAGTGTAAAAATCCAAAGATGCCTTGGGGTCTTTCACCCGAAGCATGGTGTGATTAAAAACGTACTTTTTAGTTTCAGCATCTGGATTTACGCACAATCCCGGAATATTTTCTGACATGTTGGACTCCTATTCTTGGATGAATCATCCAAGATATAGCACAAGTAATTCCAAGGGTCCCGCTACTTTTGAAGCTCACTTTTTTTGGTCTGCTGTTCACTTTTTTGACAGCAAAATCGCTTCAAAAACATCATAATCGCAATAGAAAAAGTCCCCTTTTTGCAGTATCCAAAATCATGAGATTTACTCTGTGGTTCGTATGCTCAATTTTTATACTGGCAGCCTGTTCGGAAGCCCCCCAAAACATCCTTAGCTTGGATAATAACCGGAGTGATGCTGTCGTTTACGGAAAAGACTCTTTGAGTATCCCCGAGAAGACTTCGATCTCTGACTCGGCCGAATTTCAAAACAATGTTCAATCCAGCATAGCCATGATGTATCGAAGTGACCTGACCGAAACGCCGCATGGATTTGAACTTCCAAACAAGACAGTTCGCGATTCCCATAATACCTGTTCCAAATTCACCTTAAGTGAATCCCTAAATCCCGCTCAATGTTCGGCTGTCCTTGTCGCACCAAATTTGGTGCTGACAGCCGGACACTGCGTGACCATGAAAAAAGACACCTGTGCAGATGCAGTCTTCGTGGTTGGGTTTAATCAGGACAACATGACGGCCCTTAACGAACAAGTCTACTTCTGCAAGCAAGTTCGCGTGCTTTCATTTTTTGAAAAAGGCAATCTTAGCGACTATGCGCTGGTGGAGTTGGATCGTGCCGTTCCTGATATTAGTCCTGTGAAAATTAAAACCTCGGCGTTGAATTTAAATGACAGCATCTACACGCTGGGATACCCGCTGGGAACTTCAAAGAAATATGCTGATGGCTTCATCCGCAGCTTTGATCGTATACTTGCGGTCAGTAATTTAGATGTGTACGGAGGCAACTCCGGCGGCCCTGTGTTTGACAAACAAACCCACGAACTGGTCGGAATCGTTAATTCCGGTGAAACCGATTTGGAAGAAACCGCAGAGGGTTGTCAAATGCCGAAGCTTTGTAATGACAATGAATGCATGGGCGAAAATATTTTGCCCATGACTTTCATCATGCAGTCTTTAAAAGAAAAAGGTGAAGTCTTCCTTGGCACCTTTTAATATCCGCGAAATAGAGCAGGGGCATTAGCTTGCACCAACGTCGAGCAGGCGGCGGTTAATGAGCCCGAGCTTGCACCGATATAAATCGACCCGTAACCACTGTATTTTAAACCAGATACATTCGCGATACCACTTGCAGGGGTTACACTTGTCGGAGTCAGACTCCCGGAAGCTATAGTAGTGCATGTTGCATCAGTGTACGCCTTCAATGCGATGGCAGGTACGTAACTGGTCGCAGTGGCATTGGAGCTATCTTGTGCAGCTATTTGCGGTTGAGTAGAAAAGGCAACCCCTCCCGTGATTTGAGCCGAGGGTTGAATCACAAATACCAATTTCGTTGCCGTTGGAGCTGAGACAATCACCTTTGTTGAGCAGACGGAATATCCACCCACCGTTGCTTTAATATAGATGGTCTTAGTTGATGAAAAACTCATTCCAGATGCCGTTGCCGTTCCTCCGGACATCGACGTGGCATTAACGGAAAGACCTGTCGTTGACCCCGAAGAACACGTCGATCCTGTAAACGTTGCAAATGTAACGGCCCCCGAAAAAGTACTAACAGTATTTCCCATCCAGTCCCTTGCTGCGAGCACGGGTTGAGTCGAAAATAATTGCCCCACGGTGGCCGTGGCCGGTGGCTGCGTCGTATAGACAAGGCTGCCCATCGAGTCACTCGATACCACGACGGCAGCACTACATACACTGGTGAGCCCGTTTCCAGAGAATTTGAAATACACGGTCGTAGCCAAGGAGTAAGTCATCCACTCCCAGGTCGTTACTCCCTCAACTTGTGCAGAAGTTCCTGCATAGATTTCTCCCGCAGATGGAGGATACCCAAAAGGAATCGCCGTTGTGCAAGTCGCATCCGAAAAGGCGGATACCGAAATACCACCTGAATAGGTATAATCCAAATTTCCGCTGGCATCCTGAACTGCGACCTTAGGCACTCTGCTAAAACCCCATCCGGCAGTCGCCGTGGCTGAAGGCTGAGTTGTCAGGACTAACTTTGTTCCCACCGTTCCCACCAGCACTTTTGCAGTACAAGCCGAAGTAAGACTACCCGAACTGGCTTTGATATAAATTGTTCCCAAGGCATTGTAGTTAAGATCTATTCCCCGCCCCATCCCCAGACCGGAAACATTTTGAAAAGTGCCCAACAGACTGCCCCCCGCAAGAGTGGTGCAAGTGGCATTGGTATAAACAGCTATCGTTATCGCGGTGCTATAGGTTGGCACCATATATCCATTGGCATCGACTGCGGCAAAGACTGGTTGCGATGCAAAGCTGACATCTTTTCGCGCGTACTGTGACGGTTGTGTTGTCACTGCGAGCTTCGTTGCCGCCGCCGGAGAGAAATTCACAATCGTCCCATTACCACCTGCCGTTGCATCATTTGCACCGCCACTGCCGACACCACTACTCCCGCCCGTTGCGGTCATCGTTCCGGTATATGAATTTGCGCCTGCAATCAGAAAAGCAATGCGACCTCCTCCGCCGCCACCGCCTCCACCATTACCATACCCAGAGCCGTTGCCCCCATTGACAGAAATAAGACCGCTCCCGGTAAAACTGCCTGCATAAATAAGCAGACTGCCACCAGAAGCCCCGCCATTTCCATCACTCATTGAAGATGTACCATCAGCAGAAAGCCCTCCGTTCATTTGCAACTGCCCAACAACCAATATTCGAATCGCTCCGCCACCAGTAGTTTCGGTATAACCACCGGATCCCAACTGCACAGGCTGGTAGGTATTGTCATAGACAGGTTTGGAAGCCCAGGTACTGCTGCCATTATCCCCTGTTCCACCCGCGCCACCATGACTGGCACCCGGATATTCCGTGATTTCACTTCCCGGTCCATCAGATCCATAACCTAATCCTGTGGCAGTTATCTGAGACGAAGAATCGACAGAAATATTATTTGCTGCAAGTGTTGAGGAAAGTCCTGTTACTCTATTGCCGATGACTCTTAAGGCAGCTCCACCGGTCACTGAAATATTTCCCCCGGCGAAAACATCACCAAAAAAAGTAAGACTGCAATTACCACTAAGATTTAAATTATTTAGTGACGACGGCAGATCTGTTGCCAGCACTATGCCGGCACCGTCCGAGGAACCGATACTTTTATTGCAATGGATATCATTAGGTGATGATTTATAACGAAAAATATAAGTTCCCGGATCCCCATGATTAGAAGCTCCACTGCCACCATTCACAAGCACCGTACCCGAGAATAACGAATTGGACAGAATGCCAATTCGTCCACCACCGGCTCCATCTGCAGATGTCGCCCCACCGCCCGAAGCATTCAATATCCCGGATCCAGTGATTGTATCAACGTCCAAAAAAATACTGCCGCCTGAACTACCGCCTGGCGTTCCGGATCCTTCTGCACCTTTAACTGTGATAGTGCCCGTCAACGAAAGTGCTGGGGATTTAATTTTAATTGCGCCCCCACCTGGAAATCCGGAGGCATTGATACCCGAAGAACCCAACGACATCGGCTCCAGGGAGTTTCCATAAACGACTGCCATGAAACTGGCCGACAATGCAGCCCTGCCACCGAGCCCACCGTGAGTTGCACCCCACCCATTAACCATTGGACCTCCCGGTCCGGCATTAGTGCTTCCCCCAGATCCATACCCCTGGGAATCTGCAGAAAACGTCCCCGCGATTGAGACCGAGCTGGTTGCATTGATGATCACGCCAACGCCTGCTGTAACATCACTTAATGCCGTGAGTGTCCTAGTGGAACTTACCGTCAGTGAATTAATATTGTACGTACCGGAATTGAAAGACACACTGCCGTTAATAACCACGTCATCGGAAGGTAAAAAATCAGTCGGACTTTTCGTACCCGATGTAACTGTCACAGTCGCTGCAAATGAAACCGAAGAAATTAAAATAAATAATAATATTAATGTCTGAGCCACAGCACATCCCCTTGAGATTTTGGAAGCTCATTAAATTTTAATTTATTTTGTATAAAAAACGGCAGACTTGCGTTCGATGAAAAGTCGATACTGCTCGCAACCCAATTCAGATTTGAGTGCGAACACCGATGGCATCAAAAGTGAACAAGGTATTTAGGGTCACTGACTGAAGACGCTACAGTTTCCAGGATTGTTTGATTCTGCAAACGTATCAGAAAAGAGGTAGGCGACGCTTGGACGAATCCAGTCACTATTGGGCTTGCGGGCATCTGCAGCCCGAATATGCAATCGGTACATGATCTCGTGAATGATCAAGGCCGCTTGATCAAGTGCTGAAAGCTGATTCCAAACCGATCTGACAACATAGAATCTGGTGGTACCGTCCTTCTTTTGTTTTTGAATCGCTGCAAGAGCAATCAGGTATTGTCCTTCAGGCAATGAGATATTTGCATCACCAGTGGAACTTCTTTGCTCCCACCCGGGACCACCAGCGAAAGTCCATCCAGAGTAAAAATCATTTACCAAATCATAATATCCCGAAAACTGAGCCGGACATTTGCTGATAGCCCTGTCAATCACCAGTTTCAGAACATCTCCACGTTCAACTGGAACCAATAACTTCCTCCATGGTGAAACCCCACGGTAGATTCCCTCAACCAAATCCAGAGAACTCCAATGAACTCCCCCATCGAAACTTGCAGCCATACCGCCATTGCCAAGATCAAAGCCCACACCATTCTGCGCACTTGCCAAGGATCCAAAAATTAGAATGAAAATCGGTACCAAGGTCATCTTCATTATTTACCCCTACACGTCCAAAACCGAAACCGGCACAAATTGAATATTTAGATCATAGACTTCGTTGGTATTCTGCTTTGAGGCAAACTCAACAAGCTCGGACTTCCAGCGACGAATCATTGCTTTAAAGTCTTTCATATTGCCGCGATCTATGGGCAAAGTCAGAGTGGTCACTTCCCGAGCGTCGACGTCGATGGCGAACAGTTTTTCCATCGCTCTTTGTAGATGTTGTGCACTTGCATTTTTTATAACTTCAGATGGAATATCCGTCAGTGTCGCCAGGAACTGATGCACATTCTTAATTGATCCCGTTTCAAGATCTATCGTCACAAATCCTGATCGATGCAGGTTCCCAATGACTTCTTCCACGCGTTTCTGCGTCAGCCCCAGTTTCTTGGCAATCCAAGCGACATCCGATTTGAAGACTGAAGATTCTGCCAGTGCCATGAAAGAGAAGTACTCCCAATCACTGATGATCTCAAACTCCTCCAGCGAAAGAAGTCTTCCCGAAGGCGTCGAAACCTTCTTACGACGATCTTTAAAATTTCGGGCTTCGTTAATCACAAATTTTTGAAAAGCGATCTTTTGTTCAGCAGAAAGACCGGAGACCTTTAAAAAGCGTTCACATTCAGCCGCATTAACAGTTCTTCTGCCGCTGAGTAAGTCCCCCAAGCGACCACTGGAAATTTCAAGCTGAGTGGCATAGGACCTTTTTGAAAAACGATGATTCTTCGTGCGCTTGTTATGGTAATCAAGCGCCAATAGATCCCGGGCATGTCGAACTTTGTTTTGTAGAACCATAGCGGGAATATAAATTAAAATTTTGTTGGAAATCAATTGCTTGAGTGGGTAAAAACCCTGCTCTCATAAAAAACGATAGTTGCGAGCACTTTTCTATTCCAGCAGATATACACCTATTCCATTTTTGAAAGAAAAAGGGGAAGCTTTCGCCTCCCCTTAGAATGCATCGCAATAAGAACTAGGACCTGGCACCTTATTTGGTGGCGGCTACGATCGCAGACGCGTCTACTTTGTGTTTTTTGTATAGATCCAACGCTGTGTAAGAGCTTTGGCCGAATTCGCCGTGCACGCCCAATGACTTCACTTTAAACTCAACGCCCGCTTGCAATAGAGCGTGGCAAAGCATTTGACCGAAGCCACCAATCATTTGGTGGTCCTCAGCAGTGACCATACGGCCACCAGTTTTTGCCAACGCTGATTTCAAAGTTTCTACATCCACGTGATTTACGTTCACACAGTTCACAACCACAGCACCAACACCTTGTGCTTCCAAAGTTTTGGCAGCTTCCAAAGCTTGTGGAACCAATGAACCCGTCGTTGCAATCGTTACGGATTTAGCTTTTCCAGCCGTCGTATCCGCCAGCACTTGAGCTTTCTTAAGATCATACTTTGCCCCAGCAACGTAAGACTTAGGGAAATTCTCACGACCTAGGAAGAACACCGCGCTGTTGGGAACTTTGCCAGACTTGCGATCTTTGGCGAAGTTTTCAAGAACTGTGAACATCACTTGATCTGCTTCTTCACTGCAAGACAGTGAGTAAACATCAACGTGCGGAATAGAAGACACCATCGCCATGTAGCTTAGTGCCTGATGAGAAGCCCCGTCCGCCGCATCCTGGAAACCTGTGTGCGAGAATACGCAAACAACAGGAGCTTCAGATAACGCACCCATCGTGATTGGCAAAGCACCTTTGGTAACGCCAAATTGTGCGAAAGTATCGACAACTGGGATATAGCCCAATTTAGAAAGACCTGCCGCTGTGGAGATCATGTTGGATTCAGCCACGCCCACGTCAAAGGAATCACCTGGGAATTCTTTTCTGAATCCTGCCACACCTGTGGAGCCCGGAAGATCCGAAGTCACACTCAATACCGGAAGACCAGCTTTACGAGCACGGATCATCGCAGAAGAAATTCCTGTTTGGATTTTCTCGCCCGTGTCTTTAACTGCATTCGCTTTGATTTCAGCTTCCCACTTGTTCAATTCATCAATCCAAGTGTTGTAAACTGCAGGCAAAGCCTCGCCGTTATAAATTTCAGACAAAAATGCCGGAAGTTCAGTTGGAGACTTCAACGGGAAACCGTGACCGCCGGAAGCGGACTCTGCCGTTTTCTTAGTTCCGATACCTTTTACAGTTTTCGCGTGAATCGCCACTGGAACTTTCGGATTTGCTTTGGCTTTCTCAACCGCTGTTACGATAGCATCGTAGCATTTTTGCAAGTCATTGCCTTCAGGCAATGAGATCACATCCCAGCCCAAAGTTTTCAAAGAAGCAAATGTGTGAGACATCGAGAAAGATTCATTGTCGATACGACCGGAAAGCTTCGTGTTGTTATCAGAGATAACCAAAACGTAAGGGCCCATTTTCCCAGTTGCTGCCAAACCTGGAATAGCCGCGAAAGATTCACGAGCTTCACCTTCCATGCTGGCACCGTCAGAGATCGCCGTGATCGTCACCCGGTTTTTACCAGAGATCGCCTCTCCCATCGCCAAACCTTGGGTTTGCGGGAATGCGGAACCCAATGGACCATTGGAAACGAAGACACCTTCTGGGAAGCAGTGAACTTCACCGTGACCGGTCAGACCGCTTTCGATTGAACGGAACTTTTTAAGGCTGTTCAAATTCAAACCAGCCATTTGGTAGTTCGCTTTCAACGCGTACAAACCATTTTCACAGTGACCAGCATCATTAACCAAATGAAACAATTCATACCAAGGCTTGTTATCACGTTGAGCCACGTCGAAAACGTGACCATGCATTGCTGACATCAACTCTGCAAAAGCGGCAGGACCGCCGTAATGAGATGCCGCGCCACCCAGCACCGCATTCATGTCCATCAAGGACACAAGCGCGCGCGTCGAGCGAGGATCCGCGACAGGAATAGATCTGCCGTCCTTGCTTTTAACGAAGCTTTTGAATTGAGGTTCTTGAGTCGGGTTGCCAGCCAATTTTGATTTGATTTGAATAGGTTCAGTCATAGAATATTGTTCTACTTCCCTAGTTAAGGAACTTCAAATGCAAAAGCTCTATGCACACAACATTCGCAATCTTTTAAAAGTCGAACTTCACCGGCATTTGGACTGCTCGGTGCGTTGGAGCACCCTTGTGGAATTGGCCCCGCAGGTGGGTATTCCGCTGGCAACCACTTCCCAAGGACAAAAAGATCAGTTTTTAATCACTGAGCCCATGAATGATTTAGGAAGTGTGCTTAATAAGTTTCTCAATGCCCAGAAAGTCCTGGCCAGCGAGGAAATCCTGACTCGTATCGCCTATGAAGCATGTGAAGACGCTTACAATGATGGAATCCGACTTCTTGAGCTGCGCTATGCCCCGACATTTATCGCAGATGGCCACGACAACCTGAGTTTTGACTCCATTCATCAGTCGCTTCTGAAAGGAGTAAAGATGGCTCAGAAAAACTTTTCCATGGCCGTCGGACTGATCTGCATCGTTCAAAGAGTGAAGCCTTTTGCCGTTGCGGAAAAAGTCGTGGATTTCGCTATAGCCAACAAAGACAGCTTCATCGCTTTGGATCTGGCCGACAACGAAGAAGGCTTTGATCCCAAGATCTTTGCCCCCCTATTTCAGAAAGCAAAAAAAGCGGGTCTGCATATCACCGTTCATTCCGGCGAAACACCGAATGACCTGGCTGCCAGCTGGGTCAAGGACTCGGTGGAGATTCTGGGTGCCGAACGTATCGGTCATGGGATTCAGATTGTGCGCAATCCTGAAATTTTAAACTTTATCCGCGACCGCCGTATCCCTCTTGAAGTTTGTCCGATCAGCAACTACCTGACTCAGTCTTTTAAGACCTACGAGGATCATCCAATTCGTCAATTGCTGAACGCGGGAGTTCTGGTCACCGTGAACTCGGATGATCCC
Source organism: Bdellovibrio sp. HCB288 (assembly GCF_047305935.1). Taxonomy (GTDB): domain Bacteria; phylum Bdellovibrionota; class Bdellovibrionia; order Bdellovibrionales; family Bdellovibrionaceae; genus Bdellovibrio. The sequence continues at coordinate 963,486 of NZ_CP178619.1, forward strand.
GGGATATTCGCAACGACCTTAAGTGACGACTACGAAGTACTCCATCGCACCCACGCATTTACCGAAGAGGATTTCAGAAGGTGCAATCAAACAGCTTTTGAAGCGAGCTTCATTCCACTTGATGAAAAGAACAAGTTCAGACAGGACTTTTTTTAATGAGTCAGGTTTGGAAAAACTTCTACGAAGAAATCATGCACATGATTCGCGAGGACCAGGCCGTCCGCGAAGTGTTGGCCCAAACGGGCGAGCTTTTTCAGGGCTACTCTCCGGTCATGGAAAAAACGCATCTGAAACATGCCGAAAGACTGAAAGAGTTAATTGAACTTCACGGCTTCCCCACAATTCCCAGAGTGGGAGAAGATGCCGCCATCGCAGCCATGCGTCTGATTTTGCATGCGATCAGCTGGCCCGAATTCATGCGCGCCATGGAAATCGAAACCGTCGAGCTCCTTAAAAACAATGAGGTTCCAAAACAATATGTCGCCATGCTGATGGATCGCATCCGCTTTTATGAGGGTCGAAAACAAATCTACGGAACAAATTCCGACTGGGACGATAACGGAATTTTGCGAGTGACCGACGTTGAAGATGAACCAAACCTGAATGCGCGACGGGCCGAAATGGGATTGGATCCACTTGAAAGCCTGGTCCGAAGCCCCCTTGAGGAATTTCACCCCACCGATCCCAAGAAGCGTCACGAGGAATTTGTGGCGTGGACTCTAAAGGTGGGTTGGCGTACAGTTTAGGCCTCTTAGCCACAAAGGAATTTACAAATGGAAAAGCAAAGTCTTCGCGAATTTTATCCAGCGATTGAACCTTACAACAAAGGCTTCCTGAAAGTTTCAGATATTCACAATATCTACTTTGAGGAAGTTGGCAATCCCGCGGGCAAACCCATTGTTTTCCTGCACGGCGGCCCGGGCGGCGGCGTTGCTCCTGATCATCGTCGTTTCTTTGATCCAAAAAATTATCGCATCATCCTTTTTGATCAGCGTGGCTCTGGCCAATCCACGCCGTGCGCGGAACTTCGCGAAAATACCACATGGGATCTGGTTGCCGATACGGAACGTGTGCGCGAGCACTTGAAAATCGACAAGTGGGTTGTCTTTGGCGGCAGCTGGGGCTCCACCCTGGCGCTGACTTATGCGATCAAACATCCTGAGCGGGTAAAAGCACTGGTCTTGCGCGGAATCTTTCTGTGCCGCCCTTCAGAAATCAAGTGGTTCTACCAAGAGGGTGCATCGCAAATTTTCCCGGACGTGTGGGATGAATACCTGAAAGTGATTCCTCAAAATGAACGTCACGACATGGTGACTGCGTATTACAAACGCCTGACTCACGAAAATCGCGATGTCCGTTTGGAAGCTGCAAAAGCATGGAGCAAGTGGGAAGCCGCCACTTCAAGACTTTACATCGATGCTCATGCCATTGAGGAATACGATGATCCGGATTCTGCTTTAAGTTTTGCACGCATTGAATGCCACTACTTCACTAATAATGCTTTCTTTGAAACCAACAACTGGATTCTGGAAAACGTAAGCAAGATCCGCCACATTCCTGCGTGGATTGTGCAAGGTCGCTACGATGTGGTTTGCCCGGCAACTTCAGCTTGGGAACTTCACAAAGCCTGGCCGGAAGCAGACTTCAAAATTATCCCGGATTCGGGTCACGCAGCCGCTGAACCCGGCACTCGTTCGGCTTTGATTCAAGCTACAGACGCTTGTAAATCACTATAAGAGATTTGAGACCTTGGCAGGGTGAATTTTCTACAATTCCCCTGCCAAGAAATTGTTTCCCACCCCTTAATTGCACCTATCTTTTCCCGGTAACCTCAGGTTATATAACTCAACGCATCAATGATCCGGACAGCAAACGGACCGATGCTTTTTCCTGGGGGAAAATTTGGGGTTGTTACAGAATCCATTCTTGTATCTGGCTCTCGGTTGCACACTAAGTGCCTGCACTCCGCTGCGCACTCCACACTTATCTTTGAACAAAACAGACACTGCCATCGTAGGCGGTAAAACAGTGACCTCTTCCGACCTTGCTTCTCGCAGCGTGGTGGGACTTCTGATCGAAAACAAAAACACGGGCGACCAGGAAGTCTGCAGCGGCACTCTGTTAAAAGGAAATTTGATTCTAACCGCTGCTCACTGTGTGACTGATCCACAAAATCTTTTGATCACCGTCGTGTTTAGCAACGTGATGAATGGTGACAACATCACGACCGTGGGCCGCAGAGGTCTATCAACAGCGGTGACTGCGTGGTGGGGTGCTGAAACTCACCTTGAATCTGACACTGGTGATATCGCACTTATCAAATTCGAAGGCAGCGCTCCGACTGGCTATATTCCTGTTACAAATCTGGTTCAAGAGGACGACCTTTTCGATAACCAGACAGTCATCATCGCAGGATTTGGAGCAAATAAAATCACTTCAACTCGGATTGATGTGAATACGTACCCTGACTTGATCGCCGCCATTCAAACCGGCCAGGTGGTTTGTCAGGATTCCATGAAGCTTGAGCACTGCAAAGAAATTAAAATGGACGGAGCCGGCACTCTCCGCCAAGGCACATCCACTATTGCAAATCGCCACTACTCCAGCTCTGAAATTGAAGTGGCTGCAAAAAGCGGTTCGACCTGCCACGGTGATTCGGGCGGTCCGGGTTTTATCATCAAGAACAATCAATTTTATCTTTGGGGCGTTGCCAATCGCGCAGCAAATCGCAAAGTGACTGATTGCTCGGTGAATTCCATATACGCCAACGTTTCCTTCTTCCGCGAGTGGCTGAATCTTGCAGCTTCGAAGCTGCACGAACAATCTCAAGGCAATTAGTCATGAACAAGCTTTTACTGATCTTATTGTGTGGAATGCTGGCTGCCTGCCAACCAGAACATGCTTTGAACAATTCCAATGTTGATGACACCATCGAGGAAATTGCCGGGGGCTCCAAAGTCACGCGCTTTGATCCGTTGGCGAAACACATGGTTCACCTGTATGTTCCGGCAACCCGCGGGGTTTGCACCGGAACGATCATCGCCGAAAATCTGATTCTGACCGCGGCCCATTGTATTGCCGACACATCGTATTCTGTGGAAATCGGTTTTGGACTGGATTGGGATGATCGCAACATCGAAACGCGCATCGGAAAAAGAATCCTCAGACACTCGGGCTTTGCCGGTCCTAAAAATAATTTTGATCGCGATGATGTGGCTTTGATTTCATTTTCAGGATCAATGCCCAAAGGGTACAAGCCGGCACCCTTGGCTCCGGATCTTTCTGCTGCCAAAGAAAACGGTGAGTTTGTGGCTTTTGGCTATGGCAGCACCACAGGCATCGACGGATATGGCGATGAAAACGGAAGACTGCGCAAAGTCTCCATGAAAATCTTCAGCGTCTTTTCCAGCAAAAAAGTATTCGCCTCAAAACACCTGTCAGGGAAAGGTATCTGCTTTGGTGACTCCGGTGGTGCCGCTTTCGTAAAAATCAAAGGTGTTTACCATTTGCTGGGAGTGATCGGAGGAGTTTATTGGTCGCAACGACCAAAGGATCAGTGCTCAGCGTATTCGTATTACCTGGCTGTGCCTTATTACCTGCCGTGGATTAAAGAGAAATCACTTCAGCTGCGCTAATATAGATTTAATTATTTCTGCGATTTCGCGAGGACGATCAAACAGCACACGGTGTGAAGCATCCTGTGCGATCTCCACTTTCACACCGGTCTCATGATGCAAGGTCTGAGACATCGACACAAATTTTTCGTCTCTCTCCCCCACCAGCCAAAAGACTTTCTGTTTTAATGCCGTCAGCAGGTTTCGCATATTTTGTTGCTCGGCCAGTGACCAGCGAGTCAGCGCCAGGCTTAGATTCTCGCGGCTATAGTCTTTTTCCATGCGCAGAGGCTCACTGCCACCACCAAATACGGGTTGCGCATTCCAGTTGCGCATCACCATATCCCATGGGGCTTTCAAAAATTCTTCCGCCCAATAGGAATCATTCAACCAACGTTGACGGCGCTGTTCTGAACTTGGATCAAAATTTTTATAATTGTCGTCGAAGCCAGGATTGGTGGAAATGAACAGGGCTTTGTACCACTGCGTGGGATTTTGTGCGAGCGCTTGAAGAGCCAGTCGCCCTCCCAGGGAATATCCCACCAGAATATTGCGACCGGTGCCTTTGGTTTCATCGTGGGCCCAGTCATTGAAGTTCTCGGCCCATTTTTCGAAGCTATGTACGGAAGTCAGTTCTTCGTCTTTGAAATAATCAGGAGTGTAAATGCGCAGGTTTGCAACCGGTGGCAAGGAAGCCTTCACTGCTTCCCAATCAGAGGGTCTGCCCAAAAAACCGTGCAACAAAAACAGATTCACTCTTTCCAAATCGATTCCAATTCCTTCCAAAACTGTTGGGTTTCATTCCAATCAGGGACCATCTCAATAATTTGCAGATTATCCAGTTCCAAACTCTTGGGAACAGTATGCCACTTCTGATACGACCAATTCCACATTTTTGCCCATGATTCGAATGAAATCTCGTGTTTATTTACGAAAATCTCTTTCTTGAACATGCGTGAGAATATTTGGCCGCCCCCATTGTTGATCACAACTACGCGTAATTTTTGCGCTTCTAGCTGACTGGTGGCCCATAGTGAGGAAAGGTCATACATCGCCGTCAGATCCCCGACCACACACCAGTTCGGTGTATCCGTATGAGCCCAGCCAAGGAAGGTGGAAACCTGTCCGTCTATACCATTTGCTCCACGATTTGCGGCCACACGAAGTGGCGCACTATTAAGATCAGCGCAGGAATCCCACTCACGAATCGGCAATGAATTCCCCAAATACACAGAATGACCCTTCATATGTTTGGAGATTTCGTAGATCATGCCCTGTTCTGACTTTGGATATTTCTCCAGCAAGACCTTCATTTGTTCGGTGCGGGAGTTATCTTCAGCGGAAATATGCACATTTTCACGATGCACAGACGAGAACTCAACCTGGCTCAACAAATCCAAAGACGGACAATGATCGACTGGACGGCTCAGACCCGTGAAATGATTGAAGGCCACCGAGAACACCGGCAAATCACGATAACGGTCCTCAAGATCACGCCATATACGCACTGTCGGCACTCCTCCAATTCGCAGAATGGAGTCACAAGCGCCGGACTTTAGAAGTCGGTGGATCATTTGCTCGCCGGAACGAATCTGCAGATCCTTCAAATCAGGATGACCGCGCAGACTGGAAATACCCTCTGCATACAGAGGCGCTTTGTATTGCTTTAAAAAATCCAAAACAGTGCCGTAGGCTTTTTCCGGCAGAATGCCCACCAGAACCAGTGGCTTGCGTGTATTTAAAAAATCCTCAAGCTGCTTCAACATTCCCATTGGCAATTGCCCTGGAAGCTTGGTTCTTTCGGATGCTTGCGGCACTTTGATTTGCGGGACAGGTCCGTCAATCAAGGGCTCTTCAAAGCACACGTTGACGTGAATTGGTTTTTTCCAGGAAAGACTTTTGAAAGACAGATGCGAGTTTTCCGCATCGATGTCCAAAGCTACTTCGTTGTAGTAAGAAAAAATACCGACTTGCTCAATGGATTGTGGCGCACCGGAACCGCGATAGCGTTTTGGGCGATCGGCAGTCACCATGATCAAAGGCAAAGAGGAATAGGTTCCCTCAACGGCCGCTGGAAGCAATTCTGCAACCGCAGTCCCTGAAGTTGTGAAAATCGCGACCGGGCGACGATAGCCGGCAATGCGGCCCAAAGCAAAAAACGCCGCCGAGCGCTCCTCGAAAAAGGAATAGACCTTCAGATTTTTATTTTCATCCAGAATATGGACCAGAGGACTGTTGCGAGCTCCAGCACACAGGATGAATTCACGGACGCCCGTGTCCACCAACTCCTGAATAACTTTTGCTGCCAACTCCATGTTTGTCATACTTTAAGCCCCAAAATCTTTCTTACCGACAATCGCTTTTGAAAAAGCTCCCGCCACTCTCTGGAAAATTCACTGGCTGCAACAACGCCGCAACCCGATCCAATCATAGATTCGTTCTGATCCCACTGCAAATTCCGAATCGCAACAAGACACAGAGCCTCCTCTGCACCCAAAAAAGCCATCGGGCCGCCAAAGCCACGACGCCCTTCCTGACCCGGCAGTTCCTGCATCCATTTGTAACCAGCAGCTCTGGGCGCGACTCCCAAGGCCGGAGTCGGGTGCAGCTGCATAACCAACTCGCGAAAATCCGGTTTGCTTTTGCACATCACCTGGAAATCAGTTTTCAAATGGTACAGAGTCGGAAGCTCCAGGATCGTAGGACCGTGACTCTGCACCTGTCCCCATTGGCTCAATCTTTTGCTAAGATCCTCAACAACGAAATGATGCTCTTGCATTTCTTTTTCATCAAGCAGCAATGACTCGCGTTCGGCTTTGTCACTCTTAGGACAAGTCCCCGCCAGCGCCATCGTCTGCAACAGCCCGCGATCGTAATCAAACAAAACTTCCGGTGTGGCCCCTAGAATACCCTGCCCATTCTGCCAAAAACCAAAGACGTACAAAGTCTCCGGAGCTGCGAGCAAATTCAAAATCATCCGAGCCCGATCTGCACTGGTCACCGTTTGCGATGAACGCGCAAACACCACAGGCACAGCCTTTTGAATTTGTTGATTTGCGATCTTTTTTTGGATCACTTCCAAATCGGTTTCGAAATCTGATTCCGGTGGTTCCTGCCACTCGGCCTTACTTAGGGGCCCATCGGGACGCGGGTTTCCGGTCAGGTGGTTTTCAATTAGGGCTTGAAATTCAGAGGTACTAACCGTGAACTGGGCCGTTCCCCACCACAACGGGTGTGACTCCTGCTCATAGAAATCAGGGCAAAATACTGAAATCTCTGAACTATTGGGAGTTTTTACAGGGTTAAATGGTCCCTGTATAAGAGTCCATTGCCCCTTGTGGCGCAAGAGGGCCCCCGAGTCCAAAAAGTTTGTAATGCCTAGAGGCGATATGTTATGTTTCCGATCCACAGTGAGAGTTCGTAATATGGAAATCCAAACTATGCAAACAAGTCCCTCAACCCAAATCGTCAATGTTGGCGGGTTCGACATTGGGGGTCCCGAATTTACCGTAATCGCAGGGCCGTGCTCTATCGAGAGCCACGCACAATTTCTTGAAACTGCGTCCGGTGTTAAAGCTTCTGGTGCTCACCTTTTGAGAGGTGGCATTTGGAAAATGCGCACGTCCCCAACCGCGTTCCAAGGCTTGGGCAACTCGGCTTTTGATATGGTTAAAGACGTTTGCAAGCAATTGAACATGAGCCTTGTTTCTGAAGTGACTGACGTTCGTCAAATCGCTGAAGTTTACGATGTGGTTGAATGTTTCCAAGTTGGTTCCCGCTCCATGCAGAACTATGAACTTCTGAAAGAACTGGGCCGTCAAAACAAGCCTGTATTGTTGAAACGTGGTTTGGCTGCTTACATCGAAGAGTGGATCAAAGCTTCTGAATACGTGGTCAAAGCCGGTAACAACAACGTTATCCTTTGCGAACGTGGTATCCGCACTTTCGAAACTGCGACTCGCAACACGCTGGACCTGAACGCCGTTGCTTTCGCCAAGAAAAACACACATCTTCCAGTCATCGTGGATCCTTCTCATGCAGTGGGCATCCGCGCATTGGTTCCGGATCTGGCTTACGCAGCAGCTGCTGTGGGCGCCGACGGTATCATCGTGGAAGTTCATCCTCGTCCTTCCGAAGCACTTTCAGATGGCATGCAAGCCCTGACTTTGCAGGATTTCGAAACGATGATGAGAAAACTGGAAAGAATCCTGGTTGCGATCGACCGCCCTCTTCACAAGGTGACAGCACATGCACACTGAGAAACAAAAACACTCTCCAAATCCTGAAATCATCCGCAGCATGTTCTCTAAGGTTGCTGCGAATTATGACAAGGGCAACAACGTGCTTTCCATGGGTGTTCACCACTTGTGGAGAAAGAAATTGGTTAAGTTCTCTGGCGCAAAATTGGGCGACAGAGTTTTGGACTGCGCCACTGGCACAGGTGACCTTGCGATTGAATTCAAACAAACAGTGGGTTCAGCGGGTCAAGTGACTGGCACTGACTTCTGCGCAGAGATGCTGATCCCGGCTCCGGGCAAAGCGGCTGACAAAGGCCTTGATATCAAGTTTGAACAAGCCGATGTCACTCAGCTGAACTATGCTGATGACTCTTTCGATATCTCTTCCATCTCTTTCGGTATCCGCAATGTTGGCAACCCGGTAAAAGGTTTGTCCGAGATGGCTCGCGTGACGAAGTCCGGCGGTAAAGTGATGATCCTTGAGTTCGGTCAAGTGAACATCCCGTTGTTCGGCGCATTGTACAACTTCTACTCGCAAAACATTCTGCCAAAAATCGGCGGATTGGTGACGGGACAAAAAGATGCTTACGAGTATCTGCAAAAGTCCTCTGCAGCATTCCCATGCCGTGAGGAGTTTGTGGCGATGATGAATGAAACGGGTGCATTCTCCAAGTGCGAGTTCATCACATTGACCGGTGGAATTGCGTACATCTACAAAGGAACTGTGAAGTAATACACTCCCCACAGACGGCTCATTGCGAAAAAAGGCGTTCCCCAAGAACGCCTTTTTTATTTTGTTTTCATCAACCACTTCGCATTGACTCCGACCTCAGAAAGTTAAAAAGTAGTCGCACTTTCCAAGGAGTCTAAAATGAAATGCATTATTGCTGCTGTGTTGTTTGCAGGTTCTACATCTCTTGCAAGTGAGTTCTGCCCGTCTGCTGAAGATTATCAAGCGCACGGTTGGGTTGTGCATAACTCTGAGGACTTTGCCAAACTGGAAAAGACCTTCGATGCCATGCTGACTCAGGGCCAAAAAGACGGCCAGATCGTTGATGATTTGAGCGGCCACATGGTTGTAAATGACTTGGATAATAAAGAAATCATGCTTGCTGTGAAGTCCTTTGAAGACCTGCGCACACCGGATTTGGTGATGTATGGTGATCACGCGACTTACACACACATGGAAACTCAAGAACGCGTGGAAATCCGCTGGTTCAACGGCAAAAAGAATGTCGTGATCAATCCCAAATACATCAAATGCATCACGGGTCAGCCGCCATTCGCTGAAAACGCAATTCTGTAGTTCCTATTCTGAAAACAAGAATAAAAAAAAAGCTGAGATCGCATCTCAGCCTTTTTTTTATTCAGCATTCTGAATTTTTACGTCAGAGGAGAAATCCAATCCATCGAATCAGGAATTGTTCCCTGCTGGATTCCCGTGATTTCACTGTAAAGCTCGGAGCTTAATGGACCCGTTTCGTTGTTATTGATAGTCCAATCTTTCTCGTTGTAGTGAATCACACCAATCGGTGAAATCACGGCTGCAGTACCAGTACCGAAAGCTTCTTTCAGCTCACCTTTACTTAGGCGTTCGATCACTTCAGTGATTGTGATACGTCTTTCAACGATCGGAAGATTTTTCTTCTTAAGAACCTGAATGATCGCATCACGGGTACCACCAGACAAAATACTGCCGTTCAATGCGGGAGTCACAATTTCATTATTGAACACAAAGAACGCATTCATGGTGCCGACTTCTTCAATACCCAAGCGCTCCACATCAAGCCACAAAACCTGAGCGTAGCCCTTCTGTTTGGCCTCCAAAGCGGCCTTCAAGCTGGAGGCGTAGTTCGCCCCTGCCTTAACAGCTCCCAAACCACCTGGTGCTGCACGAAGATATCTTTCCTCTGTCCAGATTTTTACGGGCTTAGCGCCCTCAGCGTAATAAGAGCCCACTGGAGATAACAAAATGAAGAATGTTGTTTCACGGGAAGGACGAACTCCCAAGAACGCTTCCGTCCCGATCAATGTCGGTCGGATGTAAAGGGATGTACCCTTTTGATGTGGAATCCAACGCTCGTCAACTTTCGTCAACTCGTGCAGACCCTGCATGAAAAGCTCCATAGGAGGCGCTTCCAAGCACATGCGTTCTGCACCCTCTGCCAGGCGGTGATAATTGAACTCAGGGCGGAAGAAGACAACACGGCCGTCGTTTTGGCGAAAGGCCTTCATCCCTTCAAACAACGCTTGTCCGTAGTGCAATACCGAAGCTCCCGGATCCACAGAAAGCGGACCATAGGGAACGATAGAAGCCTCATACCAACCCTTGCCTTCAGCGTACTTGGCCACAAACATGTGGTCTGTGAAGTATTGACCAAATCCAAGTTGGTCAGAGGGTGGAAGTGCCTTTGGGGATTTCACAAGCGTAGTAGAGATATTTGTCATGGATTTGTGGTACCTAATTTCACTCCGGGGGTCAAACCTCAGGGCCAATGAAAATGAATTTCGGCAGATTTTTCTATGCGAGCATCACTAAGAAATAGACGCCAGGCCCCACCAATGGGGCCATTCCACCCAATTGATCCAATTGACGGTGATTTAAACCCACATCTTGTTTGTTTTGAGTCTCTGTCTGAGGTTCCGGTGGTTTTGGTGGAGGAATTTTTGGCTGTTCCCGAGTTGGGCAACCCGAGATAAAAAGCGTCATAAAAAGAAGGAGGAGACAACGCCGTTTCATGGCTTTATTCTCCTCCCACTAAATAATAATTTGTACCTAATTCGGTCTGTTTTTTAAAAGCCCTCTAAGACCTTCTTAGTAGTGCCAAGGGAACTTGGAGAAATCGCGATCGCGTTTCTCGACGAAAGCTCCGCGGCCTTCGACTGCTTCTTCAGTACCGTAAGCCAGTCTGGTTGCCTCACCTGCAAACAATTGCTGTCCCACCAGACCATCATCGATCATGTTGAAACCGAACTTCAGCATGCGCATTGCGGTTGGACTTTTCGTGTTCATTTCAGCAGCCCACTCCAAAGCAACCTTCTCAAGATCCTTGTGAGGAATAACGGCGTTCACCATACCCATCTCAAAGGCCTCTTGTGCCGAGTAGTTACGACCCAGGAAGAAGATTTCACGAGCACGTTTTTGACCCACCATACGAGCCAGATAGGCAGAACCGTAACCGCTGTCGAAGCTTGCCACATCCGGATCCGTTTGTTTGAAGATCGCATGTTCTTTGCTGGCCAAAGTCAGATCGCAGACCACATGAAGTGAGTGACCACCACCCACAGCCCAGCCTGGCACAACAGCCACAACGATCTTAGGCATGAAGCGAATCAAACGTTGAACTTCCAGGATATGCAAACGACCCAAGCGTGCAAGGTCCGCTTTACCAGCAGCTTCCTTGTCTTCGTACTTGTAGCCATCTTTACCGCGAATGCGTTGATCGCCACCGGAACAGAATGCCCAGCCGGCATCTTTCGGAGAAGGACCATTTCCAGTGATCAGCACCACACCCACATCAGGAGTCACGCGAGCGTGCTCCAGGGCGATATAAAGTTCGTCCACTGTTTGCGGGCGGAAAGCATTGCGCACTTCAGGACGATTGAAGGCAATACGAACCGTGCCCTGATCTTTAGCGCGATGATAAGTAATGTCTTTGAAATCAAAACCAGGAACTTCAGTCCACCATTCAGGTGTGAAAATATCAGAAACCATAATTGCCCCTTTAGAGTTTGTCTGTTTTAGCCCAGAGGTAGTGGTCTGCCAATACCAGCCATGTCATGGCCTCGAGGACCGGGATTGCCCGTGTCACTATGCACGGATCGTGACGACCTTTTTTCGCCACATCCAAAATCGAACTGGTTGGCTTAAACGAAACTCTTAATAAAATATCCTCGCCTGTCGAAATGCCACCGCGAATACCGCCATAGACTTCCTGATGACCCTGATGAAAATCAGTGCCCGGCACTTTCACAGACTCAAAACCCAAACCCAGCTCAAATCCGTTGGTCGCACCAACGCTCATGAAAGCCTGAGCCAGATCAGACTTTAACTTATGGAATACCGGTTGCCCCAAAGAGGCCGGTGGAGCCTGAATCAGGATTTCAGCGATGCCCCCGTAACTATCACCGCTTTCCTGGGCTTTCTTTAGCAGATCAGCCACTTGCTGATCGTCTTTGGAGGGAAATCTTGCCTGAAAGGAATCCACATTAACATTCTTAACGTTCTTGCGATCCGTATCCGGCAAATCAATGGGACCGATCTGCGAAGCATAACCAATCACTTTGGTGCGCGAACTGACTTCGGTCATCAGCATTTTTGCCACGGCACCTGCCATGACTCGCGAAACGGTTTCACGTCCTGACGAACGGCCGCCACCGCGATGATCACTGTGACCGAATTTATTTTTCCACATATCATCCGCATGACCGGCCCGTGGTGCTTTTTGAATTTTATCATAGTCCTGAGAACGTGCATCCTGATTGCGAACAATAATGGCAATCGGAGTTCCCAAAGTTTTCCCATCGAAAACACCACTCAGAACTTCTGCCTGATCAGCCTCCTGGCGACCGGAAACGATTTGACCTGAGCCGTGATGGCCCGGTCTGCGTCTTTCCAATTCCCGAGTCAAAACTTCAGAATCAAAGTGCACGCCCGCTGGACAGCCATCGATCAAAACCCCAAGTGCAGTTCCATGACTCTCTCCAAAAGAGGTCATCGTAAAACGCGAACCAAACTGATTAGCTGAACTCATGCTTTTTCCTCGCACTCTTTCCAAAACATTCTTTGTTGCTGTGCCTGAGCCACGAACATCTTTAATCCGGACTCATAATTGGCCTTGGCTAGTTGGGCATACTCGCGCCCCACAGAGTCTTCTTTGTAATTTAAATCAAATATCATAGCCGGCGTCCAGTCAGCCGGTGGCATGTAGGTATCATCCACTCTGGGAGCCGCCCAAATAACCACTTTCGGATTTACGCCGTCCGCAGACTCTGACCCTTCACGCAACTCCCCCGTTCGAGCCGAGTAATAACTGGCGTGGGGAAGTACTTTTTCAATCATCGGCAAAGTTCCGCCACCGCCCCACACTGCAATCTCTTTTTGCAGCGGCGCCAGCATTCCCACGCCCTCGATCAGCTCCACAAAGCCCGCTTCATCCGTGGAGGTTCCCATCCACTTGGAAGTCTTTCTATTGAAGTACAAAGTGTTCACCGCGGGAAGTGTCGGATGGTAGCACCATCTGGCCGCGCGCTCTTTGTGAGGCGAGGTCACAGCTGCATACTGCAATCCCAACTCCTGCAAAATCGGCATCGCCACGTCCCACTCTTCACGAGAAATACGGATTGCAAATACCGGCAGGTTCCGTGATGCAAAAAAATCTGAATGCTCGACGGGAGTAAAGCTGTGATCGACCGGATCTCCCAAAACCGCGGCAAAACTTTTCGCTGCTATTGGAGTCATCATCCAATGAAATAAACTTGGCTGGTCACCAGCACTGCCTTGGCCCTCGCGCCAGAAGTTGATCATCTGACGGCCTTTTTGCAACAAGCGGTACCAGGCCCAGCGACCATCCTTTGAACGCGGCAGGAAGCTGCGGGAATCATCCTGCTCCTGTTGCCACTTGTTCAAACGCTGCAGATCAGAAAAGCTTTCAATCAACGGAGCGAATTTAAGATGCCCCACTTCATTCTCGAGCTTTTGCAAATCAAAAAGATGAACACTTTCGTGGGCGGATAAAATAATTTTCTCTTTTGCCAGACGATCCAGAACTTCGGTCGGCACACCCAGCTCCAGCGGCCAGTCGATCCATGAGGCTTTTTGCAGAATAAACTGCGCCTTCTCCGAGCTCCACCAATCCGCGCGGTCTTTCACTGCACGGAAAGAGAAAACGATTTTCTCCTCCGGCATCGCCTGGATGAACTGCAGAATCTGGTCTTCATTCAGGAAGTCATCGCGCAATTCAAAATAATCCACGCCCCGGCCGGCATAGCGTTTTTTAAAAAGTTCAAAGCGCTGAGCTTTTTTAAAAACCGAGGATTCCACGGTGATACCACCGGTAATGTTATGCAATTGACCAGAAAGGATTCGTCTTTCCAGCCCCAGCACCTGATGATGATGCTCGAAAATTCCTTCCGGCATCAAATACACTTCATCGGCGACTTCCTGGTAGCGAACCTCACGAGGGCTGGCGCGCTTGATATACTCCTGCAACGGCGACATATCCGGATTCAAACGAGGTCTGTTTAAGAAAATCCGGCCGTCCAAGTCGGTTTGCCGCTTTACCCATAAAACATGCAAATCCGCAGGTACAGTCGTCACATCAAAGCCCGCACCCAAGACTAAAAAAATATCGCGATAAGGTTTTTGCAACACTTCCAGGAAAATTTGTTTTTCCATTTCCCGAAAATAGGCTTCCCCGTGCTCCAAAAACAATTCGCGAATGGTTTTCCCTATGCGCTTCTCGATCTCATCATCCAAATCCAAATATGCAACTTCCGGATGGGACATGGTCAGCTGCATGCGCTTGACCAAATCCGTTTTTCCCGTGCCGCGATGACCGATGATGAGTGTGATCATGGTTTGATTCCAATCATGTCCCAGAATTCCGGGAAGCTTTTGTTGATGGCCTCTGGATGCTGTATTTTAATTTGGTGACCTTTTAGTTTCATCAGAACCGCAGCCATCACCATGCGATGGTCCTCGTCAGGATTGAAAACGACACCTTTTTTCAGTGATTGTTGTGGATTACCATGAATTATCATGCCGTCCTCCAAAACCTCATGCTGAATGCCCAACAAGGTTAACAGGTCCGCCACTTTTGCGATACGGTTTGATTCCTTGGCCACCAGTTGCGGAGCTCCATGCAATTTGGAGGTGCCTTCAGCAAAGCTGCACACAACCGCCAACACCGGAAATAAATCCGGGCATTGAAACAAGTTCCATTCCACAGCTTTTAAATGCTGAGGCTTTCTGACTGTTAAGGTTCTTTCATCCAGATCAACCTGCGCGCCCATTTTTTTGAAGATGTCCACAAACACCTTGTCCGGCTGTTGTGTTTGCTCAGGATAATTTTCGATCACCGATTCACCAGCAAGCACACCGGCCGCGGCCATCGTGAACATCGAACTCATGTCGGCTTCCACATCGAAAGACAATTTTTCCAGGCGCTGTCCCATAGGAACCAGATACCCGGTCGGAGTCTGTTTGATCCGAAGACCCATTTTTTTAAGCATTTCCAAAGTCAGCAGAAAGTAACTTTCAGAAACTTTGCTGCCCACCAATTGAAATTCCAGATCGAAATCCAATAGCCATGAATTTAAAATCAAAGCTGATGCATATTGGGAGGATTCCGTCGTGTCGACTTTGATCACGCGGTTTTTAAACTTTTTCCAGCCTTCGCTGACGATATGCATTTCATTTTTTTTGATCTGCGCCTGAATCCCCAGCTGTTGCAATAAATCGATCAGACCATGCTGAGGGCGCGACATCAGACGAGGAGTTCCTTTTAAAATATGCACGCCGCGAACACGGGAGGCCCGCAAGGCCATGAACCGAAATGTGGTTCCGCCCTCACCGCAATCAATGCGACTGCGTTCTTTGATTCCCTTCAGTCCCTCACGCATAAAGCGCACATCATCGCAATCCGCGAATCCGTGTAAATCCAACACCGGAAAATAACTTTTAACAATCAATGCGCGATTGAAGACGGATTTGGAACCAGGAATGCTCCCTTGAAAACGAAAATCAGCCATGAAGCTCCTCTTCACGCTGACGACAAAGCTCGATCAACAGATCGTCCACTGTCACTTCCTGAATCACCGTCTTTCCAGGTTTTTTAACAAAAACAAAACGCAGCGTTGCCGCTTTCGTTTTCTTTTTATCGCTTAACAACAGTCGACGGTATTCCGCAAGGTCACTGCTTTTGACTGAAATCAGATCATCCCGCAATGGAGACAACAAGAATCCCATCACCGGCTCACCGAAAAGACGAGACGCCTCGGCGGGCTTCATGACTTTTTTCTGCACACTGAAGCGCAGGGCAAAATTCAAACCGTAATTGATGGCGATTCCATGGGGGAGTTCGTAATGGCTTTCCAGCACATGACCGATGGTATGTCCCAGATTCAGGACATGACGAATTCCTTTTTTCTCATGGGGATCTTTTGCAACCACTTTGTATTTTGCGTGAACGGCCGCTTCCAGATACTTCCACAAAGTTTTGGAGTTTATCTGTTTTTCTTTCGCCAACGAAGACCAAAGTTTACCGCCCTCGATCAGGGAAATTTTAATCAACTCACCAAAGCCCTCAAAGGCCCGGGCTTCAGGTTGGGCCATCAGCACAGTGCGAACCATGATAATCTGATCTGCAGGATAAAAAGTCCCGATCTGATTCTTGGCCCCACCAACATTAAGAGCTGTCTTGCCACCGTGAGCTGAATCAATGGCCGCCAGCCAGGTGCTTGGAATATTAATCAGGCGCACACCGCGCTTCAAAATACTGGCAACAAAGCCACCAAAATCCCCAACACTTCCCCCACCCACAACCACGACAGTCAGCTTCTTCACTGAAGTCTGCTCGGTCAACTTGGTGATCGCTTTGATATGGCGGGGAAACTGTTCGATATCTTTTAGGTGCTCACCGGCTTTCACCGGATACTTTAAGGAAATCCCTTTCGCCCATTTTCCGAACGACGGGGATTTTTGTGCCAGGATCTGATCGTAAATCAGAAGAATTTCCTCCCCCAGCTTTTTTACCGGGGGAAGTTCGTTGGAAAAAACAAGCGTGCTTTGTAACTTCATTTTAAGATTACTTTTGCTCAGCGTATTCAGCTTTGGCTTTGGAATACGAGTCAGTGATGGAGTCCCAGGCTTTGCTCATGCCATCTTTCATGTGACCCCAGGCTTTGCCAGAGCTTTTTTTCAACTGCGCCAGATCCTTGGTCATGCCATCTTGTTTTTTCTCAAGGCTGTTGATTTGCTGATTCATTTCATTTTTGGCTTCGCCAGTTTTCGCAGCTGCGGATTTTTTCAGTTCTGCGATCTCTTTTTTCATTTCAGCAAGTTTTGCTTCCATCTCTTTTTGGAAAGCTTCTTGTTGTGCTTTTGTATAGTTCACAGCCGAAGCTGCTGCTTCAGATGTTTTTTGTTTTACATCTTCAGATGTTGTAGCGAATGAAGGTTGGAATGCGGCAAGTGCGATGAAAAGTGCGAAAACAGATTTCATGAAAGTCTCCTTGTAATTCAACTTGTAATTCAAGGAGACCAGTTTACATGTCCTAAAGGCTCCAGTCCACAGGCTCTTTGCCCTTGGACGTCAGATACTCATTGGCTTTTGAGAAGGGCTTTGTTCCAAAAAAGCCGCGATGTGCCGACAATGGCGACGGATGCACCGACTCAATGACAAAGTGTTTTTTGCGATCCACGAAAGCCGCTTTCTTTTGGGCATAGGCTCCCCAAAGGATGAACACCAGGTTTTCACGCTCTTCGTTAAGCACGTGAATGACTCGATCCGTGAACTGTTCCCACCCTTTGCCCGAATGGGCTGCCGCTTTGCCGTCTTCGACGGTCAAAACTGCGTTAAGCAAAAGCACACCGTGCTCCGCCCACTTCATCAGAGATCCACTTTTAGGAATCTCGACACCCATATCACTTTTAAGTTCTTTAAATATGTTTAAAAGAGAGGGAGGAAAACGCACGCCCTCGCGGACTGAAAAGCACAAACCATGGGCCTGGCCAGGACCGTGATAGGGATCTTGCCCCACAATCACAACCTTCACCTTATCCAGAGGCGTCAAATTAAAAGCTGCAAAATACTCATCTCCCTGAGGGTAAATGGTTTTCCCCGACTTGGATTCCTTCTGCAGAAAAGCTGTCAGCTTCTTCATCGAATCGTTGTCGAGCTCACTTTGTAATCTTGATTTCCAGCCAGCTTCTAATTTCATTACGTCTCACAATGACACACATCTTTAGTCCAGGTCTGCGATTCTAAATCAAACCTATTGGTTTTCAAATTATTTTTCATGCCGACGCCAACTTGACCAGACAAATTCCAACCCCATTGTTAAACTGATAATAAGGAAAAGGAGGCCGCCTATGACGAACCTTCAAAACCCCACCATTCAACTTATTGAAGAAAACCCGGAAGTTAAGTCGTTCATCTATCAAATGATCAACGAGTTTGACGGCTTTGTGACGCCGGAAACAGTGGTCACAGTCGTTGCCCGGAATCCTAAAAAACTCGCGCTTCAGTATGAAACAGAGGGCAAGGAGTTCGATCGTCGCGATTTGAGCAAATTGTTTCGCATTGCGATTGTCCTCACTGAAGGCGACGCCAAAGTCGAAGCCGAAGGAGTCCACAGCGACATCTTTCTGGCGATCAAGTTGGCAAAAGACAACTTGATGCTGAAGTTGATGGAAATCCAGGACTCCGTTGTGAGCCATCAAGATCGGTTGGTTGAAATCAACCACTACTTACAGCCACCTGTCCTGCACTAAGCTTTACTCTCACCCTCTTCAGTCGGAAGATCTCCACTGAAGGGAGTTTTTTATGTCCAATCAAAACATGTCCTTTCGCAGTATGGGCCGATGCGGCCTTAAGCTTTCCACTTTTTCGTTGGGAGGCTGGACGACCTTCGGTGGCTCCGTCAAAGACTTCACTTCCATTCGCAGCATTCTTCATCATGCCTATGAATCGGGAATAAATTTTTTCGATATTGCTGATGTCTATGCCAAGGGTGATGCCGAACGCATGATGGGCGGTGCCTTGAAAGAACTCCCCCGCCATGAACTGGTGATCTCTTCAAAAGTTTTCTGGCCAATGAGTGAAAACATCAACGATAAGGGCCTTTCACGAAAGCACATTCTGGAATCCGTGAACAGAAGCCTGCAAAGAATCGGCACTGAGTACTTGGACATCTATTTTTGCCATCGCTTTGACGAAGACACTCCGGTTGAGGAAACCATTCGCATCATGGACGATCTGATTCATCACGGAAAAATTTTGTATTGGGGCACCAGCGAATGGACTGCTGAACAAATTCAGGAAGCGATGGATGTCTGTGACAAGCGTGGCTACTACAAACCGCAGGTGGAACAACCACAGTACAGTCTGATCGCGCGCCAGAAATTTGAATCCAACGCACAACCCAAGGCACTGGAACACGGGATGGGCCTGGTCACCTGGTCGCCACTGGCTTCGGGATTGCTGACCGGGAAATATGATGGCGGCATCACCGAGGGACGTCTTGCCCGTATGGATAATCTTCGCGAATCACTTTACAACGAGCAGAATGTAAATCGCGTAAAGCAGATGAAGAAAATCTCTGACGCCCTGGAATGTTCGCGCACGCAGCTGGCATTGGCGTGGGTGGCAGCGCAACCGGGCATGAGCAGTGTGATTCTGGGAGCAACTAATGTGGAGCAGTTGCAGGAAAACCTGGGCGCACTGAAAGTGAATATCACGCCGCAAGTGGATCAGGATTTGAAAGAAATTTTCACACTCAGCTAAAAATAAAAAACCCGCTTCGCAGCGGGTTTTTTCGTTTATTGATTCACATCAAAAGCCAGGGGGAGATATTTACTCGGAGGATTTGCCGAGGAAGTATTGGAGGCTTTTCTTGCCGCATCCAGTTTCACCAGCGTACCGATGATATCCTGAAGCTTATCAAACGGTGCCAGATTCGGCGGAAGATTTTCCTTCAACTCCATCGTCAACACCGGAGTGTTGCGCTCCATCCACATATAGCGACCCAAGCTGCCCGGATAATTCCCCAAGGATTTCCACGGAAGATAATCGAACTTCGGTGGCGGAGAAAATTTCGGACCATCAAAATCCAACACCTTCAACGGCGTATGAACAGAGACGATGAAGTCAGGCTTGAAATCATCAATGTGGTGAATCGCACATTTGGTTTCAGGCTCACTACCGCCCTCTTTACCCGGGAAGCGACGAGGATTTTCTTTCGTTGATTTTTTCCACGCATCGACAGCGCCTACTTCCCAATCTTTTGTTGGGAAATTTCTATTCACATCAATTTTGTTCGCATTGGTGCGGGTTTTGTACTTAACACCATCCGGATTCATGACGGGAACGACTCTCCAGGAATTTCTTGGATCAATTCCTTCCAAGCGCTCCATCCAATAACGTCCCACAGTGCCCGCATGTGTTTCATCACCATGGATCAAACTGATAACCAAAACTTTCTTGGACCCCAGTTCGCTGGACATTTTATCGTAGTGATAAATAGGTCTGCCCTCAACGCTCACACATTGTGGATCCATAACTACTTTGGCACATGCTTGCTTCAATAGTTTGTCATCCCACGCCCCTGGGAATTTTTTAAGATCATTCACGCAGGTCTCTGAAAGATTAGTGAACTCTGCTTGGGCAGCATTAGTTCCTGCGAGAATACATATCAAACTTGCTATTAGGTAACGAAGTGGCTTCATCATTACTTTCTATTATCCCACGTCTTTAAATTCTCTCAAGATGAGAAAACGCCTTTTTTTGCGCCAATCTGAGAAAGGCTAGAAAACGACTAAAGTCTTACCGCCAAACGTCCGTAATGTAAAAGGTGTGATTTTTAGCACCCATTGTTGTGTTTTAGGAGGATGGTATGGTTAACAAAGGTAGTTTTAGTTTTGTCGCGATGTTGGTAATAAATCCCGTCGTGATACTCTTCTACCAAAACTGCTCGATGACGCCGGTCAGTCACGCGCAAAACAGCCCTCCGGCTACAGTTTCTCGCCAAATTGCATCTGAAGCGAAGCCAGAGATTGCCAAGCTAGATACAGTCTGTGACGAGGCTAAAAAAGAATGCCCTCGCAAAGAATAATTCGCACTTAATATTCTATAAGAACCACTAAATAAATGGCCCCAGCAGTCGCCACTGTTGGGGCTTTCCAATTTATCGATGGCGCAGATCGTAAAGCAGAAAACTGGACCATTTTCTTTTTGACTTACATATTATTTACACTGTAGGTTGTATGTAAGTTATGACAAAGAAATTGCCCCTCCCATCACTGACGCCTAAAGAAAAATCGGTTCTCGAGTACATCGAGGCCCACATCTTAAGTTCAGGTATTTCTCCGTCATATCAGGAAATTAAGGATCATTTTGGTCTAGCCTCGTTCAATTCAGTTCAGAATTATCTGAAACAATTAACGACCAAAGGCTATATCACCAACCCGGTGAACCAAAAAAGAGCCATCCAAGTGCTTCATTCAGCTTCGGCTGTTCAGGATCACTTGCAAGCAAAAGTCTCGACGACGACGGGATCTCATCGCACTAAGCTCCTCCAGGCTCGTGACGAGATCCTGTCCCTTCCCTTACTTGGGAAAGTAGCAGCGGGTCAGCCAATTGAAAATTTCAAACACGATGAGTTCGTTGATGTGCCACCTTCAATGGTACGCAACCCTTCCAAGTCTTTTGCTCTTAAGGTTCAAGGCGATTCAATGATCGAAGATGGCATCTTCGATGAGGATATCATCCTTGTTCAGGAGCAGAAGTCCGCGGGCAATGGCGATATCGTCGTGGCGACAGTGGACAATGAAGCGACCGTGAAGCGCATTTATCTGCGCGCCCGTCCCGAAAGTGGTGCTTCCGAAAAACAGGTTGAGCTGCGTCCATCAAACTCAACCATGAAGTCCATGTGGTACTCACCTGATCAGGTCGAGATTCGCGGGATTGTTGTGGGTCTTATTCGCAAATTCTAATCCCAGTTTAAGACGGTGCTGTCGCTCAGTTCATTTATATCGCCTTCAGTCCTAATCCTTATCCACGCTATTGCTCTGTCCCCTAGGCTTCTCTCATAATGTTAAGAAACAGCTAACCGGGACGTAGAATGAAAATTAGCATTAGCAGCTTGATTGTGATGGCGTTGGTTTCCTTTTCAATCAGCACATCAGCACAAACAAAGAAATCCACTAAAAAAAGCTCTGCAAAAACAACCGCAACAGAAAACGCAAAGCCCGCGAGCCCAGCTCCCGAAGCAACACCTGTTGCCGCACAACCATCGCCAACTGCGACTCCAGTTGCTGCTGAAACTCCGGCTGCTGAACCTAAGGAATCCGACGACTATACTCGGCCTTTGTTTTTTGCAGTCAGCGAGCCTGATGTAAAAATCAAAGCTCCGGTGATTGCCTACGATTTGAAATCCGACAAAGGCAACTCACTTAAAATCGCGGACTACGTCTTCAATAGCGACTCCCTGGCAGCTGACGTTGAAAACGGTCAGTTAAAAGTCACTTGGGATACGACCATCATGCAATCTGGTGATCTGTCGATCATCGACAGTTTTGGTAAAGAACTTTGGAAAACCAAAGTGGACAAGTCCGGTGACTGGAAATTCGATCTTAAGAGCGAAAAAGGCCCTCAGTGGCAATCTGGAAATAACTTTCGCTTCTGTCTGCGCTCTGAAATCGAAAAAGGTTTCACGGCAATGTGTACTCAGAACTACGGTATCGAGATCAAAGGCGACGAAATCATCCTGGATTACGTAAAATCTGATGCCACTCCGCGAATTATTGCCTTAAATGAAGAGCGCAAAAACCTGAAAGACAATCTGGAAGTCGCCATTGGCGCCCCGGTGGGCTTCCTGGCAACTCTGAAATCGGGTGCCACGTACGAATTCATGTCTGAACCTATTCAACCCGACCTGCGCGACTTCATCGAAAGCACAAACAAGGATGCCATCACCTTTAAAGGTGCCCTGCCTGCTCCGGTTGGTGATTCCAAAGTCACTCCAAGAATCATCTATGGAGCTATCACCAAAACTCTGGGTTTTCAAAAAACCATCGCAGAGCCAAGTGATCTTTGGGAGATGGACGTGGCACTGAAAAATCCACGACTTCATTTTGCCGGAAAATACGGCGGTGTTTTCACTTATGAATTGGAAATTAAAAACTATCCAAAACAGAAGGATCGTCTTTTCGCTCATAAAGACGTCCTGCAAGGCACTTACAGCACCAAGGATCAAATGAAGATCAAGGTGAACAAGGACGCCAAGGTTGAAGGCTTGGAGCCCTTGGATGAAAAAGACAAGGATTCTGATCTCCGCAACTGGAAGTTCTCGGCCGATCAAAAATACCAATTGAATAAACCGCAACTTTTGGTTTCAGAAGGCGAACAATCCAAAACTGAACCGCACAAAGCTTATATTGAAGTTTACCGCGGTGGTGCAGGTGAAGCGAGCTTGCGACTGAGTGGTATTTCCACAACTCAAGGCGGCTCCACCTTCGTTGGCGAAGTCCACCTGCAATACTGGTTCAATGATTTGTTTGATTGGCAAAATCGCTATCTATCAAAACAACGTTGGGGTGTATCTGCCAAGTACTTCACATCCCTGGCTGACGTGACTGCGACCAAAGAAAACGATGAGACTGAAAAGGTATCTCTTAATTCCACTGAGGTCGACCTTCGCTACAGATTCTCGCAAGGTTTGTGGGAGCGCGACGAGACTGTCGGAGCCATCTTTGCCTACGAAGCGCTGACGATTGGCGAACAAAAGGCAAATAAGATGGGAGCCGGTCTATTCTGGGCTCGTTCGATGCCGAAGGCTTTCGACGATCTTTTAAACTACATCCCGTTCATGAAGTATCCAAAATTCGTGGATATGGAATACATCCAATTCTTTGGTTCCACCGACAGTGGCACCAAAATGGGTAATGACTTCTTGTTGAACTTCCACGGAAAAGTTTTGTGGACCAATAATTTCTTCGGTGAGCTTGGTTTTGGTGTGAAGAAATATGATTTCACCAATGCCGACGAATCCGGTGCGACTCTGTCGACATTCTATGGAACTGTTGGCTTGGGTGTTAACTTCTAAAAGAATACTTTCTCACAGCGAACGGCAACTGCTGTGGATTTTTTTAAGCCCGACATCATTCTGTATCCCTCGGGCTGCGCTGTTCGCTCCAACAGATCATCCACAAGGTCGTTAACTGAATCCATGGCGACTTTTGAAATTTCGACGTAACTTTTCTTTTTCTCGATCATTTCTGTGATGACTTTCTCTTTTTGAAAGAACAGATCGTCAGTCGGAACCTCACGAACGCTGGCATTCGCCTTCTGATTGCGAAGATACAATTCGCGCCATTCGTCTTTGCTCAAATCGAGTGAGCGAATGATATAGGCAGCAGTGTCTTTAAAATCACGATACAAATAACTGCGATCCGAATTCATCCAAGGGCGCTTGACCGGAGTCAGCTTGTTAAGGTCTCCTCCCTCCGAAAGATGAGCCAGGATATTTTTAAAAATCTGTCTGACATCAATGGCTGCGGGCTTAATCTCCTGCCCCGCCAGGGTCGTTTTAGTATTTGCAGACTCTTCGTACAATCTGAAGACATCCAAATAAAAACGAGATCTAATTTCGGGACCAATTTTAGCCATCTGCATTTCATTCAGACCCAAACGCCCCAGCCACAGCTTTGTCAGTGTCTCTTTATAGGTATCATCAAACAGTCGATCTCCCATTGCCGAGATTGTCGGATACTGTTCTCTGGCGATCACACCGGTTGAAAGCAGAAAGTCCAAATTATTTCTGATATAGGAGCGCATTTGCTCCTTTTGCTTCCTGTGGAACATTCGATTGAACAAATAGCTGTACTCGCCATGATTCGCATCAAGGTAGCGGAAGGTACCCATATCAATGGTCGACCCGCGAAGTGAACGATTGCCCAGCGTGGGGCTACCATGTACTGCATGCAGGTCGTACATACGAGCCGCTTCCTCCGACAAATTCAAAGTGAACTGACGGAAGTACTCCACGGGGTCTTTAACTCGAAATTCACGATCCATGATATAATTGAAAAACTTCTTTTGATTTGAAATGTTATCACTATGATAGGCCAGATGAGCAACACGGAATTGATCGCCAGCACGCAGAGTGATGGTGGCATTTTCCATTTTTCCGGTATACTTGTTCTCTTTTTGCAGTGGAATCTCGATCACCGCCAAATCGACAGTGCTATCCAGCCCATTTTTAAAATTCGCCTCGCTGTGAACAAAGCTGTGGACCGCTTCGCCTACGGCCTGCAAGCCATCCTTATGACCCGATTCAGGGTGATTTGTCCAAGCCAGAGGAGTGACACCGATTCCTTTAAGTACAAAATCAACGGATCCATTACCTAATTTGCTTTCACCGGTCCAAACAGCACGGCCATCGCCATTTGCCTCACCAGGGCCTTTTCTGCCAGAGTCCTGATAGTAAGTGGCCATCATGTGTTTCGTTGGATTTTCTGGATTCACGAAAAGAGCAAAGTTATCCAGGATAACTTTCTCAAGGACCGCAGGATCCGCGGGAACTTCAAGGCCCAATCTCTTTGCGGCATCCGCATTGAACAAAATCAAACGCGCCCCCTGGATTGGTGCCACTGGAACATCAACATAAAATTCTTTTCCAAGGCTTCTTAGCGAGTGCTGGGAGTTTGCGATCTCTGACCATTCCGCTGCGCCCGCAAGGGACACCAACAGCAGAACCAACGAAAACAACAGTGATCTGAAATGTTTCATTTTGAGACGCATGGTGAATATCTCCTTCACGAAGATATTTACAGCAAGGTTAGTGCCTGATTTTCAGGGAAGTGGAGTCAACCCGTTCGATTACAGGGTCAATTTGCTCGGGAATGACGTTTTTCGGTGACACTAGCAGCCCTTAAAATACGAAAGGGAATAAGGCATAGCCCCACTCCCTTTCAATCCCCTCTAGATATCTAATTCAATGCTCTTAACCGCGAGCGTAGCGTTTGTTCACTGACTCGCGAATCTCAGCACCTTCGATGCTTAGACGAGTCCAAGGAATTGCGCGCAGACGTTCTGGCTCAATTTCCTCTTCAGTTTCTTCGCAGAAACCGAAAGAACCGTTTTCGATACGTGCCAGAGCCGATTCGATTTCCATTAGCTGCGAACGAAGTCTTTCGTGCATGCTAAGGAATTCTTGTTCAGCAAGAACGCGAACTGTTTGATCGCCTTCGTCGCCGCCCTTTTCCTCGTTCTGGTCCAAATTCAATCGAGCTTCTTTAACCCTGTTCAGGATGTCCTGCTTCGATTGCAAAAGTCGCTGTCTGCATTCGCCGACCAACTTTTCAGAGATAGCCATACTGCCCCCCTCGTTCCATCGAGACTTGAGTGCCAATTTGGAACTGAACTATTAAGTTCCAGCCCTGTATTTTTTGCAAGCAAAAAATCTTACATCAACTTACAGCTATACAACTCATTGATAATACTACTATTTCAATGTTTGTGGACAATGATGCGACTATGCTAAATACCCGGTTTTCCGGACATCATGACATCTTCTTTCACATCATGCTGAGCGTTAAATTATACACCTGGGACTTTTAAAAGGAAATAGAGCTGCTTTTCAAACGCAATGGATTCTCGGATTGAGATATTGATCGGACGATTTTAACGAAAGGCGACCTACTAGACTTCGGTCGCCCTCGAGCCCCCTCTGCTATAGGGCTAGCTCCCCCGAGCCGCCTATAGACACTCAGAAACACGATTTAGAAGGTCCTCGGTGCCTAGCTGAAGCTTTTCAGCCATGCGCTTGCCCTGCACCCCACGTGTGCGAAAGGCCTTCGCCGAGGATTTCATGTCTCTGGTGATTGATTTCTTAGAGGATTGACCCGAAGCACCCGTCAAATTGTCGGAGTACTCTTCCAGGGTCGATGCGAAGGTTTCGTGATTGCTCACAAGGCTGTTCATGATCTGCGCCTGAGCCGCCTGCATTGCGATGAGCTCGGCCTTTAAAGCCGTGCATTTTTCTGAATTGGTATTCGCAGAAGCAGTTGCCGTCAGTAAGAACAAAAACGCAGTGATCATTGCCTTCATGAAGAAACCTTTCGTGTTGATAGATTTCCTATAAGCAATGACTCTGCCACCTCTACTCGATTTTACAGAGGGGAGAGGTGACAAAAACGGCTAGGACTTGAGAATTTTTTCAAACTCGTCTTTTGTGTCGCCAGCTGTGTAAGGGTACAGAAGACGCGTTACGTGGCGCTTTCCGCGCTCAATCGTGCGGCGACCTGGTTGGCGCTCCGCTGATTCAAAGAACTGCAGGAAGGTCGTCGACATTGCCAACAAAGACTCTGCCACGTACTGCATTTCGTGAACGTCGTTGATTTTGACCATCTTGCCTTCACGAACCCATTGACGGTACAGGATCACCATTAATTTCATCATTTTTTGAATGTGGGCTCTCCACATCTTGGCCAGCTCAAGATCCTTGCGGCGAAGCGCATACATCTCGCGATGGAAAAAACGATAGCGCCAGTAAAGATCGAAATTGTCGTTGATGAAATCCTGAGGAATGACTTTCTTAACGCGGCGAGGACGCCATACATCGTAAGTCTCTTTGCACATACGAGTGAAAAGCTCGACCAGAATTTCTTCCTTGTTGTCATAGTGGAAATAAAGATTTCCAGGGCTGATATCCATGGCTTTCGCGATGTGATTGGTTGTCACAGCGACAACACCACTGCGATTAAAGAGTTCTATGGAGGTAACGAGGATGCGTTCTTTAGTCTTCATGGACTTAAGTCTTTAGTCCAAATTATTGCGCGAGTCACGTCATAACCCTTAAAAGTCGCACTCTGAGCCAGTTTCAAGTGACTTCTTCTGAGAATGGCCTTGAAACTGACAAAAATATGGTGCTACGATTAAAAGATATGCGATCTAATAGAAAACCTAACTTGTTAAAACTATTCGTATTTTCAGGCGTTTGTGGAGTGGCACTCTATTCTCTGATGGGCTTCACGGCCTCTGCCACACCCGAAGCAAAGGCTGAAAAACAACTTCAATCACAAATCGAACAGCGCGCACAAATTGCGCATGCGCTGAATGATAAAATTAAAAACAACGAATTGCCCACTCAGTTGAAATTGAATTGGGATGGCGATGACGAGCAGTTTGCGGTCAATTACACGATCGACACTTCATTGCAACAAGAAGCAGACCGCCTGCTGAAAGCCTACAAGCCTGATTACGGCGCGATCTTCATGATCGATGCCACGACTGGTGAGGTTTTGGCGATGTCGAGTTTTCAACGCGACAACCCAACTGGAAACAATTTG
Organism: Bdellovibrio sp. HCB288; assembly: GCF_047305935.1. GTDB lineage: Bacteria > Bdellovibrionota > Bdellovibrionia > Bdellovibrionales > Bdellovibrionaceae > Bdellovibrio. The sequence goes on from NZ_CP178619.1 coordinate 991,409, forward strand.
AATCTTCAGGCAACGTTCCCAGCAGCTTCCGTTTTCAAAGTGGTAACTGCAACAGCAGCGGTGGATAAAGCCGGCATCGAGCCAGAACACAAGATTCACTACAACGGCGGCGCTTACACGCTTTACAAAAAGAACGTGCTTTCTGATCGCGTGACTCGTTGGACCAATGTGATTTCTTTGAGAGACGCTTTTGCGCGCTCCATCAATACAGCCTTTGGCCGTTTGAGCATCGAAAATCTTCATCCAGAAGATTTGAATGAATACTCTAATCGCTTCATGTTTAACCAAGAGATCGCTGCCGACTTCCCTGTGGATATGGGCGTTGCCTACATTCCACCAGGCAAAGGCTTCGAAATGGCTGAAGCTGCTTCTGGTTACAACAAGCTAAATCGCATGAGCCCTGTGCAAGGCGCGATGATCGCAGCATCTGTTGCGAATGATGGTAAAGTTGTTGTTCCTTACATCGTGAACTCGATGCAGGACAAAGAGGGCAAAACTGTTTATCAAGGTCACACGATGGAAAAAGGCATGACGATGACTAAAGAGTCTGCCGTTAAAGTTCGTGAATTGATGGAACAAACTGTATTGGCCGGAACTTCCCGCAGATCTTTCCGTCCAATCACTAAAGATCGCAAATACAAAGAAATCGAAATGGGTGGCAAGACTGGTCACTTAACGGGAGACAACCCTAAGGGCCGCGTTGATTGGTTCGTAGGTTACGCTTTGGAAGAGAACAGAAAGATCGCAGTCGCTGCTATCACTGTTAACAAAAAATTCTGGACAGTAAAATCCGCGCACTTGGGTCAAAGCATGTTTAGAAAATACTTTGCTCCGGTGATCGCCGCACAAAACACAAAGCGCAGCATCACCTCTGTCGACAACTAGTTCGCCCCAGAGGTACGGACACACTTTCTCCAAGAAATAAAAAAGGCTGGATGATCTCCAGCCTTTTTTTTAACGATCCCTACGACTAAAAGTAAGTCCGTACCTACTCGTCTTTCTTCTTTTGTTCGTGCGTGATTTCCAAAGGCGTGACATCCAAAACCTCAACGTCGGTCAACTCACGCTCCTGAGCCGCATCCTCATGCGTTTCTCTAAAGCCACTGCCATCGTTGCGGAACTCATAATACTGAAAGCCACCAGGGCCGCCTGCTTGTGGACCACCGCCGCCCATTCCGCCAAACCCACCGAAGCCAAAGGGTCCCGCACCGAAATTAAAGACACGCGCCGAACCGCTGGCCATTTTCTTGGCCATGTACAGCTTGAATCTCCACACCGCCAAGTGACGAAGCCCCGGCAGCAGCAGCACGATTGCGAGCAATCGCGTAAAGAACGTCGGCACTAGCAACGCCAACCCGGCGATAAAGATCGCTCCGGAATGCAAGAGCTTGCTTGCCGGCAACTGACCACGTGAAACCGTGGATTGAAGGGTCATCATCGCCATACGCCCCACCGTATTCACAATCAGGAAACCCAACAGACACGGCAGAAAGTAAAACATCATTGTGTTAAAAAACCCGAAGAAACGAACCGAGGTAAAGAAAATAACAATTTCTGCAATCACCCAGGGAAGAGGAATCACGAACATAACTTAGTCCTTTTTTAAAATTCCAAAGTCGCAACCACTGGGCAGTGATCGGAACCTTCAACTTGATCCAGAATATCTGCCGAAACCAGATTTTTCTCCAGACCTTTCGAGATACAAATATAATCAATTCTCCAACCATTGTTTTTTGGACGAGCCATTTCCTGGTAAGACCACCAAGAGTAACGATTCGCCTCGTTCGGCTTGAAGTAACGGAACGTATCGATAAAGCCCAGATTCAAAAATGAATCAAACCACGCGCGCTCTTCAGGAAAGAATCCACTGACTTTGCTTAAACGAATCGGATCAAAAACATCGATATCATCATGCGCGACATTGTAATCACCAACGACCACAATCTGTCTGCCGGTTGCCAGCTTTTCTTTCAAGTGAACATTCAGGTCCTTCAAAAACTGCTGTTTGAAACCATGACGTTCCTCACCGGAACCACCATTTGGGAAATAAATATTATACAAATCAAAGTGGGCATGCTCGGTCATCACGATGCGCCCTTCGGAATCATAAGCTTCAATGCCTATTCCGTGTTTCACGGACTTCGGCTCGTTCACCAAGAACGTGGCAACACCTGAGTAGCCTTTTTTGACAGCGGAAGACCAATAAGCATGAGGACGATGCAACTGACGCGCCTCCAACTCCACCTGATCAATGTGAGCTTTGGTTTCCTGGACACAGAAGATATCGGGGTTTTCGCTCTTAACGAAATCCACCAGGCCCTTTTTATGGCAGGCTCTGATCCCATTTACATTCCATGAAATGATTTTCACAGTTTCTCCTTGTCTTTCACTCGCAAAGCGCTATCAATGTGGTAGTTTTGTAGCAGGAGTCAAGGTGAGCTTAAAGGACAAATTCATTGCGCAAATTAAAAAATCTTTCCCAGATCTCAATAAAGAGCAGCTGGAGAGTATTGTTGCAGATAATTTACTCTCGCCCTTTCATGTCGAGCTGCCTTCCTCCGTTCTGAAACAAGCGCAGCAGATTATTTCAACTTTTTTTAACTTACGGGAAAAGAAATCCTATCAGCAGCACTACCAGGATCTTGCGGCCCTCAAAGGATTCAAAGATCCCGGCAACAAGTCCATCATGATGAGCTACGATTTTCACCTGGATGAAAATCAACAACTGAAACTGATCGAAGTAAATACCAACGCCTCTTTCCTGGCTTTGGGCCACGAAATGTACAAAGCCCTGGAGCTGCCTTTGCCGGTAGCGGATTTTTCCTGGGATGAGATTCGCACGGATATTCTGAAAGAACTGACTCTGCAGGGCCAAGCGCCCGCGTCCGGTCCATTGAAGGTCGCCATCACCGATGAAAATCCATCAGAACAAAAACTGTTCGCGGAATTTCTGGTTTACAATGAACTTTTTAAATCCTTTGGCTGGGATTCACGAATTTTGGATTACCGCGAGTTATTCAACAACTTCGATCCGCAGTTCATTTACAATCGCTACACTGATTTCTTTTTGACCGAAGACTCCAGCCAGGTTCTTAAAAGCAAGTTCGTTGGCGGGGATGTATGTCTTTCCCCAAATCCCTACGAATACCTTTTGCTTGCCGACAAACAAAGATTGATCGAGTGGAGCCAACCAGGCTTCTTTGAAGCGCATGGATTAAGTGATTCAGAAATTCAAACTTTGCGAAATGCCGTGCCTAAATCCTACGACATGAGCCACGCCAATCCCGAGGAAGTCTGGAGCATGCGTAAGAATTTATTCTTTAAACCAAAGAACGCCTATGGCTCCAAACAAAGCTACAAAGGTCAATCCATCAGCCGCAAAACCTTTGAATCCCTGCTATCCCCTGACATCATTGCCATGGAATACGTGCCAGCACCGGAAATCCCGTTCCAAACCCCAGAGGGCGAGCAGAAATTTAAATACGATTTGCGCTGTTACGCTTATCAGGGGCGCTTACAAATGGTCGTTGCAAGAATCTATCAGGGACAAGTCACAAACCTTAGAACGCCCTATGGTGGCTTCGCTGGCGCCGTCTTCAAATAAGACACCCCATACTTCAAAACAAAATAAACACGGCTTTGGTTTGTGAAAGGTCCTAAAAGGACTTTTACGTCCAGTCCAGTAGGACTTTTGCTCTTTTTAGGGCTTAATATTAAAGTACAGCCAGAACGGCGACAATTTTAGTGAATCTCATTTTTCTGCTAGGAGTGTGGAAGAAGATGACGGTTAAGCACAACGGCGCTAAAAAGTTAGCTCAAGAAAGCTTCTATTCCTCATTCGATCAACTGAATGGTGTACATCCCTGGATGGAAGCGGTTCAAGATGGCTTTATCGCTTATCGCGTTCGTCAGCTGAACACCGGCAAAATCGCCTACTTCAATTTTATCCTGGCAAAAGAAATGGGCCTGATACCGCCAGATCATCCGGAAACAATGACCGATGAACTGGAAGACAAACTGATCGAAACTTTCTCCATTCAAATCATTAATGAATACGATGAGCTTTCAAATCGTCGCATCGATCCCACGACCATCCGTCCCCACAAATACATGGCTACACGCTATCTGCAATTGCAACACGCCAACAAGCAGGGAAAAACTTCTGGTGACGGCCGTGGCATTTGGAATGGAACTGTTTACCATCGTGGAATGACCTGGGATGTATCCAGTCGCGGTACAGGCGTGACCCGCCTGTCTCCTGGGGCTGTCCAGGCAAATCGTCCATTGAAAACCGGTGGCACTGAGTTCGGCTATGGATGTGGTCTGGCTGAAATAGACGAACTTTTCGGCGCTTCAATTCTGGCCGAGATCATGCACTTGCAAGGTATTAACACAGAACGTGTCCTTTGCATCGTCGACCTTGGAAAAGGTTACGGAATCGGTGTTCGCGCTGCCACAAACCTGATTCGCCCGGCCCATTTGTTTTTGTATTTAAAGCAAGAGCGCATTCAGGAACTGAAAGCCGCAACGGACTACTTTATTGATCGCCAGGTTTCCAACAAGGCCTGGAACATCAAGGCCCGCGGCAATGCAAAGTACGATGAAATGCTTGAGCAGGTCTGTAAATCCTTCGCCGGATTTGCTGCTCAACTGGATACCGACTATATCTTTGCCTGGCTTGATTGGGATGGTGACAACGTCCTGGCTGACGCTGGAATCATTGACTACGGAAGCGTTCGCCAATTCGGAATCCGTCACGACAAATATCGTTATGATGACGTGGAAAGATTCTCGACAAATCTGAATGAACAAAAAGCCAAAGCGAAATTGATTGTTCAGGTCTTTACCCAAATGGCCGACTATCTGCAAACTGGAAAAAAGAAGTCCCTGCGCACTTTCGCAAATCATCCAATAGTTGAAAAATTCAATTCACATTTTGATCAGGCCCGCGCTCACCGCATTCTGTATCGCATGGGATTCAATGAAACCCAGCGTGAAAACATTTTTGCAAACAAAGGTCTTTTTGAAAACTTTGACAAGGAGTTCTCATTCTTTGAGCGTGCGAAAATCAGTGGCACCACTGAAAAGGTCGCCGACGGTGTGAATCACGCGGCCCTGTTCAATATGCGCACTATCATGCGTGAGTTGCCACAAATTCTGGCAAAAAGTCCCCTGCCTTTTGAAAAGCGCTTTATGCTGGAGAATGATTTCTTTAAACACATTCTTTCAAGCTTCGCCAAAACCCGTGATGCTCGTTTGAGTGAAAAGCACAGAAGACATATTGTCTCCTTCCAGTCCGCTTATCGTGACTTGATCACAGTAGCTGCGGGCAAAAGCAAACCGGAACATATCCTTAAAGGTATCTGCGACCGAGCAGATGTTTTGAATTCAGACAAACGCATCACCGGAAATGCCTTGATTGAAATGGTGGATGCGATTATCAATGAGAAGAAGCGCGGACTTTCGATGACTCAGATTCAAAGAATCATCGATCGTCTGGTTTTTGAAAACAGCGGAGTTCCAGAAAGTCCGGTCAGCCGTTTTTATAAAGAAAAAGAAAAAACGGGTGCGGTAAAAATGGACCTTTACGCCAAACTTCTCAGCCTTGTGGAAGAGAACAAAGAAAGCATCTAGTTATGACAGCAAAAGTTTTGGTATTTTCAGTTGCGGCAGGTCTACTTGTCCTTTCCGGTTGCGTGAGCAAAGGAACAATCAAGGACTCCCCACGTCTTGAATCCACAAAGGTTATCGTTCCTCCAATGGAAAGATTAAATCCTCGCGAAATGTCCTTGAACATCGTGGACAACCGCGCCCCTGAGTTCAGAAATCACACGGCTGAAATCACGGCTGAGGTGACTCGTGTTTTGACTTTGGCTTTGGGCCGACAAAATATCGCATTGAAATCCAATGCAGCTAACCAACTTACTTTGACTATTCAGGATTATAAAACAGCGGAATTCCAGGAAGGCTGTGTTCTTTTGACTGGCTCTCTGGACATTCCAAAAAAAGGCAAAGCCAATGCTTCTTCCAATAGCTGCATGGAGTTTAAATCCTTCGGTCGCAAAGTGGGATCTGATATCGCTGCCGCCTACGAAAACGCTCTCTCTGAAGTCTTTAAGGGTCTGAATTCCGGCTTGGAACAAATGCCGTAGTTAGATAAGCGAAAGGGCCCTCACGGGGCCCTTTTTTTGGTTTTTGGCTTTACAGCCTATCTGCATTTAAGATCTGTGAACTGATAAGTGTTGTATTCATTCGGAACTTCAATACCCATTGAAGCCCAAGGATTGAAATACGTACCGGATGCAGTACCGGCAGGTAAATTGATTGTTACATTAAGCTCAGGTCCGTTGCCGTAACCACTACCAATACAAAAAACAGTATTAGTGGATGCACGTTTGCACCAAGAAATACCTTCATCGTGTCCGTAGGTTTCATCACCAATTTTAGCAATGTGCGCAACTTTATAAACCTCGCCACCATTCACGTTGAAGTCCAAAACAATGGACTCAGTCTTTTTAAAGATAGAACCCTGAATTGTTGCCGTACCTTCGCAATGAATGTGTCTATATTCTTTTTCGCTTGCCTGAGCAGCTCCTGCTAATAATACCAAAACAGATACCAATAGTGTTTTCACAAGAACTCCAATAGTTACTTTCTAAATTTAATTTTTAGTCAAAGTTGAAAGCTGGTTACGCACCCATTTACGAATCATCGGGTACTCCTCTTCTTCCAACGTGTGTTTCTTGTCCATCTCAATCCATTCGACCTTAAGGCCGGCGGACTTCAACTTATCCACACCGTACTTAGTCTCAGGCAACGGAAGAACATCGTCAGCATGCCCGTGTGTGAACAACCACGGCGTCTTTTTGGAATCCACCGCCAGATTGTTCTTCCAACGGGGATAAAAATTAAAGTATCCACTGATACCAACAACTCCACCCAATTGTTTTGGATAGTTCAAACCCACATCAGCACTGATCAAACAACCTTGGGAGAAACCAAAGAAGAAGATATTTTCACTCTTCCATCCTTGCTGCTCTAAATCGTTTAACAGACTGAAAAGCTTTTCGCGGATTTTCAAAACACCATTGGCTTGAAAAGGAGGCTCCCCATACCAGGTATATCCGGTCATGAATTTACGAGGCGCATTCAACAACAGGTAGTTCATCTCCGGAATATTCAGTTCATTATCGAATGAACGAAATGGACGAATACTGTCGCCGCGCCCATGCAACACGATCATCAAATAGTCTGATTTCTTTTTTGCCGGAATGAATTTGTGTTTGAATAGATCGGTAGTAATCATTAATTCACCCCAGCAATAGCTTTAGAACAGAATAAAATTTGACGGGCCTTATTCAGCTGAACATCTTCGTTCGCCATACCGTCTTCTGTGTCCAAGCAGTCCTTGCTGGAGATCAAACTTTTCAAGGAACGCACATTGCGTTCTGGGGCCATCAATGGATTTACAAACTGATCTTCCTCGCGGTCCATGGAGATATGGTCGAAATTAATAGCCACATCAGGCTCCAAGCCTTTCATTTGCGGCGAACGACCCGATGGAAGATAGTAGAATCCCTTGGTTTCAAATAATGCGATTTTTTTATTCTGAGTCCAATACTCGCCCTCTTGGAAAGACCCTTTACCAAAAGTTCTTTCACCAACTAGAACAGCGCGATTCAAATCACGCAAGGCACCTGCCACGATTTCCGCAGCACTGGCTGATCCCGCGTTAATAAGGACAGCCACGGGTTTATCAAAAACCTTGGACTCACCACCGTAATAGATTTCGGATCTTTTTGCTGGATCCAGGTAACGGATATCGAAAATCTTTTTATTGGCACCGACAAAAAGGCTCGCGATACATGCAGCCTCTTCCATTTGTCCGCCTGGATTGTCACGCAGGTCGAATAGCAATCCACGAACCTGCGCTTTATTAACGACATCCAAAGCGACCTTCATTTTGTCGCAGGAACCTTTGGCGAACTTATTTAGCCCGATAACCGCGATAGGCTTGATGCCGTCAATCACCTGAGTCGTCAGCGTCGCCACAACCACTTCGCTGCGCTGAAGTTTTTTGCGGATTCTTTCCCCGTTACGGGAAACCAAAATCGTGACTTTGCTGCCTTCATTGCCTTTTAGAAGCTCATTCACACGAGCTTGCAACAATGCTTGCACCGGCTTGCCGTCGATTTTCAAAATGATATCACCGCGCTTCAATCCTGCGCGATCCGCGGCACTGCCCACCAGAACTTTGCGAATAACATAAGCTCCATCGGCGCGACCGACTTGCACCCCTGCCGTCGTTAAACGATTGTCAGCACGGGAAACGACTTCCTTAAACATGGCCACCGGCATCAGGTAAGTATGGGGATCACGAAAAATCGAAATAAATCCATTCAGACCGACGCCCACCATCAATGAGCTTTGATTTTCGGGAATGTGATTTTCTTTTAGATCCTTCCAGACATTCATGAAGGAGAACTTTGTCGCCACTTCTGTTTGTTCGGTGAAAAACTGCTTCCAAATGGCAATTTGCTTTTTCTCTGTGGAGAAATCCTGGGATAGACCTTCACTGACCAGATGGATATTTCCATTAGTTTCAACAGTCAGATTAAAACGATTGGCGACAGAAACCACGGCATTGGCACAGGCCAAAAAGTAACGCTCAGAGCTAGCACAAGTGTCAGGCCCTAGAAGGTCTTCCAAAGACTCTGCTTGCAAACCCGTCTCAGCCCAATAGCTATCCACAGATTTAACTGGAGCAACAGCGGGCGACTGGAGACGCGACCAGTACAGACTGCCCCCTAGGACAGCCACGCTCAATGATGCAAATAAGAATCTACGTGTACTCAATAACACCCCATGCCTCCCGACAAGGTCTCCACCTGTGTGTTCCACCGATGATCCTCAAAGCAACGTCCATGCCTGCTCAGCTCCAATTGGTTGCATTATAGGGGGTGTTTTTTGAACTAATTGCAGGTTTGGACAGAGCTTCCACAGGGGCTTTTTCTTGTGTATCCCGAAGGGCTGTAATAGGGTGAAAACACTATGATTATTGTAACAGGCGCAAACGGTTTTATTGGCAGCGTGATGGTGTGGCAACTCAATGAAAAAGGGTTCTCTGACATCATTGCCGTGGACACAGTTGATCTTCAAAAACGCAATCTTCTGCGTAAACGTGTTTATTCCAAATTTCTTCACAAAGACGATCTTTGGAATTTCCTTGAAACACCTGAAGCCAAATCCAAAGTGACCTGGATTGTTCATATGGGGGCTTGTTCCTCCACCACAGAAACCAACAAGGACTTCTTGTGGGAAAACAACACCAACTACACTCAACGTATTTTTGAATGGTGTGCCCAAAACGGCAAAAGCATGATTTACGCTTCAAGTGCTGCCACCTATGGCGCTGGCGAATTGGGTTTTGATGACACCACAGATCCTGAAACTTTGAAGCCGTTGAACCTGTATGGCGAATCCAAAGTGTTGTTTGATCGCTGGGCTTTGAAGCAGAAAAAGACACCACCGCATTGGTATGGTCTTAAGTTCTTCAACGTGTTCGGTCCCAACGAATACGAAAAAGAAGGCATGGCAAGCATCGTCTACAAGGCTTACAACCAAATCAAAACCACTGGCACATTGGGATTATTCAAATCCGCAAATCCAGAATACAAAGATGGCGAATTCATGCGCGACTTTGTTTATGTGAAAGATGTGACCGGCTGGATGGCAGAGCTTATGGAGAAAAAACCGACTAACGGTATTTACAACATGGGCTTCGGCAAACCTCGCACCTGGTTGGATTTGGCGAAAGCGACTTTTACAGCCATGGGCAAAGAGATGAAAATCAACTGGATTGAAATGCCCGAAAACATCCGTGGCCAGTATCAGTACTACACTGAAGCAAAAACAGATAAGTGGAATCAATCCGGTATGAGTTTGCCAAAATGGCCGCTTGAAAAAGCCGTCGATGATTACGTTAAGAATTACCTCAGCAAAGAAGACCCATTGTTATAAAGGCACATGTTATGGAGACGGACTTTTTACCCCCGCACCTTAGAAAATACGTCGTTGAGCAGAACTATGAAAAGTACACTCCGATAGATCAATCCGTCTGGCGCTATGTTTTGCGCCAGCTGCGCTCATTCCTGTCCAAGAACGCCCACGAAAGTTACGTGGAAGGCTTGGGAAAAACCGGAATTTCCGTAGAGCGCATTCCGCGCATCGAAGAGATCAGCAGCAAATTGAAAGAATTTGGCTGGAGAGCCTTGCCCGTGAGCGGATTTATTCCACCGGCGGCATTCATGGAACTTCAATCCCTGGGCGTTTTGCCGATTGCTTCCGACATGCGAAGCATCGATCACCTGCTCTATACTCCTGCTCCTGACATCGTTCATGAAGCTGCAGGGCACGCACCGATTTTGATTCAACCCGAATTTGCCGAGTACCTTCGTCAGTATGCACAGATTGCCAAGAAGGCCATTCTGTCCAAAGAAGACCTGGATATGTACGAAGCGATTCGCGAGCTTTCAGATTTAAAAGAAATGCCAGGCGCATCGGCGACGGACATTAAAGCTGCTGAAGCAAAACTGGATAATGTCAGCAAAAACATCTCTCACGTTTCTGAAGCCGCTGAACTAGGTCGCATGAACTGGTGGACTGCAGAGTACGGCTTGATTGGCACCCTGGATAATCCGAAAATTTTCGGTGCAGGCCTGCTATCGAGTGTTGGTGAATCCAAGTGGTGCTTAAGTCAAAAAGTAAGAAAGCTTCCTTTGACAATTGAGTGTATCAAGCAAAGTTATGACATCACCGAACCTCAACCGCAGTTGTTCGTAACTCCTGATTTTAAAAATTTGGTGAAAGTTCTAAACGACATGGCCGATCAGATGGCCTTCCGTTTGGGTGGGTTGGCTGGATTGAATAAAGCTATTCAGGCGCAATCAGTGAATACCGCTGAACTGTCATCTGGAATTCAGATTTCCGGTCAGATCATCGAGGCGATCACAGACGCCTCCAAGAAAGTGGCTTACCTCCGTCTGCAAGGACCCTCTCAGCTTTCCTTTAATGACAAGCAGATTCAAGGCCACGACAAGTCTTACCACTTGCACGGCTTTGGAACTCCAGTGGGTTACTTGAAAGACTACCCACAAAAGGATCCATCAAGCCTGACTCGCAGTGAATGGGCTGATATCGGCGTGGAACTGGGACGCCAAGCGCGCCTGGAGTTTGCTTCAGGTGTGTTGGTAACTGGAACTGTTAAAAATATGACTGTGCTTGAAGGCAAAACCATCATCCTTTCAATGACCGATGCCAAGGCTGAATACCAAGGCCGCGTACTATTTGACCCGGCCTGGGGTGTTTATGACATGGCTCTGGGTGCGACAGTCACCTCGGTTTTTGGTGGCGCTGCGGACCGCGAAGCCTACGGTGAAACCGAAGACTTCGTCGCAAAACGCGTCCCAGCTCCAAATTACAAGCCCGAGGAACTGAAACTTCACTCTCAATATGGCCGCTTAAGAGATTTGCGTGAAAAGAATATCCAAGGCGCAGACCTGGAAAAATCTTTGTCCGATCTTTTGGCAAACCATGATAAGGAGTTCCCACAGGATTGGTTGTTGCGTCTGGAAGCTTTGGAAATCTCCAAGGCCCGCTTAAGCAACTCCCCTTTGTTAGCCAAACTTGAGAAGGATCTTCAAGCACTGGCCGGCAAAGACGAAACGACTAAAAATCTTATCCAAGACGGAATTGCTTTATCAGGAAATCTGTAAATGAAACGTCCCTTTGAAGTGCGCATTGTACTAGTGCGCACGATCTATGAAAGAAATGTCGGCGCCACTTCACGTGCCATGAGCAATATGGGCGTCGACAAGCTGATCATGATTGATCCCAAGTGCGAGCTGACTTACGAAGCTCAGCAAACCGCAGCCACTGGCCAAAACGGCCTGCAAAACCGCACGACATACAAATCCTGGGATGAGTTCATGGCGAACGAGCCTGAATCCATCAAAATCGCGTTCACAGCCCGCGACGGCAAAGGTCGTCAGGTGCGTGATATCGATGATGTCCTGGCTGATGTTAAAAACAATGCGCCACAATTCCAGCATGAATCCGACGAGGCCTACACGGTCCATTTGATCTTCGGCCCTGAGGACTGGGGCTTGGCTGGTGAGGACCTAGAGTACGCGAATCACTGTGCGTGCCTTCCAACCTTTGGTGAAAACTGGAGTTTGAATCTGGCTCAAGCGACACTGCTTGGGATGTTCTCCCTACGCAAAGCTTGGGGCGGTAACCGCACCAAACTTGATGGCGGCAAAAAGCGCCGTGCTCCTCAAGGAATTCAGGGCATTGATCCTGAACAGACTTTGAAGAACTTCATCGAAGAGATGGGTTTTGATCTGACCAAGCAACGCAAGATCAACGCCTTCACAGTCCTGCGCCGTATGCTTCTGCAAAACACGCCGACCAAAAAAGAGTTGGTGATTTTGGAAACGGTCCTGCAACAAGCCACTCGCAAAATCCGCGAATGGAAAGAATTTAAAAACCGCGGAAGATAAAAAAAGGGCTGACGTTTTGGCGCCAGCCCTTTTATTTTGATTGTCGTTTTTTAAGTTAACTCTCCGCTTCCGCAAGTAGGACCTGGCACCTTTTACAGTTCGGCTTCTTCTTCCTGAATCTCAATTTCTTTGTCGCGAACGGCGCGAAGTTGTTCATCCAGCTTTTGCATTGCGAAGGCCAAGCCTTGTCCCATGTCGTTCAGTTCGTGGATACGATTCATGGTTTCTTGTTCTTCCGCCCCGACCAGGCGAAGGCTGTCCAGCTTCACCGAGTTCAGATCGATTTCTTTATTCAATGTCTCAAGCTTCTGATTGATTCTCTTGCGGTCTTGGATCAAGGCCTTTGTGATTTCACGCACCTGGCTCAAACTCAACACATCCAATTTGCCGCTTTCGAAAGCAGATTTGGTTTCTTCAGTGACTTCTTCGTCACCCTGGAAGGCTTCCCAAAACAAAGCCCACTCATTTTTCAAGGAACTTACTAACGACTTATTCCTGTCATCACCCATATATTAAAAATTACTCCTGCGCCCCTAGGGCGACTTTGCCGATTTGTGGGCTTCCGGGATAAGGAAATAGCAAAGCCCATAAACCAAGATCGCAGCTCCGAAAGTGACGTACATGAAGAGAAGGGCAGTGGTTCTGACCACTCCCACCTCGAGCTCGTATCTCTTGGCTATTCTAGCACACACCCCTAGAACCTTACTATCCAGAGCTTGGTCCAGTCTGTCGACGCGCGGCAGCGCATACCACAGGGTGAAATATAGAAGGACCCCGCACCCAAACCAAAGTACCGCGATCAGCCATATGACACGCAGCATCCACGTTTCAATCTCAAAAGCCTCTGCGAGTCCTTTGCAAACCCCGCCCAAGGCCCCGTCTGAAGCTCGGGTCCAACGATATTTTTTATTCGGAACTTCGGCCGTCATCGTGTCCATTATTGAATTCTCCCCGTGATCATAAAGTCATTTCCAAAGGTTTTATAAGTCGGATGCTGAATGAAAATCTTGTTCTTCATCTCATCAATGCGAATTGTTTCCGTCCATGATTTCGAACCACCGGATCCCATGATGATCGGTGCTTGAAACATATAAATCCGATTAACCAAGCTGCTCTCAACAAAACTGCTCGCAGTCAAAGCTCCGCCCTCTACCAATATGGATCTGAAACCCGTTTTGTAAAGTTGCGCCAACAAGTCTTCCAGATCCAGATTCCCGCCCACTTTGGTTTTTACAAAAACCAACTGAGGTGCTTTTGAAAGTTTGGATACTTTCTTCTGCACTTCTTCTTTCAGGTCTACAGCAACACACCAGAAAACGTTCTGAGTGTCGTGCACTTCGGAAAGCTTCAGCTCCGTGTACTTGCCGATCAATTCGCCTTCGCCGTCGATGACCACCACTTTGTTTTTCTTTTCAATTTGGGGATGGCGAATGTTGAGTGAAGGATTGTCGAACTCGATCGTGCCCTTGCCGACAAGTAAACCGTCATAACAAGCTCGTAAATAGTGAACGTACTCGCGAGATTCAGAGCCGGTGATCCACTGACTCTCCCCTGATTTCAAAGCAACCTGCCCATCCAGGGAGCTGGCCATTTTCAAAGCGACGAAAACTTTTTTCTGACGGAAATTCCAAAGAAATGCCTCACAAACCTCTTCCAGCTTGATGCGCATTTCCTGATCGTATTTCAAACTTTCTGCTTGATAGAGATCCGCTTCGATTCCCGCCTGGCGCAGAATTTCAGCTCCTTGACCTGCCACCAATGGATTGGGATCGATCAGTCCAAACGTCACGCGCTTGATAGGAAGTTTCGCGAGCATTTTTGCGCAGGAGGGAGTTTTGCCTTCGTGAGCACAAGGCTCCAAGGTCACGATAACGTGGGCGCCCTTCAGATCTTCTGCAGAAAGATTTTTAACAGCATTCACTTCAGCGTGAGGGCCACCGTAAAACTCGTGGTGACCCGCAGAAACAAATCCACCTTTTGCATCCAACACTACACATCCAACTAATGGATTAGGGCTGACGCGAGGTCCACCTTTATAGGCTTCGTTGATGGCCAAAGCCATCGCCGCATCCAATGTCATCGGTGTACCCCTGACGGGGATATTAAGGCTGCTAATCTGTTCCATGGAGCTGTCTCCCTCGTAAATTGCGGCTCTAGCTTATTCTCAAAATGAGACGAATTCAACGGTCTGGTTTTACCAACTTTTAACAAATAAACCCGAAAGAATTTATAAATATTAACCGATTATTACTTAGATTTAGGGGTTGAAACGTTATGTCTGGTAAATCTAGGAAAAAAGATCCCACTTGGTACTATTTCTTAATGGCCTTTAACGCCTTGGCGATCCTTTTTGGCATCGGTCTGCTTCGTGACCTGATGTGGATCTTTTAACCTTCCAATTTCTTATAAAATTCCAGAACCTTCGGATCCACAATAATTGATTTTGGATTCCACCCAATCAAATGCAATCCCTTCGCAGACTTCAATCTTGAAAGCGCCACATAGGCGTGTCCCGGCTCCCACAGACGACTTAAGTTACACCATAAATCATCCAGCGTAGCACCCTGGCTCTTATGAATTGTCGTAGCGTAAGCCAGAGTCAGGGGAAATTGAATCACCTGTGCCATCACATTGCCTTCGGCATCCTGTAAAGCGAACGACACCTTATCGACACTGACCTCGCGGCCACCATCTTTCTTCACGGTGATTTCATCAGCTGCAATATCAGTCACCACACCGCGCGTGCCATTGACCCAGCGCTTTTGCGGATCGTTCTGCAAGAACATCACGCGACAGCCCAGTTTAAGCGTCAGCTTCACCGGTACGGGTGCTGACTTCATCAAAATCTCCACGTGCTTTTCTGAACCAAAGTAAATGGAATCAACAGTGACTTCCTCTTCGCTCAGCTCGTTCAACTTCTTTTGATTGAAATCCTCGGCGTCCGCTTTGCGTGGGAACAATCTTGTGCCTGGATCATCCTCATCATGGTCGCGTAAATGTTCATTTAAGAAATCCCGTACGCGCTCAGTGACCAAGCCATGGCGAACATCACTTAGTACATCCAAAAACAAATTATCTGATACACGCTGATTGTGGGAAAGCATCACAGATTGAAAACCCGTTTGCTGCCACACCGGATTCAAAAAGCACCAGTCGCGCGGACCACTTTGTGTGACTGGTGGAAGCTGAGCAAAATCACCCACGGCGATAATACGCATTCCTCCCCAGGGCAAAGAGGATTCACGCGCCTTTTGCGACAAGGCTTCGGCAATCATCAAGGCTTGACCAGGTATCATGGAGATTTCATCAATGATCACGCCTTCAACTTTGCGAAGACGTGCCATCAGCTTGTTGTCTTTGGAAGCGCGCTGATAAGTTGCATCAGCTCCGCCTTCCATGATTCCCAAACCAAAGAAACTATGAAAAGTACGGCCGCCCAACAATACAGCAGCTGCACCGGTACTGGCCAAAATCGGCATGGCCTTCGGGTCCAGTTCGCGCATGAACTGGCGAATCAGGAAACTTTTTCCACTGCCCGCCCCACCCGTCAAAAAAACATTCTCCCCAGAGCGTAAAAGCTCCAGAGCGTCTGCTTGTTCAGGTGAAAGTTCCACAGTGGTTTTTGTCATAAAGAGGAATCATGCCCCTTGGTAGGGCCAATAGCAAGATTGTGTTGCCTTTCAAAGCAAAGGGTCATGAAATATCTGAGCCTTAATTGGAAAGGACTCTTATGAATCTCTCTGCTATATTCTTGATTGCAGCGAGTCTAACGACTCAGCTTTCATTCGCCGCCAAACCTTCATCAGAAATTCCGGAAAAGCGCGAATTTCCTCTGAATAAATCCGTGAACGCCTGCGAAAATTTCGAAGCTTATGTTTGTGACAATGTAAAAGCTTCGTTCCAATTACGCCCGGATCGCAGCTCTCATACTTTCGCATTCAATGATTCTGCGGAAAGAATTCTGAACATCAAAAAGAAATACATGGCGGAACTTCCGACAGCCAAAAATCTGAACGAGCGCACCGAGCAGCTCCGTGATTTTTACATGTCCTGCATGGATAAAAAAGCGCGCAGTAACTCTGAAAAAAGCATGGCCAAGCGCGAGATCAAAGCGATGCAGGATATCGACTCTGCCGATGCCTTGGTATCATATCTGAATCAGGAACAAACCAAAGGTATGGTGGCAAGTCTGGGCCGTGTATGGGCCAATAACGACCCTGATGATTCCAGCAAATTCAATATCGTGATGTTCGGAAACCTGATGGGTCTTCCTGATCAAAAATATTACGAGCAACCAGAAGTCGTGGCGGATTACCAAAAACTTCTGACAGCGTTCTTTAAAAATATTGATCCGAAAGGCAAGGATGGCAAGGCTGATGCCCGCGCCAAAGCTATCGTAGATCTGGAAAAGGACTACGCAAAAATTTATCCAACACCAGCTGTGCGCCGCCAGCGTTTCAGCGAAAGACATATCAGTACTCAGGACGAAACCATCAAAAAATATCCAAACTTGAAATTGGAAATGCTTTTTAAAAAGGCTCCAAAAACCGCGTTGGTGTTTAATCCGTTCTTTGAAGGTACTGATTTTATGAATGCGGAACTTCCAAAACGTCCATTGTCAGTTTGGAAGGATCTGGCTTTGAAGCAAAACATCTATCCGATCATGGATGATGCTTATCCAAAGTTCTATGAACAGCGTTTTGCCTTTAACAGAAAACACTTCGGTGGACCGGAAAAACGTGCGGACCGCCAGGAACGCTGTACTGAAGAAGTGATGAGCAACTTCGATAAAGAATTGGATGCGGCATTAATCGACCAGGTCTTCCCGAACTTCGATGAATCCAAGGTTCAAGCGCTAGCAGATAAAATTCGTGCAAGCATTCTGGAAGGACTTGAGAATAACAAATGGCTTTCCAGCAGTGCACGCAAAGAGGCCATCAAAAAAATCAAAACCGCCCGCTTACAGCTGGTTAAACCTCACAACGACAAAGAGTGGGACTTCCTACCTGTTCGCAAGTACACAAAAACTGACATGATGGTGAACGAACGCCTGATGGGCGAAGCACAGTATTCAAAAATGCTGCACGAAATGAAAGAACCTGCAAACCGCGACGCCTGGGAAATGGGTCCTTTGACTGTGAACGCTTACTACAGTCCTCCAGATAATAAATTCGTACTACCAATCGGTATCTTGCAGTTCCCATTCTATGACAAGGACGGAACTCAAATTGAAAACCTGGGCGCCGTAGGTGCAGTGATCGGTCACGAACTGGGTCACGGTATTGACGACCAAGGCTCAAAATACGATGACAAAGGTGCTTTGAAACCGTGGATGGGCGAAAAAGATCTGGCCGATTTCACTCAGCGCGGATCCCGTCTGGTAGAACAGTTCAACAAAATCGGACACGACGGAAAGCTGACTCTAGGGGAAAACACGGCAGACCTTGTGGGCCTGACATTTGCCTACAACGCTGCATTCCCGGGTGGCAAAGGCAGCATCGAGGACAAACAGCAGTTCTTCGTCGGATACGGTCGCCTGTGGTGCACAGTGATTCGCCCCGATTACGCTAAACTTCTGTTAAAGACAGATCCGCACTCCTCTGGAATTGCCCGCATTAACGAGCAGGTAAAACAACAGGCGGGCTTTGCAGAAGCCTTCCAATGCAAAGCAGGCGATAAAATGACCCTACCTGAGTCCGAACGAGTTAAAATCTGGTAGCCTCATAAGCCCGAAATGCTACGCCCCTTGTCGAGGAAAATCCCAATTTTCCTCATATGTCAGGGGGCATCACTTGAAGGTCCCTCCTCTGACTGGTACTATAACAGTCTTGGCTCCAGGAGGGCTTTTACCATGACAGTGAAAATATACGATTTCACCTCAAAAACCAGCAACCCCAACTTTGACGATGTTCACGACATTGCTCCCACTGAACTTCATCAAAACATGTCGACAGTAAAAATGATCGACGTTCGTCAACCTGACGAATACACGGGCGAGCTTGGCCACGTTCCGGGTTCAGAGCTATTGGTGCTTGATACTCTACCGGATCATCTGGAAAACCTTCCGAAAGACCAAACTATAGTTTTCATCTGTCGCAGCGGAGCCCGTTCGGCTCGCGCCACTGCTTTTGCAAAGATGAATGGATTCACACACGTTTTTAATATGCTGGGCGGAATGATTCATTGGAATGAATTACAACTGCCTGTTGAAAGATAAGATATGCCAGGAAAAGTATTTGTTAACAGAACTTTGAATCTTAAAAAGATTCGCTACATCGGTGTTGATATGGACCATACGTTGGTTCGCTATAACTCCGAAAACTTCGAAAGACTTTCTCACACCACAATGATCGACAAATTGGTCAAACGTGGCTACCCGGAAACTTTGCGCAAGCTGACGTTTGATTATAACTTCGCGATTCGCGGACTTGTGATCGACCGTAAGATGGGTAATCTTTTGAAACTAAACCGCTACACGGCGATCCGTGCGAGCTACCATGGTTTGAAACCACTTGATTTCAAAGCTCATCAAAAGCTTTATAAATCGACTTACATCGATCTATCCAACACGGACTACTTGGCCGTGGATACTTCATTCTCCATTTCTTTGGCGAACCTGATCGGCCAGATCGTTGAGCTTAAAGACACAGATACTGCGAACAAGTATCCAGAGTACGTTCAGATTGCTGACGACGTTTTGGATGCTTTGGATGAGGCTCACCGTGACGGCTCTTTGAAAGATGAAGTTAAAAAGAATTTGGATCACTACATCATCAAAGATCCAGGATTGGTTGCGGGCCTGGAAAAGTTCCGTCGCCACGGTAAAAAGATCTTCGTTTTGACGAACTCTGATTACCACTACACGAAATTGCTTTTGGACTATGCGGTTCAGCCATTCCTTAAGGAATATAAATCGTGGGCAGATCTTTTTGAGTTCGTGATCACTTTCGCTTCCAAGCCAAAGTACTTTTACGAGAATCAAAAATACCTTCGCGTAAATCCTGCTGACGGCTCCATGACCAATATGGAAGGCAAACTGACTCCGGGCATTTACCAGGGCGGTAATGCCAAGAAGTTCACAGCAGACCTTGATTTGAATGGTGATGATATTCTTTATATCGGTGACCATATCTACGGCGACATCCTTCGTTTAAAGAAGGACTGTAACTGGAGAACCGCAATGGTGATCGAGGAGCTGGACACTGAAGTTGATAACAACAAGAAAGCGGAACCAATCAACACAGAGATCGAAACTCTGATGAAGAAAAAAGAACCGCTGGAAGATGAGCTTACGGAAATCATGACCCGCAAAATTGAAAAAGCGGCAGACTTGAACGAGTCACAAATCGAAACTCTGCAAAAAAGTATTTCAGAGATCGACGCTCAGATCAGCTCCCACATCAAGAAGCAACAGGCGCTTTACAACGCGAACTGGGGTCAATTGATGAGAGCCGGCAACGAGGAAAGCTACTTTGCTTACCAGTTGGATCGCTATGCTTGTGTGTATATGGAAAAATTGGCGGATTTGTTGGACTTGTCACCAAGAACTTACTTCCGTGCTCCACGCAGACCTTTAGCCCATGAGATTTACTAAAATGAATAAGACAAATGCACTTTGGATTTTAGGATTGGTGATCGTAGCCGTTGTGGCTTTTAACTTTGGCAAACGCTCTGTTCATTGCGAGACGAAGTCTCCGATGGACGCTGCTGCTTGTGGCAATCCGGCCCCACCGGCGTTCCCAGGCAACCTGCCACCTCCACCGCCACCATCTGAACCAAACAGTTCACATCAGTAAAAACAAAAAACCGGGTTTTAGGACCCGGTTTTTTTTATTTAATCGATAATCGTCAGTTCTTTAAGTTTGATTTTGATATCTGCCAGTTTGGAGTTTCGGCCTGATTGCATCAGATAGTCCACTGAGGCTTTGATGTTCTTAACGTCGTCCTCAGTCAGCATTTTCTTACGCTTGGTTTCCATCGTATCTGCACCAATTGCCACACACTCCGGAAGATTTGCCATTTCTGGATTTTTGCACAAGTTCTTTGGCAGAGGTTTTCTTTTTGGATTTGTCAGAGCCAAAACTTCCGAGCCCTCCAGACCCTCCACTGCCTCAGTTGCCTCTTCGCTGTCGGATTCAAAACCTTTCAGCAGGCCTTTAGTTTCCAGGCGCAAAGTCGTCATCATCATTGTCAAAATGATCTTGGCGCGATCTTCTGTCAGATAGGATTCGTAAGTGGTCTTATCGATCCACAATTTGGCTGGAGCAATCCATGCGATATCCGTTTTGTCTGAACGCAAAGTGAAGTAAAACTCAGCTGGAACTGGCTTTTTATACAGAGACATGGTCTTCCAGGCACGAGTCTTAATCAGACTGGTCAGACCCAAAGCGTTTTTTTCCTGCTGCGTGATATTGGCAACGATAGGATCCACATAGATGCGATAGGCATCGTCATCACGGAAATCAAATTCTTTCGTTGGAATGGCGGCTTCTTTAAGGGCCTTTTGGCCGTTTTTATGGCTTCTGCCGTCAGCCACCCGAACGGCAGATGACTTTTGATCAGAATCTATACACCCAGCCACAAATTGTAAGCAAAACAGGGCACCAATAACGGGCAGAACCATCTTCTTCATTTTTAAGCTCCCAAGTTTTTATTCCATCCAGGAGCTTACAAACTTTATGCCACCCTAACTATACCCCGGGATTACGGCAATGGAACCGGCTCTGGCTGGTTACCTTCGTTAAATAGAGGATAAAGCAGGTTTACAGTCATATTCTTTTGAGTAACCACGCACTCCTGGGAAATGATTCTGTAGCGCTCGATTGGGAACCGGTAACCACGCTCAACCCAGCCCCAGCCTGTCCAGTCGATATAGCGACGGTAGCCGGTGCCGACTCTTTCGCGGACTTCGCGAGTTTCAAAGTGATAGGTCAACAACGGGAAGCGAATTTTAACCACGCCGTTGGCTTCCATTTTCATTTCTGCTTTTTCGTCAAACACGCAACCATAAAGTCCATCCACGCTGCGCACGCGGCCCTTTACAGTTTCACCGACTTTCACTTCACGGTTTTTTGGCATTTTAAAATCGAAGAACCAGTTCACGGCTGCGCCATTGGCATAGAAGCTTGTCGTGTTCATGGTCACAGAACCATCGAACTCGATCAAATCAGCTTGAGCTGTGCGGCTTTTATTTTCGTAAGTGCCTTCGAAAATATTTGCGCTGGATACCGCGGGCACCAAGGCCATCAGGATTAGAAAAAACTTTTTCACGAAAACTCCCCTAGTTTCGGTTAAATAAAATCAAATAATCTTTAGGACCCGTTTGTTCCAACATCGTGGAGTACTTATTGGGTTCCAATTTTTTACGGTACGTTCTGCGTGCCACATTTCGAATCATGCACCCGAATCCACTGGTGCCCGCAGGATCCACCGCTCCACCGTCCAGACACTTTGGTTCAAAATGTTGTTCCTGTTCACGGGTCACAGGAAACGTGCTGACACTTAAACTGGTCACATCCAATTGGAATTCGTTCTTAAGCTTCCACACGGGATTGGCTTCCAAAAGTTGCGACGCATAGATATTAGGAACAATGACCGCCACACGCAATCCATCGGCACGGGCTTTATTGATCCCCTCCACCAGGCGGGGCATTTCGTCTTTCACCGGGATATAAACGGCGTCACGGAATAATTCGACGTAAGGAAGCATCGGCTCCACGATAATCACATCGTACTTGGAATCCGTCCCTTGAGTTTTTTCGATGAAGCCTTTTAGAAGTTCCATCTCTTCAATTTTATTTGGAGTCACACCCAGAATAAGAACAGGAGCACCTTGGATCTCGGCCTGCAGGTTTGCAAGAACCAGATCACCCATTTCCTCGGGTTGAGAAACATGAGTAAATCCGATCTTAGTCACTGTTTCAGGACCCACATTAAATTTCATGGTGGCGAAGATACCAAGTGCAATAAGGGCGATCGCGCCAATCCAATACAAGTGCTTCATAGGACTATCGGCGTACCACCCCTGACCCATCATGGCAAGGCTCGTTGTATTCTGTTAGAATTGTGCTAAGTTGCGAACATTACAGAGGACCCGATCCTAATAAGACAGGTACCTACAAAACTATGGCGACGTTAAAGAATTCTTCGATCTCTTTCCTTTTAATTGGCTCTGGCCGCGTTGCCCGCCATATTGCTCACTATTTTCATCTGTCAAATATCAGTTTTCAGACTTGGGACCGCTCTCAAGATCCCCATGCATTGCGCGTTAAAATTGCGGCAGCAACTCATGTTTTGCTGGCGATTAGCGACGGCGCATTGCAGGGTTTTTATCGACAGCACCTCTTGGGCCACGACGACAAAACTGTCGTGCATTTTTCAGGGGCCCATACTTTTGACGGCATGATCGCAGCCCATCCTTTGATGACCTTTGGAGAGGAGCTCTACACGTTGGAGTTCTATCGCCAGATTCACTTCACCCTGACTGGAGTATCCAGTCTGGACGAGGCTTTGCCGGGACTCACAAACTCTTACTCTTGGCTGCCCTCGGCACAAAAAGCGCTTTATCATTCTTATTGTGTGATGGGTGGAAATTTTGTGACTTTGTTGATTGCCAAGATGCTTTCTGGTTTTGCGACAATGAAAATCCCCGCAGAAGCGGCTCACCTTTACGTGCAAAAGGTTGTGGAAAATACCTTTGCCAATCCTGACGCCGCATTGACCGGTCCATTGGTTCGCAAAGACGTGGAAACCGTGAAGGCAAATCTTAAAGCTCTTGAAAACGATCCTGCTTTGAAAATTTATGAAGCATTTCTTGAAACCTACTGGCCGGATTACCCGCGAAAGTGAGGGACTAAACCATGAAATCCATCCTCGACTTCCAGGAAAAGAAAAACAATAAGCAAAAGATCTCGATGATCACTTGCTATGACTACACTTTCGCTACCATCGTCGCAGACAGCAACATTGATTGCATTCTGGTAGGTGACTCACTGGCAAACACCATGCACGGCTTTCCCACGACTCTACCAGCGACTGTGAGCATGATGGCTTTGCATACCGCTGCTGTGGTTCGTGGTGCGGGTTCAAAGAAATTCGTGATTGCTGACTTCCCATTCATGGCCAATCGCAAAGGCTTAACTGCAACGATGACTGCCGCTGAAAAAATCATGCGCTCAGGTGCTCATGCCTTAAAACTTGAAGGCGGCGACGAGTTTACTTATAAAATCGTCACTCATCTTGTGAATTCTGGCGTGCCGATCATGGGGCACTTGGGCCTGACTCCGCAGTCAGTAAATCAGCTGGGCGGATTCAAAGTTCAAGGCCGGGATGAAAAAGCCCAGGCCAAAATTAAAGAACAAGCCCTGCGCTTACAGGATGCCGGCGCATTCTGCGTGGTGCTTGAGTGCGTGCCTTCAAAACTTGCTGCCGAAATCACCGCCTCCTTGGATATTCCTACGATTGGTATCGGCGCTGGTCCCGACACTGACGGACAGGTTTTGGTCCTTCAGGACATGTTGGGCATGAACCCGGGCTTTAAACCTAAGTTTGTAAAAACATATTTCAATGGCTTTGAGTCGATCAAAGAAGTCTTTAATACCTATCACTCTGAAGTGGAGGCCATAGACTTCCCAACTGAGAAAGAGAGCTACTCTTGATCCATGTTCTGCGCACTCCAGCTGAATTTAAAGCCTGGAGAAAAAATCAGAAAGGCAGCATTGGCTTCGTGCCGACCATGGGTGCTTTGCATTCAGGCCACGAAGAACTGATGAAAAATGCCCGTCGTGAAAATGACGTGGTGGTGCTTTCTATTTTTGTGAATCCCACGCAGTTCAATGATCCTAAAGATTTTGAAAAGTATCCCCTGACTTGGGATCAGGATTTGAAAATCGCCGAAAACAACAAAGTCGATGCGATTTTTTATCCCCGCTATCCGGATATGTATCCCGATGAGTACCGCTATAAGGTTTCTGAAAATAACTATTCGAAGCTTTTGGATGGGGCTCATCGTCCGGGGCATTTCGATGGCGTTTTGTCTGTTGTAATGAGGCTGTTTAATGTTGTGGATCCCACCAAGGCTTACTTTGGCGAAAAAGATTTCCAGCAGTTGTCCTTAATTAAAGGCATGGTAGAAGCCTTCTTTATGAATGTGGAGATCGTTCCGGTCGCTACAGTTCGAGAGAGTGATGGATTGGCAAAAAGCTCGCGCAATCTTTTACTAACCAAAGAAGAACGCGAAAAAGCTCCGATTATTTATAAAACTATCACCACTGTGAAATCCGCAGAAGAAGCAGCCAAAGCTTTAACTGCCGCCGGATTTGACGTGGACTACGTGACAGATGTTCAAGGACGCCGATTCGTGGCGGCCCGCTTGGGATCTGTGAGGTTGATTGACAATGTCCAAATCTAAAGTGCTTTTTATGATGACGGGATCCATTGCGTGCTACAAGGCATGTCATGTGGTTTCACGTCTGGTGCAAGCAGGTTGTGAAGTTCAGGTGGTGATGACACCTTCAGCATTGAAGTTTGTTGGCAACGCCACCCTTGAAGGCCTGACCGGAAAACCTGTGGTCAGCGATATGTACTCCCAGGGCAATGTGATGGATCACATTCATCTTATGCGCTGGGCGGATTTGATTTTAGTGGCACCGGCGACTGCTAATTTTATTAATAAGGCTGCCCAAGGTATCGGCGACGATCTGGTTTCCACTTTGTTCCTAGCTCATGATTTCAAAAAGCCATTCCTATTGGCGCCGGCGATGAATACTTCCATGTATCTTCATCCCGTGACGCAAAAGTCATTAGCGTCTTTGAAATCCTACGGCGTGGAAATTCTGGATTCGGCCTCTGGAATCCTGGCCTGTGGCGAAGAAGGCTACGGCAAACTTTTGGATCCGGATGAGATTTTAAAAATCACTCTGGCGCATTTACACAAGGTCGTTCCTGCTGCCGACAACGCCGCGCAAGCTGTGGCTCCCCGCTCTTCCGAACTTTCTAAAATCAAAGTATTGATTACAGCGGGTGGCACGCAAGAACCTATCGACACGGTTCGTACGATCACGAATTTGAGTTCCGGTCGTACCGGCATTGCGTTGGCTGAATACATGAGCCAGATGGGTTTCGATGTGACCTTGATTCAGGCCCACGGCACAGCCAAGGCTGAGCACGTGAACCATCGCGATTTCTTTACAAGCTTTGCCTCGCTGGATTCACAGCTTAAAAAGTACTTATCCGAGCAGGAATTCACGCATGTGATTCATGCAGCCGCAGTCAGCGACTATTCGGTGGATTCCATCGAAGTCAATGGTCAGCAATATCGCCCTTTGGAAGTGAAAAAAGTCAGCTCCGATGCAGAAGGCATGAACGTCCATCTGAAACGCAACCACAAAATTGTGGATCGTTTAAAAGAATATTCCAAAAACAAAGATATCCAAGTCGTGGCGTTTAAACTTACCAGCCACGCGACCGAAGAACAAAAAAAGGCAGCTGTCGATAAGCTCTTTAAGGGCTCTCACGCAGATCTGATTGTTCACAATGATTTAACCGATATTGATATTGTTAAACGCACTCACAAGTTCACCCTGTACAACCACCATAGCTTTATCGCTTGTGAAAATCTGGATCAACTGACCAGTGAACTGATTCGCGTAATGTTACCAAAGGAAAACCTATGATCCTATGCCTTGATGTGGGTAATACCCAAATCTTTGCCGGGCTTTTCGATAAGGACAAAATGGTTTTGTCCTTCCGTAAGAACTCTAAAAGTGGAGCTTCTTCGGATGAAACCGGCATTTTCCTGCGCACGGCAATCCGTGAAAACGGTTTTGATCCGTCTCAGGTAAAGCAAATTGCTATCTGCTCGGTGGTGCCTGAAGTGGTGTATTCACTTCGTGGCGCGTGCATGAAGTACTTCAATATCAATCCCTTCATCCTGCAAGCTGGAGTCAAAACCGGCTTACGTGTGAAGTACCGCAATCCTTCTGAAGTGGGTGCGGATCGCATTGCGAACTCCATTGCCGGTACCCATCTGTATCCGAATAAGAATTTGATCATTGTGGATCTTGGCACTGCGACAACTTTCTGTGCCGTTTCCAAGGATAAAGACTATCTGGGTGGTTCTATCGTCGCGGGTCTTCGTTTATGTATGGAAGCATTGGAAAGCAAAACTGCGAAGCTTCCTTCAGTGGAAATCATCTCTATGCACGAAGCCCTGGGCCGCACCACGATTGAAAGTATTCAATCAGGTCTGTACTACGGCCACTTGGGCACGATGAAGGAAATCATTTCCCGCGTGACCCGCGAGTGCTTCCCGGATGAAAAGCCGTTTGTGATCGGTACTGGCGGATTCTCGTCCCTGTTTGAAAAAGAAAAAGTATTTGATGCTATTATCCCTGACTTGGTTTTGAAAGGTATGCTGATCTCGCTTCAGCAAAATGCTTAGAGGTTATTTATGAATATTTCATTGCTTAGAACAAAAATCCACCGCGCAACTGTTACTGAATCTGACTTGAACTACGAAGGCTCGATCAGCATCTGTCCTGATCTGATCAAAGCTTCTGGTCTGGTGATGAACGAACGCGTGGATATCTACAACTGCAACAACGGCGCAAGATTCTCCACCTACGTAATTCTGGGAGACAAAGGCGACATCTGCTTAAACGGAGCCGCTGCCCGCCACGTACAAAAAGGCGATTTGGTAATTATCTGCTCTTACTGTGGCATGACCATGGACGAAGCTAAAAAATTCGAACCAACAGTGGTCTTTGTTGACGAAAAAAACCGCGTAAAAGAAAAACGCGCTGAATCCCACAAAAACAACAAAAAGAAAAAGAAATAGCCCAAAAGGTACGGACACACTTTTGGTAGCAACATTGCATAAAAATCCCGGGCTTCATCCCGGGATTTTTTACTAATCAACAGATTCGACTTCGATACCGGCGGCCAAAAGCATCTCGGCCAGAACACCGTTGCCTTCCTTAATGTTACCACTGTAGGTGCCGTCATAAATACGGCCGCAGCCGCACATTGGTGATTTGGATTTTAACATGGCTTCTTTCACGCCGAACTTCAGAGCGATTTCCAAAGCTTTTTCAGCGCCGCACTTGTACTCGGCCGTCACATCCTTGCCGTTCTTATCGATGACCTTGTCACCGATACGTTCAGCAGGCGTGCGTGGCGTGGAAAGGCCGCCCATTTCTTCAGGGCAAACGGCAATCGTCATCCCTTCCTCGTGGAGGACGGTGACTTCTTCGCGCAGCTGATGTTTTCCATCATAGCGGCACGGTTTTCCGATTAGGCAGGCTGATACCAGGATCTTTCCTTCGCTCATAAGTGGCCAATCTAGCATAAACTCCCCCAGAACTCCTCCCCCATGCAGAAACTGCAGGGTCGTCAAAGGATTGGTCACGCCGCATGACTGCTGGCGCTACAAAAAGGGAACTGTTACCTTCGGGGGCATGGGAATTACGTTATTGCAGTTACAGGATGGGCATAAGGCCTTTGGTGCTAAGGTTCTTTTTGATCAGGCGACTTTCGCGATCAATGAGGGCGAGCATGTGGGGGTTATTGGGCCTAATGGGGCTGGCAAGACGACCTTGTTTAAAATTTTGGTCGACCAAGAGCATTTGGATTCCGGGATTGTGACTAAGTCTCAGCAGTTGAGACTTGGATATTTGGAACAGGAATCTGATTGGAATATTTCTGAGAAGGTTGAAGAGTATCTGGAAAAAAGCTGTATCACTCCTTTGTGGGAGCTGAAGCAATTCGGTCTAAAACTAGGTTTGACCGAGCGTCACTTTCAATCACACTTAAAAGAACTGAGTGGCGGCTTCCGCATGCGTGTGAAGCTTTTGTATCTTATCGGCCAAGAGCCAAACTTACTGCTGCTGGATGAGCCTACTAACTTTTTGGATCTGGAAACTTTGCTGGTGCTGGAAAGCTTCCTGCAAGAGTACAAAGGTGCTTTCCTTTTGATTTCCCATGATCGTGAGTTTTTACGTCGCGTAACCGATCACATTCTGGAAGTTGAAGCCGGCGACATCGTGAAGTTCGCCGGAAACTTGGATGACTACTTTGAACAAAAGGCCATGCTTGCCGAGCTTTTGCAAAAACAAGCTCTGAGTCAGGCAGCCAAGAAAAAATCCATTATGGATTTCGTAACCCGCTTTGGGGCAAAAGCCACCAAAGCCCGTCAGGCACAATCTCGCCTGAAGGCATTGGAAAAAATGGAGACCATTGAACTTAAAGCGGCTCCAACGCATTCGACAATTAATATCCCGTCAGCCAGCCCTACCGGAAAAATGATTCTGGAAATTGATGATGCTGATTGTGGTTACGGCGAAAAAGCGATCTTGAAGAATGTCACAGTTCGTCTGGAGCGCGGCAATCATTTAGGCATCGTGGGTCTAAATGGTGCAGGTAAATCAACTCTGTTAAAATCCCTGGGTGAGCAGATTCCCCTGCTACGTGGTGCAATCAAATGGGGCCATCAGGTCAGCCTGTCTTATTTTGCACAACATACTCCCGAGGCACTGAATCCTGAACATACTGTCTTGGAGGCCTTGGCTTCGCTCGCTCACAAAGACGTGATCCAACAGGATGTCTTAAATATTGCCGGAAGTTTGCTTTTCAGCGGTGATGCCGTTCATAAAAAAGTAAAAGTGCTTTCGGGTGGTGAAAAATCCCGTGTGGCCTTAGGGCAAATCCTTTTGCAGAAATCCCCACTATTGCTTCTGGATGAGCCGACGAATCACTTGGATTTCGACACTGTTGAGGCCTTGACCGGGGCCCTTGAACGCTATGAAGGTACGATCGTCACTGTCAGCCATGACCGTGGTTTCATTGGTCGTGTGGCGAATAAAATTTTGGAAGTGAATCACGGACAGCTGACGCTGTATCCGGGCACTTATGACGAATATGTCTGGAGTTTGCAAAAAGGTTTCCTGTCCGAGCGAGTGATGACTCCTCAGGATGTGAATCGCGTGAATACTGGCGGTGATTCCGCGGAGCCTGCGAAATTCAACTACAAGGAAGAGCGCAAGCGTATTGAAACGCAGATCAAAAAAGCGCAAAAACTGATCGAAGACACTGATAAACGCTTGGCTGTATTGGCAAAAAAGCGTGATGATATGAATGATCAGCTTATTTCAGGAACTGCAGCAAACACTGCAGGCTTGGCCAAGGATCTTCACGAAGTCAGCGGACA
This sequence comes from Bdellovibrio sp. HCB288, assembly GCF_047305935.1. Taxonomy (GTDB): domain Bacteria; phylum Bdellovibrionota; class Bdellovibrionia; order Bdellovibrionales; family Bdellovibrionaceae; genus Bdellovibrio. Next base: position 1,021,172 of record NZ_CP178619.1, read on the forward strand.
GATCGAAGATCTGGAGACTCAAATGCTTCAGGCCATGGAAGACCAACACACTTTTGAACAGGAACTAAAAAACCTGATAGGATAGTTATGAAAAGTCTTGTCTCTTTGCTTTCGATTTCAATTTTACTTTCTGGCTGCGCCAGCCATCTAAAGAAAGATTGTGAAGCAACCAATTGGTTCCAACATGGCGAAAGCGTCGCCATGCGTGGTGAGTGGCTTTCCTCAGATCCCAAGTTACTGTCCTGCCGCAAAGAAGAAGCGGAAATCAGCGAATCCCAAGCGGACCAGGGTTTTAAAAGTGGTCGAATCAAATACTGCACCAAAGAAAACTCCTACTTGGTTGGCAAATCCGGCGATCCCTTTACTCCCCAATTCTGTGAAGGCTCTGACGTAAAAACTTTGAGCTCAAGCCACACTAAAGGCATTCGCGACTACTGCGCGAAGAGCAATGGTTTCACTGCAGGAGCATCGGGCAAAAAGTATCGCAACCTGTGCCCGGTGGATTTGGAGTCCGGATTCATGACTGAATATAAAAAAGGTCGTTTGAAGTACGTGGAAGCCCAAATCAAAAACGCCGAAGACCGTCGTCGTGAGTTGGACTACAAGATGAGAATTGCCATAACTGATGTTTCCTCCGCGCAAAGCCGAGTCAGCATGCTGCGCAGCCAGCAATCCGCACTTGAATCTCAACGTATATTTGCAAATGACAGCAACAATCAGGCACTTAAAGACCATATTAACAATCAGATCGCGACTCTTGATTCAGATGTTCGAAATGCACAATGGAAAGCGAATGACGCCGAAAGAGCAAGAAACAACATCCAAGGAGAAATGGATCGTTTGTCGAAAGAAATCAGCGACTATAGAACCGAAATGGCGGGACTATAAAAAAAGGGGCTTAAATGCCCCTTTTCTTTTAGAATCTGAACCACTCAATCGCATCGACGTAAGCCTTTGGCTGATAAGCATTGGCCGTTTTATCCCAACGCACTTCCTGCCAGCCCAGGCTCTTAAACGATGTGCTATCCACATCGCGATTCTTGATAAAGTCTTTAACATTCAAAACATTTGCAAGATCATCGCGTTTCATCAACAAAGACGGCAAATGGAACTGAACAAACGACATTCCCTTATTCTCAAGCGCAAAACCCTCGGCACCGGATTTCAGGAACTCCGTGTAGTGCACTTCTGATTTGGCGTCGCAATGCTCAACCACCAAAAGCTTTTCAGTACTTTCAGAGTAGTCCATCACATAGCTGAAACTAAATCCGCCACACTTCTCGACGATAGTGCGATTGGCTTTGATCTGACCGAATGTTTTAATCGGGATAGGAAACTTGGATGGCAACATCCACAGGTTGTCTTGGTCACGCAATGCGATCTGCGTTTGCGGCTGCGCTTTGGCGATCTTCAGGAATTCCTGAAAGACGGACGCATTAGAGTTGATCGGTTGATTGCTGACGTACAGCACATCAAAGCTCGCCTCAGCAAATGCCTTGTGATAGCCACGATTTTGCAGTTCGTTTGCAAAGCTCGCAGCAAAAAGACGATACGTATTGGATGACTTACCCAAATCCGAGCTTGAGATATAGTGATTAAAGTTCTTAAGCGTCGCCGAAGCACGAGCCAGTACGGACGCTGATTCATCACCAGCTACCGACAATACCGGATTGTACTCCTGACGCAGCAGATTCGACATACCGCGAGTGAACTTGTAGCGCTCCCCCACTGAAAGATTTTTGTAAGCTTTAATCCAGCTGCTTAAAATCAACGGACGCAAACTCATTTCCAGAACTTCAGACTCAATACTGGAAAGGTCCTGACTGTTTGCACAGATCGCATAGTCTTCTGATTGCTTCCACGGGGAATCACAATACGCCGCCGGAGACTTGATCACATAAGGCCACTTCACCGGAAGCAGTGCTGTTTTCAAGTGCGTCTTTGGGTCACCGATATCCAGATCGCCTGTTTGCAGATAAACCAGGAAGTCTGTTGCAACCTCTTCCAAAAGTTCCTGCTGAACGAACAGGGTTTCGTTGCGCTCTCGGTACCAGATCTTACTGATGGCTTTTTCAAGATGCCCAGGAGCTTCGATCAGGTTTTGACCGATATAGATTCTGTGCCCATGAATACGGAACATGTTTGGATGATCCGCTGTGATCAGGATCTGCACCTTTTGATAGAAGGGCTCAATACTTTCAAGCAGGCGCTCTGTAGCACCCACACGAAGACTGAGGTCCTTGATGTTTTGACCAAAGTAACTGCTATAGCGGGTCGCCTTATTCACCGAACAACGAAAGACCTCGTCGTGCTGCTTCCCGGAGGTTCTGTCAATTTTCTCGACAACCTTGGAATCAATACAGAGAGGCCTTTGGTTCATCTTGATGACGACCAGGCTAAGTATGCCAAAACAGACAAAAGAAAGAATTGTGAGCCAACGTGAAAGCATATCAAGAACTAGGATTGCAAAAGGCGGACCTCCCGGGTTTGAATTTTCTGCAGGAATATGAGGTCATGGGAGACCACGATCAAAGCTCCTTGATAGGAGTTTAAAACGTCCTCCAAAACCTTCAGGCTGCTTAAATCCAGATTATTGGTGGGCTCATCAAGAACTAATAGCTCCGGAGTCACATCAGAAAGAAAGACCTTTGCCAGACAGAGTTTAAGCCTCTCTCCGCCACTTAAACTTTCGGCTTTCTGATGCACGCGATCCGCAAAGAATTGAAATGCCGCAAGCTCATTACGAATCCATTCCGCCCCTTTGCTGGACACCTCCATGATGTTTTCCAGGACGGACTGATCAGGACGAAGCATGCTGTATTCCTGGTCTATCAAACTGGTTTTCAAACTCCCCACAGACATGGTCCCGCGGAGTTCACCTAAGGGAGACTCACCTTTGGAAAGCAACAGCTGCAGAAATGTGGTTTTTCCCGCGCCGTTTCTTCCCGTGAAAGCCCAGCGTTCCGGCCCTTTCATGTGCAAAGTCAGATTTTCAGGCCACAGAAAGCTTTCGACTTCAGAGAAACGGAAATTGAAGTCCGCCACTGAAAATATCAGCTTCTCAGTCGGGACTTTCACTCCCAGATCCTTTAATCGCAAAGTGGATTCCGTTCGCATCCCTGCAAAGTGCGATTGAAACTCCGCACTGGCCTGCTCTGCCCTTTGCGTTTCATTGGAATTAATACTTCCGAGTGTGACTTGAGCCGCCCTTTTCAATCCCCCCACAACAATGCGGGGAATACCGCCTTTGTCGGCGATCGCCTGTCCACGGCGCATGCGTTTTTCCTGGGAATCCACTCTTTCGTGTAGCTCGCGCTCGGTTTTCTTTTTCTCCCGGCGCAACTGATTCAGTGTGGATTGCTCCTGCTCGATTTCCTGGTTGCGTTGCTGTTCATAGAACGAATAGTTGCCACCATATACCCGCATCCCTTGATTAGACATCTCCATGATCGTCTCCATGGATTCCAAAAGCTCGCGATCATGACTGATAATCAGAAGATTGCCGCTAAAGTCATGCGCGAATTGCACGATTCTTTGCTTGGCTTCGCGATCCAGATTATTGGTCGGCTCATCCAAAATCAGCAAGCCGGAGTTTTCGGCGATGGCTTTTGCCATTCGCACCCGGGTCCACTCTCCACCGCTGAGCTGTTTTAATGGTCGATCAAAAGGGATATCCCCCAACAATGTTTCCTGAGTCACAGCATCCAACTGGTTTGAATCCCAGATGTTCACCAATAACTCACCGACAGTTTGTTCGGGCCGATCTTCCATTTGTTTTAAGTACATGACCGGATGACTGGCATGAATCTCCCCTTCCGTCGCAGAAAGTTCTGACGACAGAATCATAGCCAGCGTGGATTTGCCAATACCGTTGGGGCCGACCAAACCATAGCGACCGGCTCCCAGGCTGAAATTCAATGATGAAAACAAGCGCAGCCCATTGCTGTGCTCATAGCCCACATTGTGAGCTGTGATCTGAAATATTCTATTTTGCATATTTAAATAATCCATCTCTTGGGATCCAGAAGGTCCCGAACGAGGTTCTTAAAAAAAGGAATTAAGATGGATTTACTTTCTCATAGACGCCGGGTTATCCCCGGCCGTTCTAGTGTAGCAAAGAGTTTTCTATTATGCTAGTCTCCTGCCTATGAAGAAGCTTTTAATCATTCAGCACGAATCAGATGTCCCTCCGGGCACCACCTTGGACTGGGCGTCTCAGAATGGATATGCCGTCGAGATCTGGCATCCGGCAGAAGAGCCCCAGATTCCTGATGCCAAGGCCTACGCGGGTGTCGTTATTTGCGGCGGCAGCATGGATACCTTTGAGGTTGAAAAGCATCCTTGGTTGCAGACCGAGAAAAAATTCATTCGTGATTTGATCGAAAGTAATATGAAGATCTTTGGCCTTTGCCTTGGCTCGCAACTGATTGCCGAAATCATGGGTGGCAAAGTTCTGATCCATGAACCTGGCTGGGAAGTGGGATTCGTTCCGGTTCATACCCCTGATGGCGAAACCATTCCGGCATTCCACTGGCACCACTGCACCTTTACGCTGCCACCAGGAGCAGAGCTGATTGCCACCAATGATTTCTGTAAGAATCAGGCCTATAAGATTGGTGATAGTATCATAGCGACCCAGTTTCACCCGGAAACGACCGAGGACTGGATTAGAGAGTGCGCTGATGAGGTGGGCTCTCACCAGCAGGGTATTGTTCAGAACAAAGCCGAGATGCTGGCTGATTTGCATTTGCAAAAGCCATTGAAAGATTGGTACTTCAGACAGCTGGATAAGTTATTTAAGTCTTAAAAACAAAAAAGGCCTGGGAAACCAGGCCTTTTTTGTTTGAATTATAATTTCAAATTACATCGCGAAAATTCTGGAACACGCACGAGTCAGTGCATCACGTTGCTGATTCTTAGCAACGAGCTCAATAAACTTCTTACCTTCTTCTGTGGTAATATTATAAGTTTTTCCGCGATACATTCCACTCACACCTACACCGCCCTTGTTCACAAGAGCTGTACCTGTTTGAATTTTGATTTCTCTTTCAAACTCTGCAAAGAAGTCCTTACCCCACTGATTATAGGTCTCAATGGACATCCACGCTGGAGGTTCATTTCCATGCAAAATACCCACTGATACCGACGCATAACCTTTCTTAAGGTTGCTTTGCTCCCAGGCTTTGGTGATATCTGTTCTGCCGACTTTATCAAAGAAGTCCTGAGTCAGATAAGTATCGCCGTAGTCACGCAATACGATCTTACCCGTCGGACGCATCTTCGCATCCAACTCCACCAGGAAGTTTTGCGAGTGTGGTGAATCGTACGTCATACCCGTCAACGCAAAGAACTCAGCAATCGCACGCGCCAGGGGTTTGTTATAGTGTTCATTCCAATACTCTGCCGGATCACTGGAGCCATTCAGTTTTGCGATCTCGCGGCCCTTTTGTTCATGCATGATTGAGAAACCCGGAACATATGTTTTTCCCGAATTCGTTAATGTGTCGTACGAACGAATAATCATACCCTGATCGATAACAACTTTACCCTTGTCGTCACGGGTTTCGATACCGAACGCCAATGGCTCATCAAGTAAAACGATATTGTACAATTTTGGTTGTTTCGCAATTTGGTCTTCCACGAAATCCGTCATCATACGTATTTGCTTACCATCGTCCCAGTCCTGATGCTTGTCACGCCAGTGACCGCCGGTCTTATCTGTGGAGCCTTTAAAGGAGAACTCTGCCTTGGACACCGGATCGACGATAATATAACTGCGGGAAGCAGTCATATAGCCTTTATAATAGACTTTCTTAACAGGAGTGATGCCATTGGCCTTCAGGAAACCTGCGATCTCCTGCCACCACTTGGTGTCTTCTGGATTAATGATCCAACGAAGGTACTTCACGCCTTTTTCTTCATGAATCAAAGAGTTTACGAACTTTTCAGGAGAGCGTTTGGCGATGTCCGCCTGCACCAGACTCAAGGGAATATCATAGTGATAGACCATAACTTCTTGATTACTACGAGTGGCTACTGCGTTGGCTTTGGTTTCCAGATTAACCAATTCCTGCATTTCCTTGCTGATGGCGTGGGAAAACGACGCCAAAACCATATTGGAAATCAAAGCAAAGCTTAGAGCTCGGTTGAACTTCATAATAATAGTCTCCTGATACGTTTTAAGTTCCGACCCGCGTGTTTCAAGAGAAGTACCAAGTTTTCAGGGGCTCAAATTGAATTAATTTGATCTAGAGAAGGAAAATCAGGCAAAAGAGCGCAACACGGCAGTCAGTGTTAACAAACTTAACACCGTAATTTGCTTGAAGAAGTTCAATTATTTACCGTTCGGAACTTTTCCGAGTGGTTTTAGAGTACCGACTTTACCCACTTTAGAAGGCAGAGCGTGTTGGATCTTTTCAGACATCCAAGGATCAATTGCGATTAGTTTTTCCAGGTTCAAACCGGTTGTAATACCCATACCGTGGAACATGTAAACGACATCTTCAGTTGCCACATTTCCCGTAGCACCCGGAGCATAAGGGCATCCACCCAAACCACCAAGGCTGGTATCAAAAACACGAACACCCACTTCAAAGGCCGCAAGAATATTTGCCAAAGCCTGTCCACGAGTATCATGGAAGTGACCCGCTAACTTTTTAACTGGAACCACTTTTTTGATCTTCTTAAACAAGGAACGAACCTGACCCACATTCGCCACACCGATAGTGTCGCCAATGGAAAGCTCATACACACCCAGCTTATGCATGCGCTGAGCAAGCTTCACCACGCGGGCTTCTGGAACTTTACCCTCGAACGGACAACCAAAACACGTGGACAAATAGCCGCGCACCTTGATCTTGTGTTTTTTGGCTAAGGCCATTACCGGCTCAAAGCGCTTGAAGCTCTCATCGATCGAGCAGTTGATGTTTTTCAAAGAGAATGATTCAGAGCAAGCCGCAAAGATCGCAACTTCCTTCACCCCACTGGCAATAGCATCCAGCATGCCGCGCTCGTTGGGAACCAAAACAGAGAATTCAGTTTTCTTGGGGATCTGACCGGATTTTTGCAAACCGAAAGCTTTGCCAACCACCTCTTTGGTGCCCGCCATTTGCGGAACCCATTGAGGGGAAACGAAAGCACCGATCTCCACACGTTTAGTGCCGGCTTCAATCAAACGACGGGCGAATTCAACGCGTGTGTCGGCATCCAAAACGACTTTCTCGTTTTGCAAACCATCTCTTAATCCCATTTCCACAATCGCAACTGAATTCTTCGCCATAAATTTACCGATTAAAATTACTCTGCAGCAGGTTTAATTTTTACCAAAGCTTTACCCAAGGCAACTTGTTCGCCAACAGCACAAGACACAGAATCAATAGTTCCTGCGATGTCACATTTCAAAGTGTACTCCATTTTCATGGCTTCCATCACCAAAACTGCCTGGCCCGCTTTTACGACTGTACCTGGTTGCACTAATATCTTAGTCACTTTACCCGGCATCGGCGCAATAACTGTATCAGAAGAACCACCTGCACCCGACTTCTTGCGTGACTTACGTCCAGAGCCGGCGTCCATAGTGAATGTACGTCCATTGCTATGCACCCACAGTGTGCCTTGAAGTAATTGGGCTTGGGCTTTGTGATCGATACCGTCGATACGAACTTTGATTTCCATTAGATACCTCTCCAGTAGGACGCCCACGGAGACGTGTTCGCTACTGCTCCAGCCGTTTGCACGCCGCGCGCCTGAGCCAATGCTGCCGTCGCAATTTTCTTTTCAGCTTCAGTCAGTTCCGGCTCTTTGATCGGATCTGCAAAATATGTCTCGATGAATCTTGTCGTCATCGTGCCCATCACAAATTCTTTGTGGGACAGAATCTCGATCAAATAAGGAATGTTCGTGTGAACACCAAACACCACAGAGTCTTTTAGAACGCGGATCATTTTTTGAATCGCACGCGGACGGCTTTCATCCCACACGATCACTTTCGCAATCATCGGATCATAGAATGGCGTGATGGTATCCCCGGAATCAAATCCATATTCATACCGACGACCCGGCCCCTCAGGCCATTCAACATGCCCCAACAAACCTGTGCTTGGAACGCCACCCATGAATGGGTTTTCCGCGTAGATACGGCACTCGATGGAATGACCACGTGGCACGCGGATTAGTTTTGGATCATGGATGTATTCACCTTGTGCAGTCAGGATCTGCATTTTAACCAGATCCACACCCAGCACCTCTTCAGTCACTGGATGCTCAACTTGCAAACGTGTGTTCACTTCCAAAAGATAGAACTCCCCGTCCTGCAAAAGGAACTCTACAGTGCCGGCACCTTTGTATTTACCCAAAGTCGCAATCGCACAAGCGGCCTCACCCATTTTGCGGCGAAGATCTTCGCTCAATGATGGCGATGTTGCCTCTTCGATAATTTTTTGATGGCGACGTTGCACGGAACATTCACGGTCAAAGAAATGAATCACGTTTCCAGTGGAATCGCCGAACACTTGAAATTCAATGTGCTTGGCGCGATCCAGATATTTTTCCAGGAACACTTTCGGTGAACCAAATGCCGATTGCGCCTCACGCTGAGCGGATTCAATCAACTCGGCTGCCTCATCAGAGGACTTAATCAACTTCATACCGCGACCACCGCCACCGGCAGCAGCTTTCACGATCACTGGATAACCAATGCGCTCGGCTTCTGTGATTAGATTTGCAACAGCTTGGTTTTCACCCTGATAACCAGGAACCAAAGGAAGGCCCGCTTTTTTTGCAAGCTCCTTACAATGAACCTTATCACCCAAGGAACGAATGGAATCCGCTGAAGGTCCAATAAATGTCAAACCTGCTTTGGTAACGGCTTCTGCAAAGTCAGCATTTTCAGACAAGAAACCAAATCCCGGATGGATCGCTTGTGCGCCACCGGCCAATGCTCCATCGATATTGGCTTTGATGTTCAAATAGCTTTCTGCAGTCGGTGCTGGACCGATGCAGATTGATTTCGTAGCCATGCGGAAGGCGCGGGAGTTAATATCCGCCTCAGAGTGCAGAAGAACCGTTTCGATTCCCAACTCTTCGCAAGCTTTGATAATACGAACCGCGACTTCTCCGCGATTTGCGATTGCAATACGTGTGAATTTACCAGGCAATTTTGTCATGGTGCAAAAGCTCCAATTTTAGAGCTTTATCTATATCCATAGACCTGGCTTAAGGCAACGAAAAGACGGCGTTTTCCCTATGCAGCTTGCGGTTTCGATGGCGCATCCAAAACCCCGAACACCTTCTCCTCCAACCCTTTTGAGTTGAAAGGTTTTAATAGGAAGCCTTTGATATCGTATTTACAAGCTTCCTGAATGCGCTCAGTGTCCGCGAGGCCGCTCATAAGCAAAACCGGCGTAGCAATCTTCAACTCTTCGCGCAATTTTTTGAGCAATTCCAACCCACTGGCCTTCCCCAGCTTTACATCCAAAAGAATCAAATCGAAGGTTTGAGTCTTTAGCTGCGCCTCCGCCTCACCAGGATCCTGCGCCCCTACAACCTGGCAGTTCCTTCTTGAAAGAATCAACTGCACCGCAGAACGGATTGTTGGCTCGTCATCTATGGTCAAAATCATTCGCTTATTGCTGTTATTGTCCATGTTAGGCCACTTTCTTTAGCACTTCACGTGCCAGATGTTCTGCTTTAAAAGGTTTTTGGATAAACTTAACTGAATATCGATTTCGAAGCTCTGTTATCTCTGCACTTTCCGCATAACCACTGGAAAAAATAAACTGCGCATCCGGAGCCACTTCACGCATGCGATGAAACGCCTCGATCCCGTTCATTTTTGGCATAATCGCATCCAAAATAATGATTTTATATTTTCCCGGATTTGCGCAAAGCTCGGTCAAAGCCAGCTCACCATTTTCACACGCATTCACGCGGGCACCATAGCGACTTAAAATATCACTTCCCGCCCGGCGCATGGTTTCCTCATCATCCGCCAGCAAAATTTCCTGTCCCAACAAAGATGTTCTCGACGGAATAGACATCCCCGATACCGGCGCGTCCTGATAGTAAACTTTCTTGGAGCGCGGGAAATACAGATGGAATACGGTTCCATGGCCCGGCTCGGAATATAAACCGACGGCACCTTTGTGATTCTTCATAATTCCATAAACCATCGACAAACCAAGCCCCGTGCCGGAGCCCGCCTGCTTCGTGGTAAAGAATGGCTCAAATACTTTTTCCTGAATTTCTTTGGGAATCCCACAACCATTATCTTCAATGGAGAGGCGAACATAGCTTCCCGGCGTAACAGATCTGTGCAGATTGCAATAATCCAAATCCGCATCCACGTTGGTAGCCGTGATCAGGATTCTTCCCCCAGTGGGCATCGCATCCTTGGCATTGACGGCCAAATTCATCACAACCTGAAAAATCTGAGTTGAATCTCCTTCAGTTGGCCATAAATTGCGATCAATCTTAATTGCCACACTTACTTTTTCATTTAATGAAGGCTCCAACAAAGCCACTGTTTCGGCGACGGTCTTCTCCAAATCCACGCTCGTGTGCTCATAGTTGCCCTTGCGGGCAAACGCCAGCAGCTTCTTGGTTAACTCTGCTCCACGCTCAGCACTGCTTTCAATCACACTCAATGAACTGACCAGGTGTTCATCCTTGGCATAGTCCTCTTTTAACAAACTCGAATACGCCAGAATACCACCCAGCATATTATTGAAATCATGGGCCACACCGCTGGCCAGCTGCCCGATGGCCTCAAGCTTCTGTGACTGCATCAACTGACGTTGCGTGACCTCTAGTTCCTCAGTTCGCTCTTTCACATTCTTTTCAACTTGTTCATTCATCATCTCCAGCTGAACCTGACGCGCGGAAAGCTCTCTCATGGCTTTAAGCGTGTTCAAGCAACCCGGAACCAGAAAAGACACCTCAAATAACACCCAACCCGTGTGCTCCATCCACTCCCAGTGGCTGATATTGGCAGAACCAAAGACCGACATCGGCCAATAAATCCCGCGCAGCAAATGATCCAAGGCGGTCACTGTCGCAGCGGTCATTATCACTTTCCAATCCCGGTAAAACGCCAGGAACGCAAGCGAACCAAAGATATGAAAGTGCGTTTCAACCCGTCCACCGGTCAAATGAATCAACAGAGCAGACATCATCATTTGTGTAACTGCAATCACGTGTCTGGTGATGGCCTCACCGGGACGAAGAATAACAAAGCTGCACGGAAGAAAAGTCAGCAAGCCACCAAGAATCAAAGCCGCCCAGACGTGAGGATGCAAAGAGCTGACGCTGCCACTGTAAGACTTGGGAGTCAGAACCACAGCGCAACCAATTGCGAACAACCATTGCCCTAACATCAGGTAAGAAAAAAGATTATCCGTACGCAGTGCCACGTGAGTTCGCATCGCCGTAAAAATTTTCTCTGTCCGCTCTTCAGCAACTCTGTTTAGTTCTTCCATAAATCTTTCTAAAGGTGACAACCAAAGGTGGGTGTTCTGGCAAACTGTGTTTTAATAAAAGGACCGGTGACGATACGCTCAATTTGCAAGGCTCCCGGACTGGAACCTTCGTGTCCCCGGCTGATGGTGATTCCACCCTGAAAAAGCAAATTTCCCTCTGGGGCATACAATACCGTTTGCCCCGACGTCAGCGCTCCCATGGAGCGGGCCACGCTGCGATTCAAATCTGTTTCGACATCAATGTTTGCGATGGCCCGGGCTTGCTTTTCGATTTGCTGCCCATCGAATGAATCATGGGGATCGTAGGAAATAAACACTTTCACTGCCATTTGCGTCCCGACTTTTTCCTTAAGTCTGGACAGTTCATTCAAGGTAGCCTGCGTGCAGGTACATTTAGGATGAGCAAAAACAAATAGTGTGGGAACTTGTTTATCAAGATAGGTTTCTGACAAGGAGGACGGATAGCGATCCGGCGCGGCTTGTTGCTCCCCAGGAGTGAAACTGAATTTTTCGAAGAGAAAAAATCCCGAGCTCAGAAGTGTTCCAGACAGGATCAAACTCAACAGTGAGAGTTTCGATCGATTCATAGTGATTTACTCTTCGGTGAATATTACCAAATCTTAATTCACTTTTAATTATTTTTTGACTGCCATCCTAAGAGGATTAAACGGACCCCTGCGCACTACGCAGATTTATTCAACTCGTTTAATTTTTCTGACACGAAATGATCCACCATCTTTTGATAGCGGGCATGCAGCGATAAAGCCGCGACGTCTTTTGCAATCAATTGCACCAAACGCAGGTCTTCCTCGGTAAAAGGTGAGACCCCACGCTTATCTGAAAACGTCATCACGCCTAAAATTTCATTCCCCATAACCAATGGACACAGCAAACATGAGCGAGTTCTATATTCGTTGGATTTAATATGAGCCCGTTCTTCGTCAGTGATGCGGTCCTCTTTTTTGAAATCGTCCACCAGCAAAGGACTGCGGGTTTTCATCACCCGTCCGATCAGACCGTGACTTGGATCAACAGTCAGCGCGACTTCTTTCAATTTATTGGTCGGTCCATAGATCGCCTGCGCATGAAGCAAAGGATCATTGCCTTTTAAATCCACCAGATAAATCGTGGAACGTTCAGCATTCAGGTATGAGCAGATAATGTCCTGCATGTTCGACAGTTTTTCATCATAGGAATCAGCACCACAAACAATATTCGTAACCTTTTGCAGAACCTGAATGGAGTTCAAACTTTTCAAATTGGATCTTTCATGGCTGGCATAACCAAAGATCGTGTAGACCGCAAAGAACAACGGGAATCCCACAGGAAAGAAATTATCCAAAACCTGCGCGGTCGGGCCATCGATCCACGCTGGATTTGTTTTCATATAAATTTCTGCAGTGGCAACGATACCAAAGATCAATCTGCGAAAATCATGAACCGGAACACCTGCGCGGTGGCGAAGACTGGTTAATACGACCATCGCCAAGTATAATGTCGCTGCGACCGAAATCGCAGTAGTAATCCAACTTAGACTGGCACTTTTAGCTGCTGGCACGAAGAACAATGCGGTAAACACCACACCAGCCAGGATAAAGTTTGCTGCCATCTCGACATGTCTTTTTGATTTCTCCAACGCTTCCAAAGCAACAAACGGCAACGCCACCAGACCCGCAGACAACAGACTGATTGTCTGCATTGCATGCTCACTAAACCCGGTGACCTCCACCGGAACTCTTTCAACCAGACTAAGGCTGCCGATTGAAAACACTGTGGACAGGTAAATTAAACGGCGGTCCTGTGGAGTGAAAAGCCACAGTCCACAGGTTGCCACTGCAAAGAGTGGATTCAAGACAATCAGGTTTTTCCAACTGGCCACAAAATGAAGTAAGGCCGTTGGATTAGTAAGCCCACCCTTGGGCACCAGGAACACGGCCCAAATAAAGAATCCTGCAATCACCAGAAATGACAAACTTGCGATCATCAAACTATTTTGCAGGGTGATTTTCTGAGGCAGCCACTTTTGCAAGTGGGACTGAATTGAATTGTTATCCCGTATATTGAGCCAAGGCAGGTCAACCGAATAGCTGACTACCGGCTTTTTAATATTTTTAAGCTTTCGTTCTTTGATAGGAGTGAATTTCAAATCAATCTTATCGCTGACCTGATCCACAACCTGCTGACTGATGCAAATTCCACCAGGAGGAGCCAGTTTTTCCAGACGTGACGAAACATTCACATCATTTCCGAACGCATCTTCCTCGGTCGCAATAAAATCACAAAGGTGAATGCCGATTCTAATCTGGAATCTTTCATCCACCATTCCGCCCAGATTTCTTTGATAGAGCTGGGATTGAATGTCGTAGGCGCACTTTACTGCTTCAAGAACACTGGGAAACTCGATAAAAAATCCATCACCCAAAGTTTTGATCTCACGACCACCATAGGACGGGAAGATCTCTCGCAGAATGTTGGTTTTCTCTCCCAGCAATTTCATCGCTAAAGCTTCGTTGCGATGAAATATAGCGCTATACCCTACAATGTCCGTAAACATCAAAGCGGCCAACCGACGACGATCAACAGCGGGACTGAATTTTACAAAGGACCTGGTGGATAATGGCATTCCGAAAATATCGGAGGATTGTTTATTTCCTTAACTCGCAGAAATACGAGGAAACTCCGAACTCACGGCTGAACTGGTACTTCCGTTCGACGAGATGTGAGAGAACTTCCACAAGATGCTACCATCACGAATAGAATCGCAAGCCACTGGATACTTGATAGTTCCTCACTTAAAAAAACTAGTCCCATCATGGCTGCCACTGCTGGCTCCAGACTCATCAATACACCAAAAGTTTTAGAGGGAATTCGTCTTAATGCGATCATTTCTAGTGAAAATGGAATCGCTCCCGACAAAACTGCCATGGCCAAAATCTTAAGCCACATCACTCCTGTATAAGTGGACAGTGCAAAGTGTGGAATTGCCGGCAATACGACCGTCAAGGAAGCCACCGTCAGTCCCATAGCGGTGGCAGCCCCGCCTGGAATTCTTGCCCCGACTTTTTTGGCCATAACGATGTAAATTCCCCAGAATGCTCCAGCGACTAACGCCAGAATCACGCCCGAGATGTCTATGCTTTGGGAAAAATCGGAATGCGGCAGTATCAGGGCAATCCCCAACAGTGCAAACAACACCCACAAACCATCGATCCATTTTTTGGAACCAAGAATTGCCACTGCCAAAGGCCCCGTAAACTCCAAGGCGACGGCAATGCCCAGTGGAATTTTTTGAATCGCAAGATAGAAGGTCATATTCATGCAACCCAAACAAACACCATACAGCGCGACAATACCCAGAGTGCTGCGGGAATATCGCTGCATCCAAGGTCTATAAATTATCAAAAGAATGAGAGCAGAAATGCTGGCGCGCCAAAATGTTGCCGCCTGCGGACCGATCAAGGGAAAGAGCTGCTTGGCAAAGCTTGCACCACCTTGTACTGACAAGATGGCGATAAAAACACAAAGTATAGCGACTAACTTCTCCATGAAGGTTCGCGTTTTTCAAGGAAGGACTTCAAACCTTCCTGACCTTCATCGCTGGCCCGACGTTCGGCGATGAGATGAGTTGTGCGATCCCGTTGCTGTTCCCAGGTCAGATTCGCAATATCGTTCAATAATCTTTTCGCCTCACGAACTGCTTCCGGCCCCACCTGTCTGTAGTTGGCCAAAACTTTTTGCAAAGCCGTGTGACCCTCTCCTGCAGGAACAATTTCAGTGACCAGTCCCGCTTGTTGCGCCACATGGGGATTAAAGACCGCTCCTGAAAGCATCAATGGACGAACCTTACCCGCAACAGCTTTTCTTTGCACAAACGCGCTGATAACCGCAGGAGCAATTCCCAGTTTCACTTCACTGAAGCAAAATTGAGTGCCCTCTTCGGCAATAACTTCATCACAAACCGCAACAAGCCCCAAGGCACCACCAAAAGCAGCGCCATGAATCAGACCGACAACCGGCAACGAGCATTTCGCAATTGTTTCAAACATCGCAAACAACAACAGGGAGTCTTCACGGTTTTGATGATAAGAAAAATTCACCATTTCTCTCATCCAGTTCAAATCCGCTCCGGCACAGAAGGACTTTCCTTCACCCTGCAGAACAACTGCGCGCAAATCGTGGCGATTGTTCAGTTGATGAAACGTCTCTGTGATCTGCGCAATCATTTCTGGATTGAATGCATTACGCACATCGGGCCTGTTCAATTTCACATAGGCCACATGATCCATTTCAACAACATTTAAGAAAGACATCCAGGACCTACATTCTGAATACGCCTTGGGATTTTTCTCCCCAAGACTTGTTAAGACTCGCAGCAATTCCCAGCGCCAACACTCGGCGCGTATCTGCCGGATCGATGATGCCATCGTCCCACAAACGTGCGGAAGAATAATACGCTGAACTTTCATGCTCATACTTTTCAAGCGTCGGTCGTTTGAACTCCGCCTGATCGTCAGCACTCATCGACTGACCTTTCGCCGCCAATTGATCCAACTTCACAGTCAGAAGAACGTTGGCCGCCTGTTCACCACCCATCACGCTGATCTTGGCATTGGGCCACATCCACAATTGACGAGGCTGGTAAGCGCGACCACACATTCCGTAGTTGCCGGCTCCATAGGAGCCACCAATCACCACCGTGAATTTTGGTACGTGAGCGTTGGAAACGGCCATAACCATTTTAGCTCCGTGTTTCGCGATGCCTTCGTTTTCGTACTTCTTACCAACCATGAAGCCGGTAATGTTTTGCAGGAATATCAAAGGTACTTCACGCTGTTCACAAAGCTCAATAAAGTGAGCGGCTTTTTGCGCACTCTCAGAGAATAACACGCCGTTGTTCGCAATAATTCCGACTGGCATTCCGTAAATATGTGCAAAACCAGTGACCAGAGTTTTTCCGTACAATGCCTTGAACTCATGGAAACGGGAACCATCCACCAGGCGCGCAATGATTTCACGCACATCAAATGGCACGCGGGAATCTTTTGGAATCACGCCATAAATTTCCTGAGAATCAAACAGAGGTTCTTCCACTGGCAGGATCTGCATCGTCACGGTTTTTTTATGATTCAAATGAGCCACGATGGAACGAGTGATCTCGACAGCGTGTTCGTCATCTTCAGCAAAGTGATCGGTCACACCGGAATTTTCACAGTGAACCTGAGCGCCACCCAACTCCTGCGCATCGACAACTTCCCCAGTTGCCGCCTTCACCAAAGGAGGACCACCCAGGAAGATCGTGCCGTTTTCTTTTACGATAACTGTCTCATCACTCATCGCGGGAACATATGCTCCGCCTGCAGTACAGGAACCCATCACGACAGCAATTTGCGGGATACCTGCAGCAGACATACGAGCTTGATTATAGAAAATACGACCGAAGTGATCGCGATCAGGGAACACATCCGCCTGCATTGGCAGGAAGGCACCGCCGGAATCGACAAGGTAAATACAAGGCAATCCATTTTCAAAAGCGATTTCCTGTGCACGCAAATGTTTCTTCACGGTCATCGGGAAATACGTACCACCTTTGACGGTGGCATCATTCGCCACGATCACACATTCGGTTCCGTGAATCACACCGATACCGGTGATAACACCTGCTCCCGGAGCCTGACCTTCATACATGTCCCAAGCAGCCAGAGTTGAAAACTCCAAAAACGCCGTACCACCATCAACCAGGGCTTCGATGCGCTCACGCGCTGTCATTTTACCACGGGCTTTATGCTTTTTGGTCGCGTCAGCACCGCCGCCTTGTTTGACCAGCTCAACTCTTTCTCGCCATTGACCAACGACATTCATCATCGCATCACGGTTTGCTTTAAAATCAGAAGAGTTTACATCAATGTGACTATCAAGAATTTCCATAGGACCTTTTACTCCACATGCCCGGACAAAGCCGGCGTGTGCTTTAGTTTTAATTGCAGTTGCACAGAACCCACCGCCTGATCATTCTCGTCAAAAACCTGAACGTCAGCTGTGGTTGCGGATTCGCGGCGATCCCTAAGGTCCGCCAAAACCACCTCACGGATGTTTTCCGCAAGCTCCATACGCAATCTGCACTCACCTGTTTGCACTTTAAAAAACTCAGATTCAATTCGCGCGACAGCAATCTCGAAATTTCCCAAAGGGGCATGACGCATCCACAGAATCTTTGCCGCCTCGATGGCAGCACTTAAAAGTGCTCCCTCGTGCATTTGTTTAAGCTCATTCATATTTCGGGTGCGAGCTGGAATCACGATTTCAATCTGCGTGTCCTTAAGACGGGAAATTCTTAAACCCATTCCGGCTGAAAAAGGTCTAACGATATCAAGCGCATAACCCAGCGCAGCATGAGACACCTTAGGAGAGACCTCTTCCAGCAGTGCTGCCAGGTCAGCGGCACTCAAGCGAATTCCGCGGTCTTCCAACTGAGTTTTGAGGCCGTCTTTGGCCTGCTGAAGCTGCTGACGCAGACTTTGTTCAAGCTCAATTCCCTTAGACATTAAGATTGTCAGCCATTGTTGGTTCATGAGATATCCTTTTCCCTAAGAGTATTGAAAAATCTAAGATATCATGCTCCGATAAAGACTCGAATTTATCAAAAGGAATCGGAATGAAGAAAATTGTAAGCGTCATCGTTTTCGTTGCAGCTTTGGTTTGGACTTGGAACGTGATTCACACGAACGAAGCGATTGGCTTCGAGACGCATGCTGGCATCCAAACAAAACTGGCTGAATTGATCACCAATACTTTGTCTGCAAAAAAACCGAATGCAAAAGAGCTGCGCATCGATAAACTTTGGACTGAATCCCTGAATGACAACAAAGTCCGTGCGGTATTCTCTTACAAATTTACTGAAATCAGCGAATCAGGTGAGTCTCTTGAACAAGTGATCGAGGGCGAAGCTATTCTTCACCGCGAACCATCCGAAGACAAAACTGACAAATGGACTTTGCAATCCGTAAAAACGACGAATGATATCGTTGTGTTCTCTGAAGGTTCCACTGTGACTCCAGGCCCGGATGCACCAGCTGAAGGAACTCCAGAAGCTTCTCCAACTGCTTCTCCGGCTCCGACTGCAAGTCCTGAAAAACACTAATGGCTATTCCCACGCACTTTGTTCAAGTTGATGAAGAGGGGTTTTGTGTCAGTCGCGAATTGCGAATCCAAGACCCCGTTGCTGGACGCGAAATCCTTGAAAATCTGAAGCTTCATCAAGGCGGAACACTGCTAAGCACTTTCGGCGACACTCCGGTGATCGTCGAAGCCTTTGACGAACCCCTGATCGCACTGCAAATCGATAAAAATGATTCACACTGGTCCATTCGCTGCGCCTATGACACGGAATTTTCATTCGAATTGAAAACTCTGTCACTGGACGAGTGGGATCGTTTTCATGGATATACAAAAGATCACATCCCGTTTGTTTTCTCGCGCAAAGCTCAAGCCGCATTTTTCAATTTACTGGAAGAATTCGATGATGAGTCCATCACCGTCGACGGCAAAACATACGAAATCCCGACCTACTGGGGTTCCGAAACCGATGTTGAAAAAGAATCTTTCTGGAGCCAGATCTACAAGCGTGAGGAAAATCCCGGTTGGAATCTTGGTGAACCCGCTGAAGCTTTGAAGGATATGTTTCAACGCCTGAAAATTTCCCGCTCCCGCATTCTGGTATTAGGCTGCGGCGAGGGTCACGATGCTGCCTTTTTTGCGAAAGCAGGACACTTGGTGACCGCGGTTGATATTTCTCCTCTGGCTTTGGAACGAGCAAAGAAACTATACGGTCACATGGAAAACCTGACATTCGTGGAAGCAGACTTATTCAATCTGCCTCGTAGCTACGATGCCGCTTTCGATGTCGTGTTTGAACATACTTGTTATTGCGCAATCAACCCTGAGCTGCGCCAGGATTTGGTGAAGGTCTGGAATCGCGTTTTGGTCGATGGCGGCCATTTGATGGGTGTGTTCTTTTCGTTTGAAAAACGTCAGGGTCCTCCATTTGGCGGCAGCGAGTGGGAACTTCGCCAACGTGTTAAAAACAATTACATCCCGATCTTCTGGGGTCGCTGGCAACAGTCCGTTCCCAATCGCCAGGGTAAAGAATTCTTCGTCTACGCCAAAAAGAAATAGCCCCATTAAGAAGGTACTCCATGCATATTGAATTCACACAAGCCGACGAAAGCCATATTGAAGAACTTGTGGAGCTTGTGAACTCTGCCTATCGCGGAGACAGCTCCAAAGCTGGCTGGACAACGGAGGCTGATCTTTTGGATGGACAACGTGTGGACGAGGATGGCTTGCTGGCTGACATCGAACGCGAGAATTCCGTGATCCTGATCGCCGAAGACGACGATACGGGCAAACTTCTGGGCTGCGTTCATTTGGAAAATCAAAACGGCAAGTGCTACCTAGGCATGCTGACAGTGGACCCGACACTGCAAAACAAGGGTATCGGCAAAATGCTGATCAACGAATCCGAAGCCTTTGCCCATTTCTGGGGTTGTACGCATTTGTACATGACTGTGATCTCTGTCCGATCCGAACTGATTAAGTTCTATGAAAAAGAGGGCTTCCGACAAACTGGCGAAAAGAAGCCGTTTCCCTATGGCGACGAGCGTTTTGGCATTCCAAAAGTGAACAACCTGGAATTCGTCGTTCTCGAGAGAAAACTCTCCTAAACAAACAATCATACGCAATTTGCATATTAACTTAATGTCTATGTATTAAAAGTTTTCCTCGTTTGGTCCTATGGTTTGATCAAAGCGAGGTGACCTATGTTTTCAAAATCAATTCTAGCGGCTGTTCTAGTACTTTCAGCAACGCCAGCATTTGCCGATCACATGGGCCCAAATGGCGACAAATTCTACGATGAAGCTGCGCACTTCACGGCAGCTTGCAATCAGACAGCCTGCCGCGCCCCATACTCTGCTGCCGTCGTTTACAGCCAAACTCCCCGCGTAAACAGATTGGAACAAAACTCTGCAGAAGCACTTCGCACAGTGACAAGCTATCAGGCACAAATCTGGAGCGACACAATTCTTGGGGGTGATTACTATGCAGCTGGTCGCACTCGCATGGATTCAGTTGTGGCGTACTTCAAAAAAGACCGTTTGGTTGGTTATAAGATTCGCTACTCCGAAAAAGCATGGAATACCTCGAATTGTGCGTTTAACGGAAAAAGAGACTCCCTGAAAGGCTGTCAGGAAGGGCGAATTAGCGAGGAAAGTTACGTTTCCCCTGATTTTCAGACCTTTTTCACTGACGAAGAACGCCAAGCTGATTTCTCTGCCGACTTCTCTTTGGGAA
The DNA here is from genome assembly GCF_047305935.1 of Bdellovibrio sp. HCB288. GTDB lineage: Bacteria > Bdellovibrionota > Bdellovibrionia > Bdellovibrionales > Bdellovibrionaceae > Bdellovibrio. Next base: position 1,041,994 of record NZ_CP178619.1, read on the forward strand.
CAAACTAGTCTATGATCGCCGCATGGCGATCGCAATAGAAACCAAAGACCTCACACGCATCTACAAGAGCTACCAAAAGCCCGAAGGATTTACGAATTCAATCAAGGGCTTTTTCAATCGACAGTATCAGGAAAAAACCGCTCTTGATAAAACTTCACTGACAATCGAATCAGGACAAATCGTGGGATTGGTTGGAGCCAATGGCGCCGGCAAAACCACTTTGTTGAAAATGCTTTCAGGTCTGGTGACTCCAACTGGTGGCGACGCCCAGGTTTTAGGTTTCAGACCATGGGAAAGAAAAAACGAATTCCTTCGCCAGATATCTATTCTGCTTGGTCAAAAAAATCAGTTGTGGTGGGACATCTCCCCGGCTGATTCCTATGCCTTACTTGCGCGCATTTATGATTTGGATCCTGCAGCCGCCCGCAAACGTGTGGCGCATCTGGCAGACATGCTTCAATGCACTCACGTACTGAACACACAGCTTCGCCGCTTGTCTTTGGGCGAACGTATGAAAATGGAAATCATTGGCGCGCTTTTGCACGAACCGCAGATTTTATTTCTGGATGAGCCGACTATTGGGTTGGATATCGTTGCTCAGGAAACCATTCGCGAATTCCTGGATCAATACGTAAAAGAGAAAGCTCCGACGATTATTCTGACCAGCCACTACATGGACGACATCGCCCAGCTTGCTGACAAATTATTATTAATCAGCAAAGGCAATATCGTATACCAGGGTACAGTGGACGAGTTCGTTGCGAACTCCAATAAAGAACTAGCTGAAAACCAAGAGGTCGATTTTGAAGAAGTCATTCGCCGTTTTTTGGAAACGGAATCTCGCGTTCGCTAAGCTCGCGATTGTTTCCAATCTCGAGTACAGGCTGAATTATTTCGTCGACGCTGTTTTACAGCCGACGCTGACCACAGGAATCGAAATCCTGTTGTGGATTGCAGTTTTCCGTGGAGCTGCCACTGCCGAAATTGCCGGCTTCACTCGCGAATATTATTTGTCCTATGCTCTATGGGGGGCTTTCTTCGCCCGCATCTGCACTAGCTGGATGTATGAGTTCCGCATGATTCAGGAGATTGATTCCGGCAGCATCAATGCAATCCTGACCCGTCCCATGAGTTATTATGAATACTATTTCTCTCAACTAATGGGATATAAGTTCATCACCACATTGGTTTCCATGGTCATTCCGGTGATTGCGGTGCTGGCTTTCTCTCTGCCGACAAAGTTTGAACGCTTGCCAATGTCTTTTGCTTTGGAATTTTATTATCTGATTCTGGTTCACTCCATCAGCTTTGTTGTTGCTGCGTGCGCGTTTCACTTGAACAAAGTGTATTCATTTACAGGGGCGAAGAATCTGGCTTTGTGGCTAATGACGGGCGAGCTATTTCCACTGGATCTGATGCCTGAGCCTTTAAGATCCATCATGATTGCGTTGCCATTCAGCTCGGGAGTTTATGTGCCCGTGGGATATCTGACAGGACGACTTGAGATTGGCTCCGTATACCAATCATTTATTTCAGTCACCATCGGGATCGTCGTGGTAAATATTGTCGGCGCTGTTATTTGGAAGCGCGGACTTAACGCCTACACAGGAACAGGGGCCTAAGATGGCAGTCTTAAAGAAATACTGGCTTCTTTATATCTCCATGTTCCGCGCAAGCTTTATCGCGGACCTTGAGTACCGCGTGAACTTCTTGACCCGTATCGTGACCGATATTTTCTGGTATATCGCTCAGATCATGACTTTTGAAGTGCTCTTCATGCACACGCCGATGATCGGCGCCTGGAACCACGCACAGATGCGGGTTTTCCTGGGTGTCGTGTTTGTGGTAGATGCCCTTTATATGATTATTCTATCCGAGAATCTGGATCAGTTCTCTGAGAAAGTTCGCAAAGGTGATCTGGATTTGCTTCTGGCAAAACCTGCAAACTCCCAGTTTATGATCAGTCTGCAAAAAGCTTCGACTCCAGCCATTGGTAATCTGGTGATAGCCAGCGCCTGGTTCATTTACGCCATGATTCAAATGCCTGACTTTCAATGGCTGCGTTTATTCTGGCTGATAATTCTGATTCCATGCGGACTGATCGCTTTGTATTCCATGCGTTTTGCAATGGCAGCAACAGCTGTTATCTTTGCCCGCTCTGAGAATCTGCAATTCATCTGGTATCAAATCTACCGTTTGGGCATGCGCCCCGATTCCATCTATGTACCTTGGCTTAAGTGGACTTTGCTGACTGCACTTCCTGTGGGAGTCATCGCAAGTTTGCCAGCCAAAGCGCTCCTGGAACCAGCGTCTTATGGCTTATTTATCTGGGCCATCATGCTTTCGGCCATTCTAATTTACGGAACCAATAAGTTCTGGAAATTCGCCCTAAAAAACTACTCAAGCGCCAGCTCCTAAAAGGTGCCAGGTCCTAGTTCTTATCACAGCAAGTCATTCTCCGGGAGCATCGGTAAATTTGAATTCCGATGCTTTTTTGATTTGAAGTACTGACGCTTAACTCCCCATCTATAACCTTCCAGTTTAACGGGATCCGGGCACGTATTAAGCCACCTCAACGTTCCCTGCTTGTCAGAATTAAGCGTGCCGTCTTCACACAACGGAAATTTCGCCGGCAATCGATTAAGTTTCATATGGAGCGAGCTGAACGGGTAGTCCTCTACTTTCTCACATATGCCTGCCGCAACTGGATTTCTGTAATTATATTTATATGCATTTAAATAGTAACAATGTGTTTGCAAGATCGTTTTGTAATGGCGCCCGGCAAATGTCTCGTTGATTCGATTTCCAGCCTTAGTCAATCGACGACTCACTCGAAACATAAACTGTTGCATACATTTACTGATGTTTGCATCTGGTGTGGATGCAACAAGATGAAAGTGATTACTCATTAAAACAAAACTGTGAATAACGAGATTGTGTTCTTTAGATGCATGCGTGAGCTCTTCGCAGAAGATATCCCAGACTTCTTCCATGGGAAGATTGAACCAATCACGGTTAATACATCGCGCGCTTATATTGTACGGAAAGACAGATTGTAGAATAGCTTTAGATCTTGGCATGCGTTCCAGCGGTGCAAAGAAGAAGCTACTTTTCGCGGGGCTTTGATGAGCCCTTTCAGAAGCGGTGCGTCCGTAAGTAGGACCTGGCACCAAAAAGGAAGGTGGGATTTCGGTTTTGCTTTAAGCCGGATTCTGTCCATCTCGCCTGGTCCCATGATTGTCCCGGCGAAAGTAGATGATCATTCCTCTAGGAGTGACATTACTGTCACCCTCAAGCGATCTTACCCGGTGGCTACGGACTGGCCGTCCTACTAATGCCACCCTATTTGATCTTGCTCCGCGCAGAGTTTGGCTGTTTTCACTCCGGCGGCTCCCCTGACCCTCCCGTTCCCGGTGTCAGGCTCAATGCCCCGGACATTCTCTCTGTTCCACTGTTCCTTACATTACTGTAGAGGGGCGTTACCCCTTGCGCTGCCATTTGGAGTCCGGACTTTCCTCCCTGATATCAATATGTTAGCATTATCAGAGCGATCATCCGCAAAACCGAAGGGTTTTTTAACACCCTCCAGCAAATTACGCAAGAGGGTTTTCATCGACCCATATTTATTTTACTTTCATCTGACTTACTTAAAAAGGAATTTTATATGAAGATCTTTGCATCTCTTATCGCGTTTGCTGTGACTTTGGCTTTAACTGCTCCTGCGTTGGCAGAAGGCGGCGGCCCTACTCACCACACTAAAGAAGAGCTTAAAGAGAAAATGAATCTTTTGTTCCCACCAAAAGAAGTGAACAAAGACGATCAAATCATCCCTGCTAAACCAGAATTGACGAGCCCGGAATACTTCGCCGCTATCAAAGGTGAAACTGTTCAATTGAAATGGAAAGAAGCTAAAGACGCTCAAGAATACCACGTGCAAGTTGCAACTGATGCGAACTTCAAATGGTTGGTGGCAGACGATCAACACGTAAAAGCTACCACATTCGACGTTTCCAAACTTGAAGCTGGTAAACACTACTTCTGGCGTGTGGCATCTGTCAGACCAAACAACTGGTCTACTCACCGCAAATCTTACTTTGCAATGTCCATGTTTGAAACTCCAGCTACAGCTGAAACTGCTCCTGCAAAATAGCATTCTCTGACGAATCAAGTTCGTCGTCTAAATAGGCCCTCATATACTGTCAGTTATGAGGGCTCTTTATTGGTTCCGCAACGATCTCCGAATCCATGACAACGAAGCACTGACCTGGCTTTGCAACAATGCCCAGGATGCTTTATTCGTCTATTCATATCCCTTAAATTTCAGTCGTGCCGGAAAATTCCGCCGCAAGTTTTTACTGGAATCCCTGGCCAGCCTGGAAAGAGAGCTCGCACTTCTGGGCCACGACCTGATCATCACCTATGCTCACCCTGAAGAAGTGATGCCGGTTCTAATTCACAAATATCGAATCAACACACTGGTATTCACCAGAGAACACACGCCTGAAGAAACCCGGGAGGAGAACCAGGTCACCTCACGCATCGTGATTGATAAAGTTCAATCCTTCGATCAAAGAACACTGATTAAAAAAAACGCGCTGCCATTCCCCCTGCACGAACTCCCATCGAATATGGCCGAGTATCAAGTTTCGCTGAAGGATTTGCAGCCGGACCTCATCCTGCCAATTCCATTATCCTGGCCAGAACCGATTTCGTCTGACGAATTCGAGTTGGATCTGAATCGGGAGATGCGCATGTTTCAAGTTGCGTCGCGCTTCACGGGCGGCGAACTGCAAGCACTGACCCGATTGAGAGAATTCATCTGGGACAAGGACCTGCTTCGCAATTTCAAGGAAACATCCTCTGAGATACTGCAGTTCGATGACAGCTCCAAATTTTCCCCGTGGCTATCTAACGGAAGTCTTTCCCCACGGGTGGTTTATTGGGAAGTCAAAAATTACGAAAGAGAACGAGGCGCCAACACATCTACCCAGTGGATGGTTTTGGATCTGCTGCGACGGGATTTCTTTAAATACTATTCGCTGAAGTTAGGACCATTTCTGTTTCAAGCGGACACAAACCCCTCGCACCAACCTCTGGTGGATGATCGGCTTCAACAGGAACTTTTTAAAAGTTGGAAAAGTGGTGCCACTGGTAAAGACGCAATTGACGGATATATGAAGGAACTGAACGACACCGGATTCCTTCCCTATCGTTGCCGCCTGGATGTCGCAAAGTATCTGACTGAAACTCTGAACCTGGATTGGCGTTGGGGTGCCCGACATTTTGAAGAAATGCTTATCGACTACGATCCTTCCAGCAATTGGGGAAATTGGAATTACCTCATCGGAGTCAACGCCGCCACACAACGACCAAATAATCATGGAGGAATTTATGACCAGCCCGGAATTTGAAAGCTTTGAGAATGAACAAATAGAGCATTATTTTAAATGCCCTTACTGCCACAAAAGCATTTCAATGCTGGTGGACATTTCAGAGCCGGGACGTCAAACCTATGTGGAAGACTGTGAAGTCTGCTGTCGCCCAATTCAAGTAACTTACTCTGCAGATCAAGGAAAACTTGTCGACTTCGCAGCGCAAAAAATTTAATGCGTTCGTAATTACAAAACTTTAATTCCCAGGCGCTTTTGTAATTTTATTTAAATGCAATTCTACAGATAGACTTATCACATGAACAAGTCGGCATACGAAGCTCTCGTAAATTCACATGCATTGATTGAGTTTGATCCCGAAGGAAAAGTTCTTTGGGCAAACCGCAATTTTTTGAATTTAGTGGGCTACGAAATGGACGAAATTCACCAGCGCCCGCACTCTATCTTTCTGCCTGACTTTGAACTTCACGAATCCGAATACAATGAACTCTGGGACACACTGCGCACCGGAAATCCGCAAGTGGGCGAGTTTAAACGACTTGCGAAGTCCGGTAAGGAAATCTGGGTTCATTGTTCGTATACTCCGGTTAAAAATGATACAGGTGAAGTGATCAAAATCCTGAGCATGGCCTTTGATATTACGGAAAAAAGACAACTGGCCGAGAACCTTGAACGAAAGAATCAGGAGCTATTGTCCACAGCTGCCAAGGCCCGTGCGGCCACTTATGCAAAGTCAGTGTTTCTGGCAAACATGAGCCACGAAATCCGCACTCCTTTAAATTCAATTATCGGCATCACAGACACACTGGCAGAAACTCCCTTGGATGGTCAGCAATCCTCCTTTGTCGAAATCCTGCAAAGAGCAAACTATCAATTGATGACCATCATCAATGACGTTCTGGATCTTTCCAAGGTGGAGGCCGGCGAAATCGTATTGCACATGCTGCCTTTCGGTCTGCAAAAAATTATCGAGGATATACTTTCAATTCTGGAGTTCCGGGCAAAGGAAAAAGGCCTTTCACTAAAGGTTGTCGTTCATCCCGAAGTTCAGTCTTTCTACATTGGAGACTCGGACCGCCTGCGCCAGGTGTTGATCAATCTGCTTAACAACGCCATCAAGTTCACTCACCAAGGCACGATCACTCTGACGATCTCTCCGAATGACACTCCTCGTACCGGAAATATTTTATTTAGTGTTTCTGATACAGGAATCGGCGTTTCAAAACAGAAGTTCAAAGATATTTTCCGTCCCTTTACTCAAGCAGATCCAACCACAACAAGACGTTATGGCGGCACCGGGTTGGGTCTTTCGATTTCCCAAAAAATCGTCACTTTGATGGGCGGAGCTATCTGGCTTGAGAGCGAACCGAATATTGGCAGCACTTTCTATTTCACCGCCTCGATGCCATCGACCACCGAAAGAAAAACCAGCATGCACAATCCCCTGCAGGGTCGTTATCACCTGAATGATCTGCAGCACATCATCCAGGAAGAACGTCTGCGCGTATTGGTGGTTGATGATGTGGATGACAATCGCAATCTCTTGGGAATTTATCTGCAAAAGACGATTCACAATATTACTTATGCGGAAAGCGGCTCAGACGCTGTCACATTGGTGGAAAAAAACGATTTTGATGTGATCTTCATGGACGTTCAAATGCCAGGCATGGATGGACACGAAGCGACCATGCGCATTCGTGAAATTGAGCGCGAACAAGGCCGCCGGGCCGCCCGAATTTTCGCGTGCACCGCGAATGCATTTGCCGAGGATATCGAACGAAGTCTAAGCGCTGGATGCGATATGCATTTATCCAAGCCGATTCGCAAGGACACGCTTATGAAAGCGATCAACTCCTGCTTTTCTCCGGCAGAATCAGCCGTTGGTTGATTCCGAATTGATCCAGAACTGTATGGTTCGACATTCCACCGGACTCTTCAATTCCGTAAATGACTTTTAGCTGCTCCGTGGACTCACTCCAGTTATAAATCATACCCGCGCACATCTTGCAGGGTTTATGAGTGCTATAAACAACCGAGCCCGCGGGAAGCTTCCTCCCTGTTTCCCGAAAGTATCTTTGCACCATATTTACTTCTGCATGCAGAGTTTTGTTTTTTGAGTTGGAGTTTATCCCGAAAGACAGGATCTCCCCTTGTGCGGAAATCAAAATGGCTGCGATCCCCCGGTCAAAATCATGAAGCACTTTTCCGCGCGGAACTATTTGTGACAACTTAAATGCCGACTCAAGGCGCTTGGCATCTGTATTTAGTGTATTTCCCGGAAGAGTTGCGCACAAATCCACTAGCGAAATCTGATTTTGCTGACTCAACTGATTCACAGAGCTGAGGGTCCTTTCGCTGCTATCAATTTCGTGAAATTCCAGGGTTTCAGAAAAATCTGGATCCGCTTCCGGCAGGATCAAATCAGTTATTCTTTTAGCGACGACCTTCACCATGCCCCGGCACATTTCTGTAATTGGTGCGGTAGTATAAATTCGCTGGCGAAGTATAAAGAAACTATGATCGATGTGTCGGTCAAAAAGTCCTTGCAGCAGCTTTACCACAGCAGAGGACGGCGCCATCAGATTTTGGCGGTAGTGGGAAAAGAACACCCTTCCTTTATGCTCCACAATGGCGACGTCGTGCCCCTCGCGGGAGAGTAAAAATGCTAGGTGCCGGGCTCTTTTTTCATCGCTCATTTAAGAATTGGTACCATATCAGCCTAAATTTGTCTAAAAGGGCTGTATGCAAATGATCAAAAACCGCCTGGAAAAGAACTACAAGAAACTGAAATCATGGGCTGAGCGCGCCGGTATCGAAGCTTATCGCTTGTACGATCGTGACATCCCTGAATATCCATTCATCGTGGACATCTATGGCGAGCATTTTTTGATTTACGATAAGGGCGATGACCGCGACAAGGACAAGAACCACCTTCCCCATGTTGTCGAGGCTTTGCAGGCTTTGTTTAAGGCTGAAGAATCAAAAATCATCGTGAAAAAGCGCGAACGCCAGGAAGGCTTGAAGCAGTATGAGAAACTTGATCAGAAAGAACAGACTTTCTCGATTAAGGAGTCGCAAGCTCAGTTCAAAGTAAATCTGTATGACTACTTGGATACCGGTTTGTTTTTGGATCACCGCCCGATGCGCCAGAAGATTTTTAAAACGGCTAAAGACAAAAAGTTTTTGAACCTGTTCTGCTATACCGGATCCGTCAGCGTTTTTGCAGCCCTTGCCGGTGCCCGCACCACATCTGTGGACATGTCCCAAACCTATTTGGGATGGGCCCAGGAGAACTTTGAACTGAATAAAATCCCAGCTTCTGAACATAGCTTCATCAATGCCAATGTTCTGGAGTGGCTGGCGCAAAATAAAGGCAAGCCGGCTTTTGACATCATTTTTCTGGATCCGCCGACATTCTCTAACTCCAAGAAAATGCAGGACAGCTTCGAAGTCGAGCGCGATCAGGAGTTTTTGGTCGAATCCTGCATGAGTATGCTGGAACCCGGCGGAGTTCTGTATTTCTCGAATAATAAGCGCAAGTTCAACCTGTCACCTGCAATTAAAGCCCGCTACAAGGTTCGCGACATTACAGAAGAAAGTATCCCACAGGATTTTCACGACAAGAAAATTCATGTTTGCTTCGAGATCTCCTTCATCGCTTAAAGCTTCGACGTACTAGCGCATATTTTTGTGTTTCGTTTTGTGGTCAAAAAAGCCTTGCCCCCGGGGGTAAAAGGACCTATTACCCCCATTAGAAGAATGCACAAATTTATAACATTTGGAGGGCACGGAATTGAATGCTTTAGGTCGCCATATTTTGGTTGAGTTCAGCGGGTGTAACGCTGAGGTGTTAAACGACGTTTCTATCATCGAAAGAAGTATGATTGAGGCGGCACAGATCGCAGGGGCTACTGTGATCAACTCGACATTCCACCACTTTTCCCCGTGGGGAGTCAGCGGTGTGGTTGTTATTCAGGAAAGCCATTTGGCTATCCATACTTGGCCGGAATACAGATACGCAGCCGTGGATCTTTTCACATGCGGTGAGACTGTGGACCCTTGGGTTTCTTTTGAACACCTGAAAAAAGCATTCCAGGCAAATTACTCGGCGATCGAAATGAATCGCGGTTCTTTGCACGTGATCCAAAAAACAGACTTTAAACCAAAAACAATTCGCGAAAAGCCGACTTTTGATTTGTCCAAAGGCGTGCAAATCGAACGCAATGTTTGGTTCACCGATAAGGATGAAAACCAGGCTTTGTCATTGCGCTACACGGGCGATGTGTTATTTGACGAAACCAATCCGTTCCAACGCGTTCGCGTTTTGGAATCTTACTCACATGGTAAATTCCTGGCGATCAACAACATGGTGATGTGTTCCGAGCGTGATGAGTTTCATTATCATGAAATGATCACTCACCCGGTGATGCAATCCCACGGGAAAGCTAAAAACGTCCTGGTCATCGGTGGCGGTGACGGCGGAACGATTCGCGAGTTATTCAAATACGACGTTGATAAAGTAACGATGGTGGAAATCGATGAAGCGGTGGTTCGTGCTTCCAAGCTTCACCTCCCACAAATCGCTTCTGAGTTCGGCAACCCGAAATTGAATCTTATTATCGGTGACGGTATCCAATTCGTAAAAGATGCGGCTCCGGGCACTTACGATGTGATCATCGTGGACGGTTCGGACCCAGTAGGACCTGCAGAGGGTCTTTTCACCGCAGAATTCTATGATAACTGCAAAAAAGCGCTTAAAGATGGCGGCATGGTGATCACTCAAGGTGAATCTCCTATGTTCCATGAAGGCACTTTTGTTGAACTTAATAAGTGCCTAAAAGGCATTTTCGGTACCACTAATGTTCACACCATGCTTTTCCACGCTACGACTTACCCGTCAGGCATGTGGAGCTTGCAAATGGGCGTGAAGGGTTCCACTCACCCAGCGACCGATTTCAACAAAGACCAAGCGCGCCAATTTGCTAAAGCAAAAGGCTTGAAATACTACAATGAGGATTTGCACTCCGCAGCGTTCTCTTTGCCGACGTTTGTTAAAACAATGTTGGGCCAAAACTAAGATCATCAATTGTCTTGGGGACTCCGTCTTATTGGGCGGGGTCCTGAAGCTCTCTAAATCGTAGACCTCTCCTCATTTTCAATATAGTTTCATTAAGGATTCCTCCGACCCGGTCGGAGACTATCGAGAAACTCGCTTCGACACACTGGTTGAAGCTTAATAGGAGATGTTTATGTTTAAACTTCCAACACTTCCGTACGCTAAAACAGATTTGGCTCCTTTGTTCAACGAAGAACAAATGACATATCACTATGACAAGCACCACAAAGCTTATATCGACAACTTGAATAAGGCGATGGAGACAGACTCTTCTTTGAAAGGTAAATCCCTTGAAGAGATCGTTCTTTCTTCTTCTGGTGGTAACTTCAATAACTCCGCTCAAGCTTGGAACCACACATTCTATTGGTTCAACATGGCTCCAGTAGGCAAAGGCGGCAAAGCTTCTGCTGATCTTGAAACTGCAATCAAACGTGATTTCGGTTCCATGGACGAACTAAAAGCTAAGTTCGTTGACGGTGGTATGAAAACTTTCGGTTCTGGCTGGATCTGGTTGTGCACAGATGCTTCAGGCAAACTAAGCCTGGTATCTACTTCTAACGCCGCAGTTCCATTCACGAACAACGGCCCGGCTCCAATCATGGTTGCTGACGTTTGGGAGCACGCTTACTACGTTGATTACCGCAACCTTCGTTTGAAATACCTTGAGACTTTCTGGTCCCAAGTTAACTGGGATTACGTATCTCAATGTTACGCTTCCAAAAAAGTTCAAGACCTGACGAAAGCGATGACTGCTTAGTCCAAAAAGGGAGCTCCTGGCTCCCTTTTTTTGTTTCAAATGACAGCACAGCGGCTATCCAAGGCCTCGCCCGCAGTTACTTTCCTTTCATACAACAGATCCGTACTTGTCGCTCCCCACAGTTGTTTCACAATTAAGGCAACCGTAAGGAGGTTTCTATGAAAAACCTTTTAGCAATATTGCTGGTTAGCGCATTTTCGTGGGCATCTTTTGCAGCTCCCCCTCAAACATTTGCTCAGACTCCGATTCAAGTTTCTGAAGACATCGTCATTGATTACGACTTTGGCGAGGTGGCGGTGGGCAGTGGCAGCTCGACGTCCTGGGAACTTTACGCTCCTGCAGACAAATCAATCTATATCAGCCAAATCACCATGAGTGGTGGTGACTATTGGGCAGATACAGACTGTCTGGGATTTTTGGAGGCAGGTTACTCGTGCACTTTCACACTGTACTTCGTGCCATCTCAACAAGGTGAATCCAACGGCACAGTCAAAGTTTTAGCCAACGAAGACAGTGTCACCATGAATATCAAAGGAACCGGAATACCCGGCGGCGAACCTCAATAGCTATCGAGCTATTTAAACCATTTACGGCGAGGGTCTTTCTTGTCGACGGGCCAAGTGGTCCACTCGACTTTTAAGGCCATCGCGGTTTTTAGATTTTCAAGAATAAGTTCAGCATCTTCAATTTGCCAAAAGTCCTTGGCGTGAGTGGTTTTGGATTTCAATGCTATGTCAGACACCAAAGAATAAACCATGCCACTCATTGGCGGGATCAGGAAACCCATCGTGCTTAAAACGCCCTGCAGACGTGACAGCACGGACTTCCCGCCCACTGAATGCATCAGCACCATTACCGCACAGGGTTTCCCCATAATGGCCGGTGTGGCCTCCATATCGGTCATTTCCTCAAGCAGCCTCTGCAGCGGACTCCCCCAGGAATCCCAATAAGTGCCCGTCACAAAAATCACAGAATCACACCCAGCAATCCTCTTTTTAAGAGAATTTGGCGAAAAGGCGCCAGCCGGTTTTTGCGCAAGGTGAACGACCTCGTAATCCAACGTCCGATCCAGTTTCCGAATTTTGGAAATGAATGCTGCACAATTACCTTTATCACCAGATGGGCTGCCATTTAGAATCAAAACTTTTTTCATACTCAAAAAATGTACGCCGTACCACTCAGGATTGCATCGCAGAACCGCAACAGTTTCGCGGTGTGTATCAAAAAACCGGCAGGCGCCTTTTGGCAGGCGCCTTTTGGCAGGCGCCTTTTGGCAAAAGGAAGGCGCCCTGGTTGGGGCGCCTTTATTCATGGAGGGATATTTTTGGGAAAAGGACCGCATGATTTAACTATCTATCACCATCAATTTACCTCCTTTAATAGGAAGGGCCGGGTCCGTTCATCAGGTCCCGGTTTTCGTTTACAAAAGAAGGAGCTCGGCGGGGTGGTTCTATGATCAATATATTATTAAACACATCGACCACACCGGAGAGCTCCCATGCCGATCCGACTGCTAAAGCTTTTAATCGAGGTCTGAACACTTCGCCTTCAAGGGTCACGATCCCGTCTTCAACGAAGACGTCAATTCGTTCTCCCCCGATCTTTACGAAGTCCTCTAAAGACTGTTCGATTAACATCTTTAGCTCTTCATCGGAGCGATAATAGTCAGATGGAACCACAATGCGATCTTCAATCGACCACACTCCCTCAATATTGGAGACGAGTTCCAGGGCTGCCATTTTTTTAAATGAGGTGTCGCAACTGCCTGTGACAATCACGGCACACCCTCGCACGATCACATCGAAGTCCGCAGGACTCACTCTCTTATCCCATTTCAATCTTTCACAGATTTTTCGTCTGAGATCGGTATCAATTGGATTGATCTTTTGAGTACCCATGGGCCGACTCCTTTCTGATCGTTCGGTTAAACTGAATCAACTTCTTTACTTACTTATAATTATTCATTCCCATCATCCAAGCTGGGGAAACCTACCCAGCCTGGTTTTCTGCCATCATCTCTGCTTCTTCCCACGTCGGGAAATAGTTCAGCATTGGATCGTGTCTACGATGCATGGCTTTTTTCGAAGAGCGGCGACGCAAAACAGATTTCAATGAATCTACCGTTTTCATCACTGCTTTTTTAAAACTCTCGTCAGATTTGGAGATTTTAATGATCCCCTTACTATGAGTGGGTTTCAAAATCACCTCGCAAGTGTAACTAGGTTTACGAGCCTGCGTGCGATGTCGATCCGTTTCGATCCGCACAGTGAGGTGAGCAGCACTGTCGTATTTGAAGAAGTCCTGGATTGAAGCCTCCACTTTTTCAAGTAAGTAAGCTTCTAGGTTTTCAGTACGAGTGATGTCTCTGTAGTAGATGTCTGTTTGCATATCTACCTCCTTGTTCTTTCATTATCGTTGATGGCAAAGGATTATTTAAATATATAATTCAAATGACATACATAAGTTAAAGTTATAGGTTTAGTCTGGGCCCATAGGGAAACCCTAGTGCTATCGGACAGTTGGGCGACCGTAGTCGTGGTCCGGGTGCCAAACTGGAGCCAGTTTTTCACTCTCAAACCGGGTGGTATTTTTATGTTTAATTTTAATCATTTATATTATTTCCACATCACCGCAAAAATTGGCGGTGTCTCAAATGCAGCAAAGTATTTGCGGATTTCCCAGCCTAGTCTGTCTTCCCAACTGAAAATTCTAGAGAGCAATTTAGATACAAAACTCTTTGAAAAAAAAGGTCGCGTCCTGCAACTCACACCCGACGGAGAGCGTGCTTATTCTTACACCAAGAAAATGTTCGATATCGCCAAGCAGTTTGAAGACTCATTGAAAACTCCAGGAGAGAAAATGAGCGAACGCCTTCACGTGGGAATTTCAGAGCAAGTGGAGCGTCCCTTTATCGCTGATATTCTTTCACCCGTTATTCGCTCGAATAAAGGCAAGAACCAGAAAATCGTTTCCATCACATCAGCTCCCGACGAAGATATTCTGCAGCTTCTTCGCTCGCAGGAAGCAGATCTGATGCTGACCAATAAACCCATGTATTCAGAGGACGTCGTCGAGCTTGCCTCTATCGCCGCCCCCGTCAACCTGATGGTTTCGACTCAGCTATTGAAGGAACTAAAGATGCGTGTTTCCAGGAACACCAGCGTGTCGGACTTTCTTGCAGCATTCCCCGGTGGCTTGGTCATTCCAACTTACAAAATGAAACTTCGCCATGAGACTGATTTATATGTTGAGGAAATCAAGATTCGAAAAAAAATCTCTTTTGAATCAGACATCATGTCTGTGGTTGGACGTGCCATCGTGGACGGTGCAGGCTGCGGCTTCTTACCCGTGCCGTACGTGATGGAAGAAATAAAATTAGGCCTGATCACCGTTATTGGACCTAAAGCAGGTTTATGGAAGCATTCTTTGTATATGCTAGCCCATAAAGAGGACGAGTACGATGATCTGACTGAAGATATCGTGAAGAGATTCAAACAACTGGATAAGTGGAGTTAAAAAAAATGCCTCGGTCTCCCGAGGCTTTTTTTCGCTTAGCAATAAGAACTAGGACCTGGCACCTTCTAGTACGGTTGGCGCGCTGTGGAGTTCGCTAGATCCATCGCAAACACTACTGCAAGTTTTGAGTACATTGCGGAGTGTTTGAAGTTTGTTTTGTCATTGATGACGTCTTTCACTGTGTGGATGAAAGGGTTATCAGCGCGCATAGTGGCTTCGAATGGCATCAATGCCGGGAAGCCCTGACGGTGCCATGAAGCGTGGTCGCTGCAACCGTAACCGCACTGATCGTCAACGATGCGTGCGTGCAAGTAAGCCTCATTCACTGCGCGAAGGTAATCATGCAACCAGCGGCTGGTGAAGTCAGTCATATTGCCCATCACGAATTCACCCGCGCCTGGGTAAGAAGTCATATCCAACTGAAGAACTGCAACCACATCACGCTTTTCAGCTTTATAAGCCTTTGCGATTTCAGCAGAACCCAACAGACCGGACTCTTCACCCGCGTACCACATAAATTCAATCGTGCGTTCTGGTTGAGCTTTTTTGCTGATGATGCGCAAAGTTTCAAGAAGGTTCGCAGATCCAGAAGCATTATCATCCGCGCCCGGAGCAGCTCCGCCACCGCTACCGCCCCAGCCACCTTGAACGATGGAATCCAAGTGGCCACCAAGGACGATGATTTCATTTGGACGTGTCTTACCAGTCAAACGAACACGCACGGATTTTTGTGGAGTCGTGTTGTGATCGATCAAAGAAATTTCGTAGGGAATGTCAGAACCCGCAAGCAATGTTTCCAAACGTCTTTTCATGTCATCAACATGAAGGTTTGGCGTTTTGCCACGGTTGTAACGAGTTGGATATGAAGACAACCAAGTCACCCACTCGCGCAGGTTTTGTTCACTGACTTCACCTACCGCAGATTCAATTTCAGCATTCTTTTCCATGGAAAGTGCTGCAAACGGGGCTCTTTGGTAGAAGTCGTTTTTTGCCTGAATTTGGGCCAAAGAACTTAGCATTGAAGGGATATTCAAAGAATGAAACGCCGGCTCTGTAGTCAAATCTTCAAAGCCGCCGCATTTGCCTACTTTATGGGCTCTTTCTTGGATTTTTAGTTGCATTTCCGGAGTGATAACCGCATATCCGACACCAACAGATTCTTCTTTTTCAAGGACTGGGATGTCCAAGGCTTTTAGGTCCGAAAGATCAGCCAATACAGGTTTTGTGTTGAAGGTTTCAAGGACCGCCTGGTGAGCAGACGCCTGCGCCGCGAAAAGTAAGATAGCCATCATGGCTGTTTTCATGGATTCATTCCTTTGAATAAAGATTACCTGTTTTAAATGTTAGCTAATTGTCCGCAGAGGGCAAAGTTAAATCTTGTCCTGTACGAACGATGACACTGGTGAGAGCGCGATGAAAAATGACATTCTTTTAGTAACTTTGAATTCAACATACCAACATTCCTCGTTTGGTCTGCGCTATCTGTATGCGAATTTGAAGGAGCTTCAAGCTCACGCCTCGATCATGGAATTCACCACCGCAAAAGATCCGCGCGACATTGCCGAACAACTTTTAAAGCTAAACCCCAAGATCATCGGACTTGGCGTATATATTTGGAATGCCAATGAAAGTTACGAACTGGTGAGTCTGATCAAACGTATCAGCCCCCAGACAATCGTGGTCCTTGGTGGCCCCGAAGTGACCCATGAAAGTGAGACTCAACCGATCTGTCAAACAGCGGATTTTACGTTCAAGGGCGAAGCGGATTTCATGTTCTATGACTTCTGCCACAGGTACATGGCAACGGGGCAATTGCCCGAACAGAAATTTATTAAAGACATTCTGCCAGAGATAAAAAATATCGCGTCGCCCTATGAATTCTACTCCGATGAAGATATCAAGAACCGCGTTTTGTACGTGGAAGTATCTCGCGGCTGCCCGTATCGCTGCGAATACTGTCTTTCATCACTAGATAAGTCCGTTCGTAACTTTGATATCACTCAGTTCCTGGCGGACATGCAGATTCTTTTGGATCGTGGTGCACGACAATTTAAATTCATCGATCGCACTTTCAATTTAAGCCCTACGATCTGCACACAGATTCTGAATTTCTTTTTAGAGCGCATTGAACTGGGATTGTTCCTGCATTTCGAAATGGTGCCGGACCGCTTGCCGAATGAGATCCGCGAGCTGATTAAAAAATTCCCGCATGGATCACTGCAGTTTGAAATCGGTATCCAAACTTGGAACACCGATGTGGCAAAACTTGTCAGCCGCAGAAATGATCTGGAAAAAGTGAAAGAGAATTTCAAGTTCCTGGCTGATGAAACAGGAATTCACTCCCACGCTGATTTGATCGTGGGTCTGCCAGGTGAAGATATTTACAGCTTTGCCAAAGGTTTTGATATTCTTGCGGGACTTCGTCCGGACGAAATCCAGGTGGGTATTCTAAAGCGCCTGAAGGGCGCACCGATTTCCCGTCACGACAAAGAGTGGGAAATGGTTTACTCGGAACATCCGCCATTCCAAATCCTGCGCACCAAGATGATGGATTTCGAAACCATGCAAAAGATGAATCGTTTTGCAAAGTACTGGGACTTGTTTGCGAATAGCGGTAACTTCAAAAACTTTGTGGCCGCTTTGAAAAGTCGTTCCGCAGTATCTGCCCAGCAGTCTTTCTTCTGGGAGTATTTTGCATTCACCGAATATATGTCAGCCCGCCATGCTCAATCATTTGGTATTTCATTAATTAATCTGGTTGAGTCTGCGTTGGTTTATCTAACCGAGCACCTGCACTGGCCACACGAAGAAGCCCGTCAGTTGTTGATTTCAGATTACATGGCCCCAGGCACTCGGGAGTTGCCGAAGGTGTTAAAGGTCTATCCGGAACCTAAAAACAAAGGACTTCCGCCAGAAGCCCGTGTGAATTTGCCTAAACGGCAACAGCGACATCTTTCGAAATCGGAGACTCAGTCCTCCTAATGAGGGCTGAGAGGATTAGAAACGAGAATCCTGCGGTCAAAACCGAACAACGCCAGTACATCAGATTCAACCACTGGGAACGAATAGCTTCCCAGTCATTCGGCGGCCCTTGAAATCCCCAGACGCGAATTAGCTGATTCAAAGGTACAAAGCCAGTCCATGTAATCAACAGGTCATTGACCACGCAAAGCAAAGTAAACAGCACGAAGAAGAACTCAAGATGCTTCCACTGCTTGCGAAGCATTAGCAAGTGAGTAACTAATTTGAACAGGACAACCATACACAACAAAGGCGTCCACGATAAGAAGGACCTCTGCATCGACTCATGGAAGGCGATATAAGAAGTTGCCGACAACTTCTCCATGACAGAACCCATCCCCATGACAAAGGCGAATGCATTCCCTGCAAGCGCTCCGATCAGGAACAAGCTTGTGTACTTCAAAAAATGATTTATTTTCATTTGCCCTTTATAAGGCCCCTGAACAAAAAAACACGTTTCAAATAATCCACATAACGTTAGTGGTCAGTGCTCTCGAAATTTTTTGGCGTATCCAGTGTAAGAGATAATCTTTCTTTTGCTCCAAACAAATCGGAAGTCAGGATGAATCTCGCGCGAGCGAAGAAGGCGCCAAAACCCTGGTTGAAAAAAGGCCGGTCTCATCCCTCTCACCCTCTGCATTTCCAGATCACACTGCTCACACCAGAACTCAATTTCCTCGGGCTTTCGAAATAATTTGTAATCAAAAAAGGCAGAACCCTGATTTCTGGCCAACCAGCGAATCACCCGATTAATCCATATGTAGGATGCCGCGGTTTTGTTGATGGTTCGATAAAACAGCAATCCACCGGGCCGTAACACCCGGCTCATTTCCGAGATGATCATCTCAGGATCTGAAACATGCTCAAACAGATCCAAAGCAACTACCACATCAAAGCTTTCTTTCGGAAAGGGCATGCGATAGGCGTCGCCCTCCACATACTTAACCCTTCCGGACTTATCCATTAGTTCAGCCACGCGAAGACTGGTTCTTGAAATATCAAGCCCTGTCACTTCGTAGCCCGCCTCCACCGCTGTGTTTGAAAAAAAACCGGCACCGCTGCCGACATCCAGAATTTCTGCGTGATAGCCGATGTATTTGCGAATTTCTGAAAGAATCCACTTCATTTGAAACGAAGTTTCCAGACGCAAAAGAGCCATGGGACCTTCATTGGAGGAATACCACTGTTGAGCCAACTCCTGATAGAATTCGCTCTTGGCGAGGTCTGCCTGACTGACTTTGTAAAACTCGAATTCTTCCTCCACCGATGCTCCTCGTTTCAAACTAACAAGGAGAGCGGCGATCCGACGAATCCTGCGAAGTCCAGTGACAATAATCAACTGAAGACCTCGACAACAGGGCAAAGGACCGGGTACAATTTTCTCAATGGAAATAATTGAAACTGCCTGTCGAGTTGTGTTCGGTTTACAGATGGTCTTCTGGGGTCTCAACGGCTTCTTTAATTGGCTGAAGATTCCGCCGTCCCCGCCTGTTATCGAAAGATTTGTAGGCGCGTGCTACGAAACACGATTCATTATGCCCACAACCAAAATCGCAGAGATCCTGTTGGGCCTGTTGATGATTATTGGTTTTGCAATGCCACTGACGATTTTGCTGATTGCACCCATTGTGTTTGTGATCACGTTACTGCATCTGCTTCACAATCCAAAGCCCTGGGGCGTGGTGATTCCAATCACTATTCCCTACGCTGTCACAGTCGGCTTTCACCTGCCGGCAATATTCGCTCGTTATTTTTAAAGAAGGGAAATAACGGCCAGAATCGCCGGCAATGCCTGAACAAAGAAAATACGGCGGTTCACGCTGTAAGCACCGTAAAATCCAGCGATGATCACACAGATCAGGAAGAACATTTTAATCTGATAAGCAAAGGCTTCATCCTGATGGAACAAGCCCCATAGCAGACCCGCGCCCAAGAATCCATTATACAATCCCTGGTTCGCGGCAAGAACAGCAGTGTTCTGGGCTTTTTCAAAGGTGTTTCTGAAAACTCTAAGGCCTACCGGGCGTGTCCATAGATACATTTCGATGTACATGATGATGAAATGTTCAATCGCAACAATCGCAACCAATGTCAGACCAAGTATCTTCATTCTAAATTCCTGTTTGTGAAATCTTGTAAGCTATTTCGTCCAGACTTTCGATATCAAACAAAGTGGAAAGAGGACGTTTGTGGCTGTCCTTACGCAGAGCCTGCCCCAGGACCTGAATCAGATCATCGGTGGTGACGATTCCCACCAGCTCCTCATCGTCGTTAACCACCAGAACAGAGCTGATTTTCTTCTCCAGCATGGTATCAATCGCATCCATCAAAGAGGCGCTTTGATTCATTGTCTGAACCGGCTGACTCATAAAATCCTCGACCGGATACATTTTGCTATCTTTAAAGAAAGACAAATCACTGTTTGAAAGAATACCAACAATTCTTTGATCTTGATCAACAACAGGAAGATGACGAATACCATGTTCCTTCATCAGCGACTGGGCCTCAGCTAAAGAACTGCCGACCGCAATCATTATCACATCGTTGGTCATCACATCACGAGCAAGCTTTGCCATAAGTACTCCTTTGACGGTCTCAGTACTTAGTAGACAATACCCATCGCCTTTTTGACATCAGAAAGAGTTTTAGCTGCCACATTGCGGGCTGCTTCTGTGCCATTTCGCAAAACTTCCTGAACATAACCCATGTCTTTGGAATACTCCTCACGACGTTGGCGCATTGAAGCCAGTTTTGCCTCTAAGATTTCCAAGATACGTTTTTTTAGAACGCCATCACCCAAACCACCGCGGCGATAGTGCTCTTTCAAGGCTTCCACTTCCGCTTTGTTCGTATCGAACACATCCAGGAATGTAAATGGAACGTGTCCTTCAACTGTACCTGGATCTTCCACTTTCAAGTGATTTGGATCCGTGTACATTGCATTTACTTTTTTCTTAAGTTCATTCGGAGTATCGCCCAAGTAAATCGCGTTCCCCAAAGACTTGGACATTTTCGCTTTACCATCGATACCTGTCAGGCGCCCCGTTGTGCCAATCATCGCTTTTGTATCGTGGAAAACTTCTTTTTTATAAAGATGATTAAACCTGCGAGCAATCTCATTCGTTTGCTCGATCATTGGTTGTTGGTCTTCACCCACTGGCACCAAATCTGCTTTAAACGCCAAGATGTCAGCGGCTTGCGATACAGGATAAGTAAAGAAACCTGCAGGAATGGAATCCTTCATGTTTTTCTGACGAATCTCATCCTTCAATGTTGGATTTCGTTCCAAGCGCGCCACGGTGACCAGATTCATGAAATAGAAAGTCAGTTCAAACAATTCCGGAATTTGCGATTGAATGAAGATCGTACTTAGTTTCGGATCAATGCCCACCGCCAAATAATCCAAAGCCACTTGCTCCACGTTTTTACGAACGTGTTCTGGATTTTCATAATAATCAGTCAATGCCTGCGCATCTGCGATAAGTACGTACTGATTATACTCTTCCTGCAATTTCACGCGATTTTGCAAAGAGCCAACATAGTGTCCGAGATGTAAAGGGCCGGTCGGGCGATCGCCCGTCAAAATGATCTTTTTCATTCCGATAATTTACCCTAACTTGCGCCGCGGCTCAAGCGGACGTGCAAGATGTCGTGCAAATTGCTTCATCACCCATAGATGCACATAGGCCTGCGTCACTTTATAGAAGTACCAAGGCAAGCGAGGCCTGAAGTCATGTATTGCCGCCAGGCACGCCGTGCCCCCCAAAACTTCGCGAAACTCGAGGCGGCCTCGGCCACTTTTCTTGGAAAACAAGCCACCCCGCACATAGAACAGTTCCCGATGCCCCCAACTGCGCTCTGGAGAGTATTCCAGCACCAAAAGTCGGAAATAGGGAAACGCATTACAAAAATAAACCCAGCGGTCCTTAACTTCTACTTTCATAAATCCCGGCTGCATCACCGGCAGAAACTTCATGTATTCCTCGGCCACATCCTTGGCTGTCCAACCTTCCGGAAGCGGCATACGCTGCACAGATCGAACCTCATGTTTCGGACTTTGCGGAGCTTTAAAGGCATGGGGCTTTTGGTCCCCGCGGTAACTACCAATTGCCGAGCGCAGAGCCTCATCAACTCCCATGAATTTGTGATCTGGAATACTTAGTTGATGATCCGGGCGAACCATCAATGGATTGCGCAAACTTTCAATCAAGGGATTGATCAAATCTTTGGGCGCCCTTGTTACCAAACGCACCCACAACGCTGACAGGTGCGGCGTCAGAAACGGCACCTGAATCAAGTGCCTGCGTTTCCCAAGCATATCCGCGACCTTTAACATCATATCGCGGTAACTTAAAATATCAGGCCCACCAAGATCATAAATCTTGTTATCGGTTTCAGGGGTATCAATGCAATAGCGAATGCTTTTTAAGACGTCCCCGACCGCCACCGGCTGACTGGGTGTCGAAGTCCATGTTGGACAAAGCATCACCGGCAAACGCTGCACCAAGCGGGTCATGATCTGAAAGGACGAACCACCGGCTCCCAAAATCAAAGCAGCCCGCAAAATTGTCGTGGGAATACTGCCTTTCAAAAAAACATTTTCCACTTCCTGCCGACTTTGCAGATGCTTTGAAAGCTGTTTTTGATTCTGCGGTATTAAGCCGCCGACATAGATGATTTTTCTTACTTTGTTCTTTTCCGCGGCTCTTAAAAAGTTATCCGCGACGATCAGGTCAAAGTCCTCGAAGGATCCCTGGGAAAGATGGGCTGAGGGTCGCATGGAGTGAACCAGATAAATGGCGACATCCGCTCCGGCCAAGGCCTTTTCAGCATCCAATAAACTGAACAAGTCACAGTTGCGCCACTCACAGCTGGAGTGCTCTTCGGAATGGGTGTAGTGTGAGCGGCTTAAGCCCACAATTGAATAAGCACCCTTAAGTTCTGCAATCAATGCCTTGCCAATGAATCCACTGGCTCCGGCTATCGCAATCTTCACAACGCCTCCGGGCGCTACTGACCCAATTCGGCCATAATGTCCCAGCCAAATTTTGCCAGCTTTGCTTCGCCGATGCCATGAACATTTTTAAGATCATCCAGACTTTGGGGGTTCTGAATTGCCAGATGCTTCAGAGTCAAATCGCCAAACACCACAAAGGCCGGAACGTCGAGTTCCTTGGCTTTTTCTTTGCGCCATTTTTTAAGAAGTTGAAAGCGAGCTTCTTGTGCCTGATCAAATACAACGCCATCCATATCGACAGTGGTCTTTGACAATTTTGAACGTGTCTTTGTTTTTGCCGGTGCCTTCAAGGCGGCCACGGGACGGGAAATGCGTCGTTCGGACTGTGGCAAGCAGGTATCGCAATGCCCACAGCGTTCTATTCGATGCGCATCTTTATAGTAAGTTAGAATCTCGGCATGACGGCACTCACCGCCCTCAGCATAGTTGACCAAAGCATCAAGATTGCGCCAACGGGCATTCTTAATTTCCTTGGGCGCCTCTGAACTGGTGATAAAATATGTCTGCAGACCTTTGTCTTTCTTGGAATACAACATCAAGCAGCTTGAATCCAAGCCATCACGCCCGGCACGCCCCATTTCCTGATAAAGGGAATCGATATTGGCAGGCATTTGATAGTGAACAACCAAACGTACATCAGGCTGATCGATCCCCATACCGAAGGCATTGGTCGCCACAAGAATTCTTAAATCCCCACGTGCATAAGCTTCCTGGGTTTCTGTGCGCTCTGCTGTGGAAAGGCCCGCATGATAAAAGCCCACTTGGTCGATCTTTTTTTGCAGGTGAGCTGCAAGCTCTTCAGTAACCTTGCGTGTTCCGCAATAAATAATCACTCGGCCCTCTGGAGCCTGACGAATTGCCTGCATCAACAACGCCATCTTGGCTTCTTCATCTGCACAGAATTCAACCTGATAATACAGATTGGAACGATAGAATCCGTGAACCCGACGCTCAGGACTTTTTAATTTCAAATTAATTGAGATATCTGCAAGCACTGTTGGCGTCGCCGAGGCCGTTAACGCCAGCACCGGAATATCCGGGCGCAGTCTTTTTAGAAGTTCCAACTGACTGTATTCTTCACGAAAATCATGGCCCCATTGCGATACACAATGAGCCTCATCAATCGCGAATACGGCAATCGAGCGATTCTGAATCCAGCGCTGAAAACCTTCTTTTTGCACTCTCTCCGGAGAAAGATACAACAGGTAGGTACCACCTTTTTCAATGTCCTGAAAAATCTGACGCTTTTCCTGATCCGTTTGACCTGCATACAGGCACCCCGAGGGAATGCCTTTTCTTTGCAAGGACATCACTTGATCCTTCATCAAAGCGATCAAAGGCGAAATAACGATCACAAGCTTATTGGTGAACACCGCCGGGAATTGAAAGCACAAAGACTTTCCTCCCCCTGTCGGCAATACCGCCAGAACATCCTTGCCTGATAAAATTCCCGCAATGATTTCCTGCTGTCCGATCCGGAATTGAGATAAACCAAACGCCTTTTTCAGCGTGGGTTCAAATTGATCGAAAGTTATCGCAGGTGCAACTGGGTTCATAGAGGCTACTTTCCTTGAAAACAGCCTGTTTTTGCAACCAAGATTCCCGCGTTAACCGGGATTATTTTCCTTGCGAGCCCGGAGCCTGAAGGATTCTCGGACAATCCCTAATATCGACTCTCAAAATCAAGCTTCTCGACCTCTACAGTGGCCAGTTTAATAGAGGCCGCCTTGGTCAGGTCCTTTAACTGCTCCAAGGAAGTGGCGCTGGCGATAGGAGCCGTCACCGACTTTCTTTGCATCAGCCAAGCCAGTGCAATGGTCGCAGGCTTTACTTGATGCGCTTTGGAAATATCATCCATGGCCGCCAGAATCTTCAACCCGCGTTCATCCAGATAACTCAGGGCTTTTTCGCCGCGTGCGCTTTTCTTAACGTCCTCTTTGCTGCGGTATTTTCCCGTCAAGAAGCCACTGGCCAAAGAATAATAGGGAATCACACCCACATTGTTTTTCAGGCAAATTGCTTCCAGTTCTTTTTCAAAATATTCCCGATCATGAAGATTGTATTTTGGCTGTAAAGTCACATAGGAGGGATAACCCTCCTTCTCGCTGATATGCAGACTTTCCTGGAGTCGTTTGCCATTGAAGTTTGAGGCACCAATCGCACGAACCTTGCCTTCTTTTAGCAAAGCATCGTAGGCAGCCAAAGTCTCCTCTATCGGGGTTTCGATATCATCTGTGTGCGACTGATACAAATCGATATAATCCGTCTGCAGACGGGCCAGAGAATCCTCCACTGCTTCTTTGATATAAGCAGCCTTAAGGCCTTTCTTATCAGGGGACATTTCCATTCCGACTTTTGTGGCGACAACCACTTCCGAGCGGATTTTTCGTTCTTTCATCCATTTACCAATGATGACTTCGGATTCTCCGCCCTTATTCCCTGGCACCCAGCGCGAATAAACGTCAGCTGTATCAATAAAGTTGAAACCCGATTCAAAGAAGCTGTCCAGGATTGCGAAGGATGTCTTTTCGTCTATGGTCCACCCAAAAACATTACCACCAAAACAAAGTGGTGCGACTTCAATTCCCGTTTTTCCAAGCTGACGTTTATGCATGTTGTGAGTTCTCCTGTTTTACATCGAATGCAAACCCACTCGGTTGCCTTCGGTGTCTTCAAAAATACCAATGTTGCCGTATTGCCCGATGCTCTTTTTCGAAGCCAGGATTCGACCGCCATTATCCTGCACTCGCTTCAAAGACGCATCGATGTCTTTAACCGGGATATAAGGCAAACTTCCATCCGTCGATGGCACATATCCCGGCCCCTTCACCAACGCACCTGAAGCCCCATAGGACTTCATATCCCCCGCCGGAAAGAAGGCCATCTTCAAGGCACCCATCTCTTCTGTTTTGAATTTTAGATCGAATGACTTTTCATAGAAAGTCATAGCGCGTGAAATATCGTCAGTCGCAAGCTCAACCCAATTGAACATATTGGATGCCATAATAAAAAACCTCCATGCGTTTGATCTCAAGAATCAAAAGCAATGGAGGTTATCGTCAATATGGCATTGAACAACTATGGCAGGTTATCCAGTTAATGCTTTATTGGCGCGTTTCAGGCGTAACGACAGTGTTTTCACAAGGGCTTTAGCCCAGCTGGGTTTGGAGAAAATAACACTGTCCAATGAGCTCATGGGAATTTCAATTAGCTCCACCTCAGTGACAGCTTCAACTGTTGCCGAACGAGGCTCGTGATTGAAGTGACCCATCTCTCCCACAAACTCCCCGGGGCCGATTTCACCCAGACGGATGCGATCCCCTGTTGTGGCTTCGGAATAAGCGCTCAGCGTTCCGTGCTTCACGATATAGACAACTTCCGTGGTGTCCCCTTCCTTGAACAAAGTTTCACCGACATCCAGATTGCGCAGACGATACTGCGAACCTTCCTTGATGGGCTTTGGTGCGATGATTTTGGAAACAACTTCCAACAAGGCCCACTCACGATTAGGTTCCGACAAAAAGGACAGTCTTCCTGACTGAACTTCATGCGGAAACACATCGTGATCGGGAACATAGGACATCATCACTATGAATATATCGTTGTTATTCTTTTCTTTTAGAACTTTACCGACGATGTCATAACCGGAGCCTTTAGGAAGATACTCATCCACAAATAGAATCTTGGGTCTGACATTGTCTATCTTGTATTTGGTCGCGAACCAATCACTGCCATGAAAGACCGAGCAGTTATTGAAATGCTTGTTAAGGATATCGGAGATAGCCGTGATCCGGTTGGGATCTCCACTAACGATCAAAAACGTGTTTTTATCCTGGCCGCGTCCCATATACTCAAACCTTCCATATTATTTTTGTCTCATTCCTGAGACCAACAGACGTGCCGAATAGATATATTATCCACCCAAACTGTCTATGACTCAACATTCTGTCAAAAAGTTGCCCAGGAATTCTCAGGTTGGAGCAGTGGATGGTGTATCGATTAGAGAATATGATTAATTTAACTGATAGCGCGCCAGATCCGCAGCGAACGTTTGTTTGTCATTCGGGAAACGCTTGTAGACAGCAGCAATCAAAGATGCGCGCATATTATGGTTGTTATTATTGGCGATCACAGTCAACAGCCCTTGCTGGCAAGTGGAATAGCCACCGCAGTTATTCAAATAAATATCGTATGCCACCAGCACCGGGATATCATTTGAATCCGTGGACGCCGCAATATTGCGTTCTTCTTCAGTGCGCGCATCTTCCATTTTGATTTTTTCAGCTGGAGCGTATTCAAGCGCTTCAGCCAGTGCGACTTCCGCGAGCTGCGCATCACCGCCACGGCCATTCATCATGTCCAGGGCTTCGACTCGGTCAAAGTGAGCTGAGTTGGCCCCTTGCAGATCGCGGTAGTAATCCCACAGTACAGCTTTCTTATTTGGAAGAGCATTGATCTGCGCACGCAATTGCGCCGCTCTGGCGCGCAACTCTGATTTCATTTCGGCTGCACGTGTGGTTTTGATCAGATCTATTAATAGTGCGCGCTCTTTTGTCTGAACCGGGATGTCCGTATAACTTGCAATACTACGAGTTGGAGCTTTTTGAGGCGTTCCAGAAGACTCTGCTGGAACGGGTTTGATATCATTCACAACCATATTGGAATTCGTTGTTTGGGGATCGCCTGAATGCTTGACGGTTTTATCACCATCACGACTAAAAAGGACTGCCAAACCCACTGCAACGACAACCAAAACGATTAAGATCTGCTTCATACTTAGATTATCCCCGCGCTCCCCAAGGATTTGCAACTGGAAACGAAGTCTAGCTAATAGCCACCCACCAAGAGTTATACACCTCAAATTGAATCCACGCAGCCTACAGGAGTTATCAGCCCTTGGTCCTTAATTTGCTTCATAGCCAAGGTATTGGGGGGCCAATGAAGTTAACAACAACGACTGTATTTGCAATCACCGTTCTCACATCGCATATCGCCAACGCTGGGATCACCTGCTCTGCTTCTGAATGTAAAGCTGAAACAATGCCTTTACTTAATCAGATGGAATCATCTGTAAAAGCAAAATTTGGATCAATGGCCTGCGTGCCTACATCCTCAATGATGGTAATGGAATCCATTTTCTCGGATAAGAAAGATATCCTGGCTGGCAGCTTTGCTGACAGCATCTATCAACAAAGTTCCTATGGTGCAATTTTGCTCATGGGTTCTGATATGAAAACGACTTCTCAAAACGGTACCTATGTAAGTGATGCGCAAAGAACTTTCACCAAAATCGCGCAAGGATTTTCTGGTGGCGCCTCTTCATTCAGCGTAACCAACTCACAAAGATCCATCACTCCAGCAAATCTGATGGCCGATATGAAATCAGGAATGGTGGGTTCTTTGCTATTTGCTTCTTATATTCCTAAGTGTTCCTCAATGGCGAGCGGCCGCAAATCCTGCAGCTTTACTCGTCAATATGGTCACTCCGTTGCAGTTCAAGCTGCCTCTGCATCATCAGTTCAAATCTTTGACCCGAGCGATGATAAATGGACATCAGGTCTTTTGAAACTTTCTGAAGATTCAGGCTATGTGGATGCCACTCTTTCATTGGCTTCTCACATCGGTTCTGATGCACGCATTCTTGCGAAAAACTATTACACTCAAGGCGAAGTGGATCTTGCAGAATACTACTACGGTCTTAAAGTGGCAGCAGCTGAATCCAGTACTCCGGTTGTGGTTCAACCATCACCGACGCCAACTACTCCAGTAGTGGTGCAACCGTCCCCGACTCCGACGACTCCAGTGGTAGTTCAGCCTAAGCCAACTCCAACGACTCCGGTAGTAGTTCAGCCATCGCCAACCCCGACGACTCCAGTGGTAGTTCAGCCTCAGCCAACTCCAACTACACCAGTAGTGGTTCAGCCAAAGCCGACTCCTTCGGTACCAGTTGTGACTCAGCCAAGACCTACAACTCCGGTTGTATCTATGCCGAACTCAAAAATTTGGCAGCAATGGGTGAAATACTTCAAAGCCAAAGGGAAATACGCTTCCCGCAGATAAGAAATCCATGAAAAAACAGACAAACCAGGCGGCAGTTTCGACTGCCGCCTTGCTATTTTAGGGGTTTTTACGTAGAACTTGCCCCATGATCAGCACCTCCAATATCAGCCTCCGTTTCGGTGGCAAAAAGCTTTTTGAAGACGTAAATGTGAAATTCACTCCAGGCAACTGTTACGGCCTGATCGGCGCCAATGGGGCCGGCAAATCCACATTTCTAAAAATCCTTTCCAAGGAAATCGAGCCCAATACCGGGGAAGTTATTATCCCAGGGGGCTTGCGCCTGTCAGTGCTTAAGCAGGATCACTATGCTTATGATGAATTCCCGGTTCTAAAAACCGTTCTCATGGGCAATGAGCGTCTTTACAAAGTAATGACTGAAAAGGACGAACTTTACGCAAAGCCTGATTTTTCAGAAGAAGATGGTAATCGTGCCTCTGAGCTTGAAGGTATTTTTGCGGAGCTGAATGGCTGGGAAGCTGAATCTGAAGCTGGCGTGATGCTGGCGGGCCTGGGCATTGGTGATGAGTTCCATCACAAATTGATGAAGGAACTGAATCCCGGTGAAAAAGTTAAAGTTCTTTTGGCACAAGCTCTGTTTGGTCGCCCCGACATCCTTCTTCTGGATGAGCCGACGAATCACTTGGACATCTATGCGATCAACTGGCTTGAAGACTTCCTTTTGAATTTCGACAATACCGTCATCGTGATTTCGCATGACCGTCACTTCCTGAACAAAGTCTGCTCGCACATAGCGGATATCGACTACGGCAAAGTGACTACTTTCACGGGCAACTACGATTTCTGGCGCCAAGCCAGCGAACTAAAACAGCGCATGCTTTCTGATCAGAACAAGAAAAGCGCTGACAAGGCGGAAGAGCTTAAAGCCTTTATCGCGCGCTTTAGCGCCAACGCTTCAAAATCCGCACAAGCCTCTTCCCGTCAAAAGATGTTGGAAAAGCTTGAGTTCAATGACTTGCCGGCTTCTTCACGCAAATCCCCGTTCATTGGTTTCGATATCAAGCGCGACTTGGGTAACGACGTGTTGGTCGTTGATAAGATCAATAAAACTTGGGAGGGCGAAACGGTACTTAAGAACGTCAGCCTCTCTTTAAGAAAAGGCGACAAGGTTGCCCTGATGGGCCGCAACGACCTTGCCAAGACTTTGCTAATGGAAATTATCGCCGGTGAACTGGCTGCGGATTCTGGAACTTACACCTGGGGCATCACCACAAATCGTGGCTACTTCCCTACAGACAATTCAAAATACTTCCAAGGCTCTGAACCAACTCTGGTTGATTGGTTGCGCGAGTTCTCTGAAGACAAAGACGAAAGTTTTTTGCGTGGCTTCCTGGGTAAAATGCTGTTCTCTGGAACAGATGCCCTGAAGCAACCGACAGTTCTTTCCGGGGGCGAGAAAGTGCGCTGCATGTTCTCTAAACTGATGCTTTCAGGCGCTAACGTCCTGATCCTGGACGGTCCGACGAATCACTTGGATTTGGAAAGCATCACGGCTGTGAATGAAGGATTGGCGCGCTTTAAAGGTACTGTGATCTTCACGTGCCACGACCATGAGCTATTGCAAACTGTTGCAAACCGTATCATCGAAATTAATGAGACTGTCACTTACGACAATCACATTGATTACGAAGGCTACGTTCAGGCGACCAAGAAGCACTAGACCAAAAGACAGTTCCCTATTAAAGAGCAGAGGTCCTTTTCCGATAAGGAAGTATGGATTTACTGCTCTTCTTTTTTCTATTTTCACAATCAAGTCACGCCGTTGAAGCGTACTCGTATCCAAAGCACCAGGAAGTATCCATCAATTCTGAAGTTTTGGCGGGATGCTTTTTAAAAGAGATTAACAAGTATCCAAATCAAACGCGCACCACCGAACCCAGCTTTGTCTATCGCGATAATAAAATTGAACAGCGTACCGGCAGACTCGCGCAATGCAACTTCGATCACGATCAGTTTTTCTTCTATATGATTGGCGATCCTGACCGTTGTGACTACAGCACAGGGCAGGAAAACAAACTTCGTACATGGATAATGAACCAGAAAGACAACACTATCGACCCAGTGAAGCTTTTCAGAGAAGCCCTAAAGCTCAATGGCGGATCAACATTTAACTCCGCTTTGACAATCCATCAACTTTTGCGCAACGAAGCCCGCTACAAAAGCAAATCTTACTTTTACAAATCCACACCAGCCCAAGAGAAAGCCTTCTGGAATAAATTTGTCGATATCCGCGGAGACCTTGAAGAACGCGGTAAAACTAAAGGTTTTGAAGCTGATCACCAAGGCTCCTGGTATAGAATGTGGGGCATCATGGGGTATCGCTTTTCCCTCAATAGAGGTTCCTTTAATGACCAAGAAGCCATGACCTGTGGGTATTCAGAAAAAGGACTGATAAGCTCTCAAATCAAAGCCCTAAAGGCCAACAGCACTGCCATTGCGGCAGAGGCCATCAAGTATCCCATGGACTTTATCGGCGACTACCAGCCGGGCGCAGACCGCCCAGGCAAAATGTCTGTGAACCTTGCTGGTTCCCATATCGCAACGATCATTGAGGACTCCACTCACAAGCGGGTCTTAAGCCTGCAGACCTTTCCTGACGACAAAGTCTGTGAAAACCAAGGATATCTGGAACAGGATTAGGAAATAAAAAAGGGCAGATTCAATCTGCCCTTTTTCTTTAGTTTCCAATTGGTTTTGGTTCAAATCCCATCTCGGCCCACGAAAGCGGCTGGAATGGCAGGCGAATCACCTTGTACCAAGGTTCGCGGTATTGTTCGATCTTCAAAGACCCTGGATCGTAAGTCCATTTACCGTTGATCTTGGTTGCCGAGAACGCGATCGACATTTTGAAATCATTGCTGCGAAGAAGAATGTTCGTCTTAAACAAGCATGAGTTCGAGATATTACCAATCAGCTTCACTTTGATTTTCGTGTCGCTGTCGCTGAATTTATCCCAATGCAGGTTATAAAGAACTGCACCCGCTGGTTTTTTGCTGATCAGATCCAAATCCGGAATTGGCAATACTGGAATTGGAACTGAATAGCGATAGCACATCGCCTCGTCAGCGACCGCTTTAGTGATATCAATCAAATCATCGCCCACTTGCAGGATCACTTCAGGGTAAGCCGTGTAGACGTCTTTAGTGAAGACCATCGCGGAAACATCTTTGCTCCATGGAAGAAGTGGAGTCACGGAAGTTTTGGTTTGCACCAACATGGAGATACGAACCCCTAGCAGGTCCAACTCTTCATGGGAGTAACCACCGTGATGATGACCGAACTCATGGATCAGAATCGCAACTGCTTCAGCAATTGAAACCGCTGAATATTCGCCCTCTGCATTTTTGCTGTAAAGAAGATCCGAGTTAATATAGATCGGAGACCCTGGCGTACTGCCCGTTTTTGCAACGCGAACCAAGCCGTCGAGAATGAAGAAGCCAGGAGTTTTCTTTTCAGAACCAAAGTACAACATACGGCCTTTGATTTCTTGCGGAAGTGTCTTGGCGATTTTTGCGATGATCTCACGCTCACGTGAATTCAATTTGCAACCGTCTGAGGTCAGGCAGACTTCGATGTAGTTTTCCAAACGCTCGTATGCGAAAAGAACGTTCTTTTCAGCAATACCGCCACCGTTGCCAATCCAGTCACTTCCAGGACCCGCAAATGCACTGGCAGACACAGTCGCCAAAGCCAGCATTAGTGCACTTTTCAGGGTTTTAGTTAGATTAAACATTTTGCTCCTCCGCAGAGTTCCCAAGCTTCGTTAACGGAAATAATAGAAACGAGAGTGTGTAAACCTCAGATAACGGCCCGTCTTGTAGCAGATCCTCGATCTTTTTTCGAGTTTTTAATAAGATATCAGTCACCTCAGGGATTTTCTTGGGATTTACCGCCATAGTCATCGAGTTGAACAAGCGTGTATCGATTGAATCCCTGTGGAGTGATTGCTCTGCTAAGTGCAAATTCTGGTTGTGGTACTTGCGTATTGCAGCTGACGGGACATCTTTCAATAATATGGGTTTCGTTGTTCTGACCAAGCGATTGCGACTTTTTTTCAAAAGCTCCAACCTGAATAAACGCTCTAGTGCGTCCTCTGCCTCAGCTTCCTTAATCCCCAGGCGTTTTGCAATCCATTGAGGATGTGCTTTATTGGTAGGTATCTGCGCCAGATTCATTATTGCCATATAATACCAATCAGAAATCATACGGAAGGTATCTTCCTGCAGCAGAAGATCCTTATCTATTTCTATCTTGGAGGAACCCTGTCGGTACTCTGCCCACAACAACTCTCTCTCCAATGGAGATAGCAGCAGGCGTTCCATCACTTTCTCCAAGTTTGTCTTTGAAAGAGATCTTCTTTCGCCCATTACATCTGACAACGTAGTTGAGCCAATACCCAGATCGCGCGCGAAGGCTCGTAACGAATACGACGAATTCCGGGTTTGCCGTTTCGCCAGTTCCTGCATCAATAGACTTTTTATAGTGATATCCATGCAACCTATATAGACACAAAACTCTAATAACGCAAGATTTCGGGACACTTTGTCCCGATTTGCATGATCGGGACACATTGTCCCGTTCGGGGTCTAGACAACCCTTTTGAACCGGAATATCTACTGGCCCATACCGCAGCGGCGGAAAAGTAAACGATTAACAAAACAATCCTTAAGGAGGATTAAAATGAAAAAAGTATTCTTGGCGATCGCAATGGTTCTTGGTGTTTCTCAAGCTCACGCATACACAGCTCCAGCATGGGCTTGTAACTTGAACTTCAAAGGTACTGCATCTGGTATCAAAGTTATCCTTGGTCACTACCAATACAATGGTAAAGGTACATTGGCTTGTATGTCTCCAACGGGTCAAACTGCTGAATACCCAGTAACTGTTACAATGAAAGCTAAACCTTTCTCTCCACAAATCGCATTGGGCAAAATGGAATTGACGGGTCAAGCGGCTGAAATCGCTCTTTTCGATTCTAACCCTGAATCCATCCTTGGTACTTACTACGTGGCACAAGCTCAAGGCGCAATCCTTGGTGGCGTTGGTGTTATCACTGCGACTCGTATCGATCTTCCAACAATCGCTCTTAAAGTGTCTTTCCAGTTTGCCAAAGGTTTCGGTGTAAACCTTGGTGTTAACAGAATGGAAATCGCACTAGATCAAGACCGTAACTAATTCATTGAAGAATTGGAAAGCGTGAATCTCAAAAAACCGGGGACTTTAACCTCCCCGGCTTTTCCTTCCCGAGATTTATTTTAAATTTATTAACCGAAATGGTGATGAAAATGTTCACAGAACTGTCCGGAGAGGCGCTCGCCCTTCCTAATTCAATCAAATACAAAGAGTTATATATGGTCCAACCTTCAAACAACGGTACATTTCCGGATTACCGAGACTTACTAAAAGAAAAATTTGCTGCAGAGAAGGCAAAGAAATACTCGTTCTCTCTGCAATACTGTGCGGATAGGCTTCAGGTATCGAAAACTTTCGTGAAGCTTGTTTTTGACAAGAAAAGACACTTCTCCATGGATACACTTCCTCGCCTTTGGGATCTGTTCAAGTTGACTCACAAGGAACGTCTGCATTTGACATTCTTGTTCTGTCACACAATCTCAGACAGCGATTTGTTGAAAAACCAATTCGCCCTTGTCATGAAAAATGTAGAAAATGAAACGTTAGTTGTTTCTGACGCTACACAAGTCTCGTATTAGCCTAGGTCCACCTCGATTTTTTGTACGCAAGCGTACACTGTGGGTAAGTTAAACCCACTCAAAAAATTGAGGTGCGACATGAAAACAAGCCATCACATAACATGTTTTAGCCTTTCCCTGCTGTTACTAGTGGGGAATTATGCGCGAGCGGAAGAGTCCACATACATCGACGATGACCGCATTCCTAACATGCTTGAAGATATCGATCCATTCGATCCCAATGTCGAAAAAGTTCTGGACCATTACGATAAAATCTATGAACAAGAAACCGGAAAATCCGCTCACATCAATACTGTGATGGATGACATCCTTGGACCTTTTGCAGGTTGCCGACGTAACGCCTGTGCCGTTTGGGCTCAGGTTGTGAAAAGTTCACAGCGCATGTACCTCTATGTTAACGGAAGTCTAAGGGGTTCATGGAAGGTATCAACAGGTATGAAGGGTTATGGCACTCCGAATTTTGATCGCCATCCAAACGGTCGCATCTATGATCGCTACACTTCCTCTAAATATCCAGAAGGTGACTACAACGGTTTGGGCAACATGCCTTATGCGGTATTTATCACCGGAGGTTATGCGCTCCACGGTACTCCACGGGGTAACTGGCCTAAACTTGGAACTCCAGCATCCCATGGTTGCATACGCATGCATCCGGATAATGGTTATACCTTTAACCGTCTGGTAAGATCCTATGGCGTCAGCCGGGTGTGGATCACTGTGCAGTGATGATTTGAATTAAAGAAATCTACTCGAAGTGACCTGAGTGGGAACGCCTTTCCCACTCCACTTCGTATATTGATACTTTCCGCCGGGCTTTACTTTCTCATGATTGATTTCAACATCCACCAGAGCATTGTATCCAGCCTCCACAGCCAAGAAACCCAAGCGTAACAAAACTTCCTCACGATCCGGGCAGTCTTTTATTTCAATCGCTTTTTCTTTACGGCTGAATCTGGAGGTGATCTTAGAATCCGAAGTCATGAAAATGGAGATGGTCTTAGCCTTTTCGATATCGGCTTCGTATTTCGCAAGGACTGGCGCCACGTTCTGGTCATAGCAGGGACCACAGTAAACGGTATGCTTCACAATTGCTGGAACCACTTTCATGAAGGAAAATGAATCCTCATCCAAAAACTGCGCGCACTTCTTGCAAACATGCTCGCGACAGATCCCACAATCCAAATTTGCCTTAGGTTTTTGACAGACTACGCAGTTCGTATTTTCCATTTTCATGATTCCTTGAGAGAAAATTACATGACACACCGTTTCGATGCAAGGTCCAAAGCATTGAAGGTTTTCAAGAGTGCGCGCAAATTGCCCAAATTGGAGATAACGATGGCAGAACACGAGCTCAGCAGAAAACGTCAGGTTCTTTTTATATACTCACTTAGTTGTTTAATCGGAGTCGCGATGGTCTTTGTCGCCAAGGCTCTTTTACTGACCATACAGCTGTGTACCAACCTCTTTTACTTTCAGGAATTCTCCTTTCATGAACGTTCGCCAGCAGAACACAGCCTGGGTGCCATTTCCATTGTGATCCCGGTACTGGGTGGAATACTGGTGGGAAGCATGGCCCGCTGGGGCTCCAAGGCCATTCGCGGTCACGGCATTCCAGAAGCCATGGAAAATATTCTTGAACGCGACAGCCGGATTCCTCGCAGGATCACTTTGCTGAAACCTCTTTCCTCGGCAATCGCGATTGGCTCCGGCGGACCCTTCGGCGCAGAAGGACCTATCATCGCAACCGGCGGCGCTTTGGGCTCCTGGATTGGACAGATTCTTCCAGTGACGTCTTACGAACGAAAAATTCTTTTATCCTCAGGAGCTGCAGCAGGGATGGCGGCCATTTTTGGCACACCACTGTCGGCGGTTATGATTGCCATCGAGTTGCTGTTGTTTGAGTTCCGCCCTAAATCTTTTGTGCCGGTAGCGCTGGCCACGGTTATTGCTGCCACGCTAAGAGGAATTTTCATTGGCAACGAATCATTCTTCCAAATGCCAAGCTTGGGTGAAACTTCTCCATTACAACTTCTGGTGTTCCTGGGCTTCGGAGTGATCATGGGACTATTGTGCATAGTCGTGACCAAATCTATTTATTGGATCGAAGATTCCTTCGAAAAGCTTCCGATTCATTGGATGTGGTGGCCAGCACTGGGCGGGATCGCCGTCGGCGTGATCGGCTTGATTGAACCGCGCAGCCTTGGTGTGGGCTATGGAAATATCTCGTTGAGCTTAAGCGGAAGCCTGACTGTGGGGGCCGCAACCAGCATTCTGGTTTGGAAGTTTTTATCCTGGGCCATCGCACTTGGCAGTGGTACTTCCGGCGGAACACTTGCACCATTACTGACTTTGGGATCGGCATTTGGATTTATTGCCGGGACTGGCTTAACTGTTTTGTTTCCACATTGGGGAATTGATCCCCATGCCATGGCATTAGTGGGTATGGCGGCCTTGTTCGCCGGCTCATCCCGAGCCCTGCTTACTTCCGTGGTATTTGCTCTTGAGGGAACCAAACAACCACTGGGCTTGGTTCCACTGCTGGGATGCTGTTCGATCGCTTACATTGTTTCTTCATTGCTAATGAAGAACTCAATCATGACCGAAAAAATCGTTCGTCGTGGTTTACAGGTTCCGCACGAATACTATCCGGCTCCACGCAAGAGCCAGGAATAGCATTTACGGTCGCAGCTCCGAACATTTGGCGGCTGCGATCTCGGTGACTTTTTCATTCTCAGAAGCCAGGGGGACATAGTGCTTTAGCAAAAGCTTGGCTTCACCCTGTTCAAACCATCCATCAACTGAATACTCCACCACATCCCCTCTCATCGATAGTGACGAACTGGTGTGGGTGATTTTGATACCTCTTCCTACAGGCGAGCAGTCTTGAATATTAACGCCGAATATCTCTGATCCTTCAAAAACCACAAAGGTATTTTGAATCGCAGATTCCCGATCCGTACCAGTATAAGCAAGACAAAAACCCACATTGGTTTCTCTGGATGAAGTCCAACCGCCGACAATTGCCGCAGACTGACCCTTTTCCAGAACAAGGCCGTCCCGATTGTAATTTACGGCGGAAAATTCCCACGCAGAGTCAACTTGCTGATACTCACAAGTGATGTGATTAAATCTCTCCGCAGCCATGGAAATGGAAGACAATAGGGAGAAAAAT
Organism: Bdellovibrio sp. HCB288; assembly: GCF_047305935.1. Classification (GTDB taxonomy): domain Bacteria; phylum Bdellovibrionota; class Bdellovibrionia; order Bdellovibrionales; family Bdellovibrionaceae; genus Bdellovibrio. Next base: position 1,079,772 of record NZ_CP178619.1, read on the forward strand.
ATGACTAACCAATACTTCATTCGTTCACCTCTGTTTGATTTCAATAAGCGCCCAAAACTATGTCAAGGATTCACTGGGAATTATTAGCTCCCTCTGCGACAATTAAATCCTCAGGCAGGAGATCAAAATGGTCGAAAAACCTAAAGCACCCGATAAACCCGAAGATCCAAAGAATCCCGTTGAGGATCCCAACAAGAAGAATCCTAATAAGGATGTACCTGAAATTGATCCCCAACCCAATAAGACTCCTGAAATTGATCCACCATCCGGTCAACCAGAACGACGACTGCCACCCGATCCGCAATGAAAGGCTGAATTTATGAACGTAGCTGAAAATGAAATCAAATCCGTCATGGATAAGTACAGAAAATTTGCGGTCTATGGGCTAAGCCCTGATCCGACGAAACCCAGTCACTATGTGCCGCTTTATATGCGTGATCATGGCTGGGAAATGGTGGGCACTTATCCCAAACCACACGAGGCCAACGGATTTGCAATCTACAAGTCCCTGGCCGAGATCCCCAAAGAGTATCGAAAGTTCATAGATGTATTCAGAGCCTCAGAAAAAATTCCGGAAGTGGTGGATGAGGCGATTGCCATAGGCGGCGTTGAAGTGTTGTGGTTGCAGCTTGGAATTCATCACGAAGCCGCTGAAGCTAAAGCAGAAAAGGCAGGGATCAAAGTAGTCTCCAATCGCTGCCTTATTATCGAACACAAGAAATGGTTCTAGATTACTGACCCGGACCTGGAGGCGTCGCGGTTGGCGCTTCCACAACTTTTTTCAGATTCTCGAAGCCTTTTTCCATCTGACCTTTGAACATCGCCTCACAGTCAATCAGTACAGTCATTAGCTTGGTCATAAACCCGCCATCACCATACATCGTCCATGTAAATCGTGTGCCGTCACCTTCGGGTGTTAGTTTGTACTCAACCATTTGCTCGGCATTCATTGGTTTGGTCATGGTCAATTTTATCGCCACGAATTCGTTCGGCTTAATGTCTTTCATTTCCAGACGCCCGGAACCCGCATCACTGTTACCTTCAAAATCCATGATGGATCCGACCTTCCCATCTTCTCCCGAGAAAGTCTTCTTCATATCAGGGTCCACTTGCTCGTAAGGACTCCACTGACCGCCCATTTTGAAATTACTCAAGTAAGGAAAGATCTTGTCCGCCGACGCATTAATGACGGTGCTGTTTTCATAGCGGAACGTACCACTGCGAGTTGCCACATACCCCAGGAACAGGACAAACACTACCAGAAAACCGATCAGAATTTTTTTAACCATGATGATGCTAACCTCCGTGAGTTAACATCGTCTCCCAAAAAATGTTCAAGATCAAATGGCTAATCCAGCATCACGATAGGTTTGCATTTCATCCCCAGAGACAAAGGCAAATATTCTTGGCCCCGACTCCCCTTGTTGCATGAAATAGGTCACATCGAAATCGATGGACTTTATCGGTGCACCATCGGGACTGTACTGTGCGCGGTAGTAAACTTTAACCATGTCATGGTTGCGATCAATCGGAGTGACAACCAAATTACGAATATTAAGCTCGCGAGCCCCAATCTTTTGATAGAACGAATAGGCTTTTTTTAAGGTCGCAGAAAAAAAGTGATTATTGAAACCCGTCTGAACGTCATCAGGTCCCGCTGCAAGAAAGTGATCCGTAAAGAAGCTACGGATCAGATCTGTATCCGGCTGGCCTTGCAATCCTTGATTATAGGCCCTGACGTATTTGGAAAAAAAGTCTTTGTACTGCCGTGCTGGCATGAGTTCCTCCATGAGAGGTCTCATGATATGGCAACGGCAGACAAGACTCACATGACATTCCTGTCACTTAGTGCGCGGACTTTTTTTGGCTTGTACGGCAATGCAATTCTTCAGTAGTTGAGCCCACACAGCACGAGCCACCGGTCCCATTGGTTTGTGCTTTAGACGCATAATATGCAAATCCAAAGAGAAAGGCTTTACCTGCTCGTCCTCGATCAACAACAAACTTTCTTTTTTCAATTCTTTTTCAATCTCGTTCAGTGGCAGACGCCCCCAACCAAATCCATTCATGATCATTTTATGCTTTAATGCATGATCAGTGACATAGCTTTTCTTGGAATCAGCAATCACACCCTTGCGATCGCGTTTCAGCAAGTTGGTTTTATCCCCCTGCTGAAGAACCACAATCTGCGGGAATTGTTTTAGAGATTTATAGGAAAGATCCGGCAATGATTTAGCCAAGGACTTTGCAACTACCGGAACCATTTCAATTCTGTCAAATGCAACACTCTCAACATTGTCGTTTTCTTCGGATTTGGTTGAAATCGCAAAGTCAGCCTCCTCTGACAACAAAGAGTTCAATCCACCACTCATAATCTCTGTGCGAAAAGTCATTTCAGTCGGATACTTACTAAGAACGGTTTCCTGAAACACACCTTCAATCGCCTCAAAGCGTACTAAAGGATCCAATACCACCGTCAAATACGGTTCCACTTTCTTGGAACCCAATTCGACTCCCACAGTCTGCAATTCACGAAATGAAAAAAGACATTGTTTTGCCCAGTTGTAGAAGACAAGTCCTTCTGGTGTAAGCTTGGGTCTGTACTCTTCGCGATTAAAAAGTCGCAGGTTGAATTCCTCTTCCAGCTTCTTAATGGCGACACTCAGACTGGGTTGGGTTTTATGAAGATGTTCGGCTGCCGACTTGAAACTTCCTTTTTCCACAATCATTTCAAGTGTTTCCAGCTGATCAATTGTCATAAATTACTCCTTAAACTATATAAATCTTTTATATTGAGATTATAAAATCATATTAATTTTTTTCAAGGAAAAAGTGCCCGATAGTAAGTTCATCGAAGCGAAACACAAAACAAATCGCAGATAAAACAAAACACCGAAAAGGGGAACAACATGAAAGCATTTAAAGTAATCTTCGCAGCATTGGTCGCATTGACAGCAGTACATGCTCAAGCCGGCAAACCAGCAAAAGGACTTCTAACTCCAACGAATCACACTTTGATTCTGATTGATCACCAACCACAAATGGCATTCGCCGTAAAATCCATGGATGTTCAGGAACTTCGCAACAACGTAACAGCCCTGGCAAAATCCGCAAAAGTATTCAAAGTTCCAACGATTCTAACAACTGTCGCCGAGAAATCTTTCTCCGGACCATTGTTTCCAGAACTTCAGGCCGTATTCCCGGAACAAAAACCAATTGATCGCACAACGATGAACACTTGGGAAGACGACCGCGTCACTGACGTTGTTAAAAAGTATGGCAAAAAGAAATTGGTATTCGCAGCACTTTGGACTGAAGTGTGTGGCGTGGGACCTGTGCTTTCCGCAATCGAAGAAGGTTATGAAGTTTACTTCGTAGCTGATGCCTCTGGCGGCGTATCCACTGTTGCTCACGATGCAGCTATGGATCGCATGGTGCAAGCCGGTGCAAAACCGATCACTTGGATGCAATACTTGCTAGAACTACAACGCGACTGGGCTCGTGGCGCAACATACGACGCTGTGACTGGTATCGCAAAACAACACGGTGGTGGATACGGTTTGGGTATCATCTACGCTAAAGAAATGTTCGGCGCCAAAGAGGGTGCTCAGGAAAAATCCAAATAGTTCAAACCAAAATCGGGCGCTGGGTAAAACGGCGCCCTTTCTTTTCGCAAGGAAAACTCCACCATGAAAAACACTATCAGAAAACAACTTAAGAACGCCATCCTCCTAGGTTCCGCAGCAGCACTGAGCTACACTTCGGTTGCCAAAGCCCAAAGCAAAACATCTCCAGACCTCATCGTACAAAACGCCAAAGTCTTTTCTCACAAGAACGGCTTCCAAGAGGCCTTTGCTGTGAAAAATGGTGTCTTCGTCAAAGTCGGCAGCAATCAGGATGTCATGAAGTTAAAATCTGAAAACACCAAAGTTATCGACGCCAAAGGGCGCACTGTGATTCCTGGGCTGGTTGATACCCATCATCATCCGATTCGCGCAGGTCTTAACTACAATCTTGAACTTCGCTGGGACGGTGTGAAGTCTCTAAAACAAGGACTTCAGATGATCAAGGAGCAGGCCGCGCGCACTCCGGAAGGTCAATGGGTCCGCGTTGTGGGCGGATGGTCCCCTCACCAATTTAAAGAAAATAGATTTCCCACTATCAAGGAGCTTGATCAAGCCTCCCCGAACCGTCCCGTTTTTGTGATGTATCTATATTCAAAAGCATTCCTTAACACCGCAGGAGTTAAGGCGTTGAAATACACCAAAGAGACCAAGTTTCCGGGTGGCGAAGTGGAACTGGACAAAAAAGGCGTACCCACTGGGGTTCTGACTGCGAAACCAAACGCTATGGTTCTTTATAAAACCCTGATGGCCACGCCGAAACTTGCAAACCGCGAGGAAGAACGCAACTCAACTGTCCTTTATTTTAACGAGCTCAGCCGACTGGGCCTGACTGGCGTGATTGATGCTGGTGGTGGCGGATTCTTTTTCCCGGAAGACCATCGCATCGCCAAAGAACTAAATGACGAGAAAAAACTGGCACTGCGTATTCCATTTTACCTGTTCGCTCCGGTTGCCGGCAAAGAATTGCAGGACTATGAACGCTGGACAAAAGCAGCCCACCCCGCAAGTCTTCACGAACTTCACGTCGACAACCACTATCACCTTATGGGTGCGGGAGAAAACCTGACAGCTTCTGCTGCGGATTTTGAGGACTTCATGGAGCCACGACCCGATTTGCCTGCAAACATGGAACAGGAACTGAAACCGATTTTAAAACTGGTTTTCAAACACCAATGGATTTTCAGAATTCATGCGACCTACGACGAATCCATTGCAAGAATTTTGAATGTTGTAGAGGAAATCAAAAAAGAAGGTGGACCATTTCCTGAAAGATTCATCATTGATCACGCAGAAACGGTCACTTACAAAAATCTTCAGCGCATCAAAGCTCTGGGCGGTGGGATCTCGGTTCAGGATCGTATGGCATTCCAAGGCGAAGAATTCACAAAACAGTATGGCAAAAAAGCTGCGCAAACAGCTCCACCCGTCGCTGACATTCTGGAACTTGGCATTCCTCTTGGCTCTGGAACCGACGCGACTCGAGTTTCCTCTTTCAATCCGTGGATTGCCCTTTACTGGCATGTCAGCGGAAGAACTGTTGGGGATTATAAACACATGAGTGATCGCAATCGTGTGTCTCGTGAAAAAGCTCTCTATCTGATGACCAAAGGTGCCGCATGGTTCTCGAAAGAAGAAACCCTGAAAGGTGATATTGCTGAGGGAGAATTTGCTGATTTCGCGCTGCTAAACAAGGACTACTTCTCTGTTCCAGAAAAAGAAATTAAGACTATTTTCTCTGATCTGACAGTGGTCGGTGGTGAAGTAATGTCAGCTCAAAAAGAGTATAAAGACTTAGCTCCCACAGCTCCTCGTGCAGTACCAGATTGGTCTCCAGTAAACCACTACGGCGGCTACCAACACTAAGCTAAGTATATGTATTTGCGAGGTTTTAACTAACCTCGCCATCTAAACTATATAAATAAAAACTATATAGTACATTAATTCTTAATAATTTTTTTATTAGATGAAATCACCGATACTTTATTCATGGGAGGCACTCATGAACTTGAATATTCCCCTCAGGCGCCGGGCTTTTATTATCGGCGCAACAACGACAGCAATTGGTTTGATTGCGGGGGCAGTGCCTCTCACAAGAAAGGAAAAAGGTATGTTAACAATTAGAAGATCCAACGATAGAGGAAATGCAGAACACGGCTGGTTGAAATCCCGTCATACGTTTTCTTTCGCCGAATACTATGACCCTGAACATATGCACTTCGGTCCACTTCGTGTCATCAACGAAGATAGAATTTCCGGAGGTTCCGGTTTTGATACTCACCCCCACCGCGATATGGAAATCATTTCCTATGTGGTTTCGGGCGGATTGCAACATCGGGACTCCATGGGCAATGTGGCTGTGATTAAACCAGGTGAAGTGCAACGCATGAGCGCCGGCACAGGAGTCATGCATTCGGAATACAATGACGAAGAAGGCAAAGAAACTCACTTCTTCCAAATCTGGATTATGCCGAAAGTGCGTGGCGTGCAACCCGGCTATGGACAAAAATCTTTTGAGACCGAGTTGAACACGCAAAAACTTGTTCACGTGATTTCTCCGGATGGCAAAGATGGCACAATTGGAATTCATCAGGATGCGGATATGTATATTTCACGTTTGAAAAAATCCGAATCCCTGGACTTCAATATCGGCGACGAACGCCGCATGTGGCTTCAGGTTGTCAAAGGCAGCGTCCAGGTCAATGGTGAAAAACTTGAAACCGGCGACGCGATTGCGGCCACTGATGTTGCCGTAGCGAACATCAAAGCCAGCGAGGATTCTGAAATGATCCTCTTCAAACTCCCTTAAACCCCTCCCCAGAAAAGGCGGGCCTCCCGGCTCGCCTTTTTTCTTTAAAAACCGCTCGGACTCAGCGTTTCCCGGGTTGACGAGACGTGGGGAGTTCAGTCAAATGCCCCCTCAATCAGGGGGAAATCACATGAAAAATCTATTCTTGGCTTTAGCCATGGTCCTTGTCTCTTCCACGGCTTTTTCGGCTCCGGAAATGCTTCGCTGCAAATCCCAAAAAGGCGATGTGCTTTTCAACTTCTATCCACTTTCAGCAAGCTGGGTTCATGCCGATGGCACGACGACTGAATTTCTTCGCTACGGCAACATCTGCAATCAAGATGTTGAAAAAGTAAATCCAAAACCAAATTGTCGTGTTGAAGACGTGTCCGAAGATCACTACGTGATTCAAACTCTGGCATGCCAGCATGAAGGTCAGTGGTTTGCTGACGCCTTTATTGAGATCAGCAATATCTCCAAAGAAGGTCGCTTTCAGTGCAAAACCAAATTTGGCAGCCAAGCTGACATCAATTTAAATCTTAGCGAGTGTCAGGCTTACTAAACATTCTGGGTTGCGCCCGATCTCTTTTCTGGGCTGGGCGCTTACTCCACTGGTACTTTTTCAAATCCAGCTTTCCCATCGTATCGAAGACAACGCCTTCCTTCGCAAGCTTCTTTTTTTGTTCCTGATAATTCCTGCTTTTAATATCAAAAGAGATTTTTCCCTGTGAGTTTAAAACCCGATGCCAGGGCAATTTGTACTTGGTCGAAGAGGAGTGCAATATCCACGAAACTCCACGGGAGCCCTGAGGTTTCCCGGCAAGTTCAGCAATCTGTTTATAAGTCGCAACTTTCCCTTCTGGAATTTTCAGAATCGTCTCTATCACCTTTTTGGAAAAGTCAGACAACTGAACGACTGTCATACCACCTCCTCCTTCTTGATTCTGGCCAACTGGGCCTTTTGATACGATCCAAACTCCGCGCTGAATAGACAGCGAATCAAAGGGTCCTCCACCGCATCAATGTCGGAATCCTTCACGACACGAATATACAGTGATGACAGACTCTCCCCGGTATTCAAGGCAGAATGCAGTTTTGCATCGGTCACTTCCGTACACCAATCAGGAGTGACGCCTGACGCAGGTATGGGTTTCATTTGATCATCACTCAACTCATAACAGCGAACTGTCTCTACGCCCTCTTTAGAAAAAACCGACAGCTTCCAAATTCGGCGTTTATTAAAAAACGTATCTGCGGAGGGACCGATCTCTAGAAATTTTTCCAGAATTCCTTTATCGCAATAGTCGTTTACTTGCTTGATCTGGCTATCGCTTAGTTTTGCAAAATGACCGGCAATACTGGCCGTGGAGGGAGGTTTCAAGTCCGGCACATACTGATAGTCAGCTTTAGGATTTCCAAGAACCTTGATCCACGGAAGACTTTCACAAGTTTGCACACCATCTTTACCTAACAAAACTCCACTGGCAGGAGTCAGGTTAATAATATTCGCTGCCGGCAGGACACTTATAACTTGTGAGTGAAAGTCCGCATAGGAAATCGGAAAAAATGCGTGGTTATACCAGGACCACTCCTCCATACGAAACTGACAAGAACTGGGAATGATATTTTTCGGATTTAGTATTTTCAATTGCGTCAGCCACTCCTCGGGAAGCTTTCGATCAGCGGGGACCGCTTTGTATGGTTCCAGGACTTCGAGTTCACGCATCATTTGAAAAGGCCACATTACCAGATCCCAAGGCCCCTGGTTTACCAGGTTCGCAAAGGTGTCTTCATCAATCCAGGAATCCACAACATTTAGAATATTTAAACCCTGAACTCTGATCTGAAATAGAGAATCCACATCAACGTCCAATGCGGGACGAGAAATGACTTCAAAATCCCCAATGGAAACTGATGAATTCAAAACCAATGAATGCACATTCTTAAAACCAAGTTCCCGAATCCAGGAAAACATCTCCTCATGAACACAAAACATATAAATAGGAGTCGCACGATTCAGCAGCTTCAAACTGTCAAAGGAACAGTGATCGTCATGAAAATGAGAAACAAAGACCGCATCAAACCGAAGCTGTCTAACCGCTGCCAGATCAAATTCGATTTCCGGGAATGAGAAGCAGTTTCTACTGAATGGATTCTCAAAAATCGGATCGAAGGCGATACGCACTCCCCCACTTTCGAAAACATATCCAGCATGAAAGATCCGCGAAATCCTAACTGCCATACTTATTTAACTTCGTTGTTACAGGATTCATTCCGCATCAGAGACTTGATATTGTCCCGAGTGGTCTCAGCAATATTCACGAGTGCCTCATGGGTTAAGAAGGCCTGATGAGAGGTAAGAATAACATTAGGGAATGTGGTCAGACGGGCCAGCACATCATCCGTAATTCCCTCTGCGGATTGATCCGTGAAGAACACGCCTTCTTCTTCCTCGTAAACATCCAGACAGGCACCAGCAATACGGTGGGACTTCAAGGCTTCAATAAGCTCCTTGGTGTCAATAAGTGCCCCCCTTCCCGTATTTATAATCACGGCATTTTTTTTCATCATTTCAAAAGCCGAGGACGAGAGCATGTGTCGAGTTTGGTCATTCAACGGACAGTGCAGGGAGATAACATCTGATTCTTTCAAAAGATCCTGCAAAGAAACGTACTTGCCGAGTTTCTCCATATCCGGATTAGGAAACGGATCATAAGCCAAAACCTTGCAGCCAAATCCATTCATAATCTGGGCAAAGGCACGTCCAATTTTTCCAGTTCCGATAACGCCGACCGTTTTGCCATAAAGATCAAATCCGACCAGACCTTCCAAAGAGAAATTCAAATCACGAATTCGCCCATGGGCACGGTGAGTTTTGCGATTTAGCGTCAATAGCAAAGCCACAGCATGTTCCGCAACAGCATGAGGCGAATACTCCGGCACACGCACAACACGCATTCCCAACTTATTAGCCACGCTGATATTTACGTTATTAAATCCAGCACAGCGTAGTGCGATATTGCGAACCCCTTGCTCTTTAAGCTTCATCAGGACATCTTCGTTCAGAATGTCATTCACAAAACAGCAGATCGTGTCATAGCCCTTGGAGAGCTGCACCGTTTTGGGTGTCAGGCGTACCTCCAAAAAGTCAGGCACAAAGCCGGATTTGCTGAAAACCGAGCTAAAGATTTCCTCTTCGTATTTTTTAGAACTGAAAAACCCGACTTTCATGACAGCTCCTCCGTTGCGAGCTAAATGTTACATTCACACAGCTATGAAATCCATAGGATCTTTGCTATACTGCAGATTCTGAGGTTAAGATGAAATTGATTTCCTGGAATGTAAACGGCCTTCGCTCGGTCCACAAAAAGAATTTCCGTGAATGGTTTGAAAAAGAAAAGGCCGACATCGTCTGCTTGCAGGAAATCAAAATTACCGATGAGGCGATTAAAAAGGACGAGGACTTTTATCACCCCGCAAAATACCACTCTGCCTGGTCCTTTGCAGAAAAGCCCGGCTATTCGGGTCTGGCGATCTATTCCAAGAAAGAACCCGATGATGTGCGCATCGGAATGGGCATCGATAAGTTCGACAATGAGGGCCGATGGCTGGAGGCCGATTTCGGCCCCATCACGCTAGTGAACAGCTATTGGCCAAACAGTCAGCGCGAACACACTAGACTTCCCTTCAAGCTTGAATTCTGCAAGGCTGCAGAAAAGCGTCTGCAAAGCCTGCGCAAAAAAGGACGTGAAGTTATTATTTGCGGTGACTTCAATATCGCCCACAAAGAGATTGATTTAAGAAATCCAAAAACAAATATGAAGAACGCCGGATTTCTGCCGGAGGAACGGGCTTGGATGAGTCATTTTCTGGAAAAGCTTGAATGGGTGGACAGCTTCAGACAGTTCGAACAAGGACCGGAACACTATACTTGGTGGAGTTATCGTCCCGGCGTTCGCGAAAAGAACGTTGGTTGGCGATTGGACTACTTCCTGGTCAACAAGGAATCTTCGGACCGCCTGAAAGCGGCCGCGCACTGCCCCGATGTCATGGGATCAGATCACTGCCCGGTTCGCTTGACTCTAAAAAAATAAAACAAATCAGTCTTGTTTGTAGTTACTGATATTCTCAAAAAGCTTTGCCATTTTGTGGTAAAGCTCATGAATGTATTTTTCCGGGCCTTTTCCACCACGGGTCGCATTTTCCTCGATTTTTTCAATACAACGCAGATCTTGGCAAATTAGATAAGAATTGCTGACATTCGAACTCATTGCCACTGAAAGAAGTCCGATATCTTCCGAGGAACCATAGGAGTTGCACCAATTGCAAAGTCCGCCCGTGGGCTCGCCACTTGAAGGCGTTCTTTTAAAGGCTACGCCCCGGGGCATATCCCAATTCGGCATTTTACAAACTAGATACGTATAAACCCCGGACGACTCTTTCCAGGTAAAGTAGGACTGCACGTTGAAGGGGTATCTTAGATTATCCGGCAAAATGAGCTTCTTCTGATCTCTTGCCCGAAAGCACTGAATCAATTCCTCTTCAGATGAAATGGAAAAGAAATGTTCATTTTGAAAACTTGAAATCTGTGATTGCATAAACACCAACCTCACTCAATTCAATGGTAACCTGCAAAATGTCAGAAGTCATGCAGACGGTCCAAGGTAGGTACGAATACACTTAGGCGATGAAATTTCTGATTCTCCTTCTATTCTTCATCATAACTCCGCAAATTGCCACTGCTGAATCGGAGTGGAGTTTCGGCGCCGATATGAATATGACAGAGTTCTATTATCCGGAACAATATGGAGAGGATACCAATGACAGCCTATTCAAACTTGAGTTGGATCCCATGGTTCGATGGAAAAAGGGAGATCGCTGGCGCGTGTACTCAAAGCCCGTGCTTGTGGCCAATCCTGATAACAAATCCAAAGAAGAGCAGTTTTATTTTGATCCGTCCGAAACCTATATCAAGTTTCAAAAAGACGTTCTGGATATTTACGTGGGATATAATGTCATCACCTGGGGGATCACCGACGGCTACAACCCCATAGATATCGTTAACCGACGGCAACTTTACGATCCTCTCAGATCCAAGAAAATGGGTACACCCTCCATCTTGATCTCGGAGTCCCTGAAGTGGATTGACTATGATTTGATTTACATTCCGTCGGCGCGCGAGGCCATTTTACCCGGCGAAAACAGCAGATGGTTACCTCGTGAGGTTTTCGTACCGCAGGTTCCGGGCAATGACCTTGTCCTGCTCTTGCCACCCAATTTGCGCTATACCTGGGGAAACGAAGCCATTCTTGATGATGCACTAGAAAACAACTTTGCCATCAGACTGCAAAAAACCATTTCAATTTTCGATTTCGCCATCACTGGCTACGACGGTGCAGCCACAGCTCCCATTATTGAACCCCAAGTCACCGGAACCATTGTTGAAGTTTCGCCAAAAACTGTAATCCAAGTGGATCCGGATGTTCGACTCGACACCAAACAATACAGAATTCGCCAAGGTGGCTTTTCTTTGGTCAGTCGTCAATGGGACTTTTTGTTCAAGTATGCCACGACCTATTCTGACAACTATGGTGACTATGTGAATCTGCCCGGTTGGATTCATGAAAGCATATTGGGTGTGGAAAAAACCTTCAACTTCAGCGATGCGATGCTGATTGCAATTGTTCAGTATTCATTCCTGGATACGGAAAGAAAGAATGATTCCAATATCTCGATCACGGAAATATTTCGTCGTGCCTGGATGGCGGGGGGTCGACTCTCCTGGAAAGAAGTGTGGAACGCCTCCGTGCTGGGCCTATATGACACCGTCCACTCAAGTACATTTGTGGAGGTCACATTAGGCCGGCGCTTCTTTGATTCGTGGAACGCCAGCCTGACTGCGAATTTCATTTCCGGGGATATTGAAAATCCCCTAGGCTTATACTCGAAGAATGATGCCTACATACTTTCTGTAGGCCGATCATTTTAAGGAGCCAGCTGTAACAGCAGATCCGAATTGGACAATGATGTGGCTTTGTTAATTTTCAAGCTCACTCCATCAGTCAAAGGGATTGCCGGAAGCTGAAAGCTAATTGTTTTTCCCGCAATGGCAGAAAGCGCTTTGCTCTCTATCGTAGACGCCGCAAAGCGGGTCTTTGGATAGTAATACTTCACATACCAGGAATCCCAACCATAACGCAAATCCAGCGAAGTGTTGGAAAACTTCACCGATGCTTTGCTGTTGGATATTCCCAGATTCAGTCCGCTGTTAAAAGGAACAACGAAGTTCATGAAAGGAACATATTGTCCGTTCTTAGGCGCCTTCATCTGAGAGAGTAAATTCACTTTCATCTGATACGACAATCCCGAACCCGAAACCACAGGATCCTGATTTGAATAAACGTTGAACAGGAACTTGCTTGATTTTGGATAGTCCATCAACTCGGGCCAAACAAAGAACTGCATGAAGCGCGAACCCATTACAGAAGAGAGTCCCGAAACCTGGCTTGAATAAAACTGATGCACCCAGGTATTTGCGGCGTAAGCACGACTTAATAGTTCTTTGGCAAAGCCACCCGGCAGCCGAATCATCGCTTGGCCGGAGGTGCCATAGTTCACAGCTTCTTGGGAAAGCTGCAGCTTTTTGGTTTCTGCCTGTGGAGCTCTTGTGAACTCCACAATCACGCGGCCTTTCGCAAGTGCCTTTTCTGAATTTGAATCATCAAACGAATCCACAATCATGCTGATATTCACATCGGATCGTGAACTCACAAGTTGTCGCGGCTTTGCAAGATCAAATGAATACTTGCCCACATACCCATTCAGATAGGAAAGAATCAATGTTCTTTGCGGATTGACGAAAGCTGCAGAATCCGCCGAGATCTGAGCGATCTGCTGATTTACGATATCAGCAAAGCCAGCTGCACCCGTACAACCAAATGCTGCCGCGGACCACGCCTCTTTATCCCATGCCAGAGAGAAGTCCTGAACCACGCCTCCGGCTTTACTGGAGTTGATTTCCGGGTTCAAGCTCACAGAAAATGAGCCCGCTCCAGATTTCATATTTAACACGACGTTAGGGCACTCTGCCACCAGACGAAACCGACCGGTAATACCACCGACTGTTTGCTCCACCCATTGATCAACAGAAATACTTGCGATCGTCATTTGTGCCGCAAGCTCCTTGGACTTCAAGATTACTTGAGTTTCCGATGAACCCAGCCCTGGCTTTTCCAGCTCCGTATTTAAAGAAACTGAGATTCCTTTTAACTGAACCTGAACGCCATTCTGAGCCTCCACGGTTTGATCAGGAAATTGCCAGTTTGCCTTAAATTCCTGATTGGCCAGAGACTTCCATTTCTCCTCAATAAGATTTTGCTGGAACTGCTTAGGTAGAACGATCTCAAACTCTGACTCTACAGTGGCTGAAGAGAATGCCTGCTGCGAGAACAGAAAAGCAGCAAACACGAAAAGATTTCTGGTGATTTGCTTTTTACTCATAGGACTAAGGTTACGGTGCTTTGAGCAAAATCTAAAGCGACTTTTTTTCTATAGGATGCATTCTCAGTTTTCATATTTGGAATTCGGACCAACATCGAAAAACTTTTAGTCTTTTTATCAGACATTTTAGAAATGAAAGCACCGTCCGATATAATAAATCTGTTATCCACACTCAAGGGAAGGACCAATGGGATGCGACTGCCTTTAAAAATTTCCAGAAAAAATCTGGCGATCATCTCCTTGATGGGCGTAGTTCTTATAACAATTCTAAGTTTGTTTGCCCTGCCAAAACTGACCACGCAGTACAGCCTGAAACAATTTCTTCCCAAAGATAACCCTCTATTGATGCTGGACGAAAAGAGTCGCCAGACTTTCCAGCTTTCTGAGGTTCAGCCCTTTATCATCACCGCAAAAATTAATCAGGAAAACGGTGGCAACTGGTTTCGTCAGGACAGAATAGCCGAGCTGGAAAAACTGACCGATCTGATTTCAAAGTATCCCGGCGTCCGCCACACTCTTTCTTTGGCTAATATTCAAGGTGCTATAAATAACAACCAGGGACTGAGCGTTGGTCCCCTTTTGAAAAATCTAAGCATTGATCGCTGGGAGCCGGAAACAACTTCAAATCCCCTGATCGCCCCGACTCTTATTTCCAAAGACGGAAAAACCGCCTCGGTGATTGCTAATATCAATAGACTCACCAACAAGGAGCTTTTGGCACTCCGCCAGAATCTGCAAGTGACGGCAACTGCGGCGCTGCCTTTTGCCGATGTGCAAATGGGCGGAACCCCGGCGGTACAGACGGACATCAGCTTGCTTCTGCAATCTGAACTGCGAAACTTTGTCATCCTGGGCTTCCTGTCCTGCTTTGTCGTGCTTGCGTTGATCTTTTCAAACTTTGCGCCACTGATCATTTCCTTCGTAATCATTCTTTGTGCAAATATTCTGGTGCTTGCAGTGATGGCGATGGCAGAACTTCCGTTCTCGATTCTTTCCACAACGATTCCGATTCTGACCACTATTGACGTGGTTTCCCTCTGTATTCACACCTTGCTTCGCTATGCCGAAGAAAGAAAAGCAAACCCGTTTGAGTCTCATGAGAATCTGGTCAGCAAAACACTTAAAGCCATCATCCGACCCAACTTGATTGCGTCGACAACGACTATGATTGGATTTCTAAGTCTGTTAACCACTAACGTTCCTCTAATTCGCGAGTACGGTGTTACTGCGGCAATTTCCATTGTGATTGGCTGGATCACCACAACCGTGCTCTTGTTCCCACTTCTTTTGTTTCTGCCAGGACCACGAGCCCGCGAGTGGGCGTGGGCTAAAGCGCGCTGGGGTCTTTATCTGTTCAGACGCAGTGGTCTTTGGACCACTGGCATTATCATAGTGTCCCTGGCATTGGCCCTTAAAGGTGGAAACCTGTCCTGGTCGGCAAAACTATTTGATGATCTCCCGCAGAATCACCAAGTGCGTCTTTCGACTGAAACCATCGACAGGGAACTGGGCGGAATGATTCCGGTTGATATCGAAATTGATGGCAGCAAAGAAGCCTGGAACGACCCAAGTCTGATTGCCCGCTTGGATGCCCTTTCCGAAGAGATCCGACGACTGCCTTCCGTCGGCAGCGTGGTCAGTCTTCCAGATCTGGTTGCCGCTGCCTCACTTCACAACACTCGCTTGCCAGCAAGTCGCAGCTCCACGGCTGAAATATTCTTTCTTTACTCGTTGGCAAGTGACAGCCCTCTTAAAAACTTTCTTAATGCTGATGGTTCCAAAACCAGAATATCAGTCAGAACGCAGGATCTTCCCGGCAATCAGTTACATGATCTGGTCGAGAACGTTCGACATATGACCGAAAAAGCGTTCCCCGATATGAAGGTTCAAACAACTGGAATGGGCTCCACCATCCATCATCTTAACAATGAACTTTCACGCGAACTGATTTTCGGATTCTGGCAGTCCATGGTTGCCATCATTGCCGTTTTGATTTTCGTGTTTAAATCCCTGCGCTGGTCCCTGGTCGCCTGCATTCCCAATCTTGTTCCGCCGGCGGCTCTGCTGGGTTTCCTGGCCATCTCACAAACACCGATCAAACCAAGTGTGGCGATTATCTTTTCGATTGCACTGGGATTGGCATTCAACAACACGGTTTATCTTTTGGAAAGACTGCGCGCCATGCAGAAGTCCAAAAACAGCCGCACTTTGGATATCGAAAAAATGATCTGGCTTGAGGGCAATCCCTGCCTGATCTCGACCATGACCTTGCTTGCGGGATTCTCGGTATTTATGGCTTCGTATTTTGCCATGAATCGTATCTTTGGATTCTATATGGTCTTGTCAATGCTGACTGGTCTGGTAGGGGATTTGATTCTTTTACCAACAATGTTGAAAAGTTGCCCATGGCTGCTTCGCCCATTAGCTTGGAAGAAGGAGAAAGTTATGGCAACAGCAGCGTCCTTTATTTTTGCATTCGTTCTTCTTTTCAACCATCAGGATGCCCTGGCTCAGCAATTGACTGCTGATAAAGTCGGCCAGGAAATGAGCGCACGCATCAAAGCGAAAGATGAAACGTTCACAGCTTCTATGAAAATCATAGAAGCTGATGGCTCCAGCAAAGATCGTGAAATGAAAATCTGGCGGATGAGCTCTGGAAAAAAAGACCATTCCTTGATGGTGCGCATGTTAAAGCCCGCTGATCTAAAAGGCACGGCACTGCTTGCAACCATGAAAAACGACACCGAGGAAAAATGGATTTATCTCCCCTCCAATAAGCAGGTTCGTCGTTTGACTGGAGAAAATTCCAAAGGTGGCATTCTGGGATCTGAATTGAGTGCAGAGGATTTTGATTTTAATCGTGATTCCTCAGCCACCACGACGATCAAAAAAGAAATGGAAATCAAAGGCAATAAGTACATCCTGATGGAAAGCGACGTCACCGCAAGCTCTCCGAACTACTCGAAAGTCATCAGCTATGTTTCCGCCAAAGAATTTCTGCCAATTAAAGCCGAGTGCTACGACAAACAAGGCAAGCTTCTTAAGGTCATCGATTTTGGCGGCTATAAAAAACTCGGCGGTGGCAAGTTTCGCGCATCGAGCATCAAAATCAAGAACGTTCAGAATAAACGTGGCACTGACATTCAGCTTGCAGATATCAAGCTCAATCAAAACTTAAAGGCCAGCAGCTTTTCACCAAAGGCCTTGTCCGACGACTAACGAGACAAAGCCACCGCAATCTCTGCAGCGAGTTTGGCATTATTCAGCACCAGCTGAATATTTGTCTCCAAGCTCTTGCCTGCAGTCAGTTCTTTGACTTTTCCAAGCAGGAACGGTGTTGATTCTTTCCCTTTTATCCCTTTGGCATTCATCTCTTTTAAGGCATTTTCGATCACAGCCTCCATGGATTTGAAATCCAACGAATATTCCACAGGGACGGGATTTGCGATGACCACGCCACCCTTAAGACCCATATTCCACTTGGCCTTCAGAATATCTGCAAGTTCCTGCGCAGAGTCCACTTTTGCGTCAACTTTGAAACCGCTCTCACGAGTATAAAATGCTGGAAGCTCCGCCGTTTGAAAACCCAGTACCGGCACACCTTTGGTTTCGAGATACTCCAAGGTCAACCCGATATCCAAAATTGATTTCGCCCCGGCGCAAATGACAGCGACATTGGTTTGCGCCAGTTCCTCAAGATCCGCGGATACATCCATCGTTTGTTCGGCGCCACGATGCACGCCACCGATCCCACCTGTTGCAAAGACCGGGATCCCCGCAAGCTCGGCAATGATCATCGTACTGGCAACAGTCGTCGCACCGTCTTTTTTTGCTGCTACGACAAGGGGGATGTCACGACGACTGACTTTCGTGATCTGCAATCCCTTTTTGGCAAAACTCTCAATTTCTGGTTTAGACAGCCCCGCTCTAAGCTCTCCATTGATAATCGCAATTGTAGCTGGCACCGCACCATGGGCACGAACCTTATCCTCCACAGCCAAAGCCATTTCGTAGTTCTGGGGATATGGCATGCCGTGTGAAATAATCGTCGACTCCAAAGCCACAACAGGAAGTCCCTTTGCCAGGGCTTGTTTAACTTCATCAGAGAGTCTAACTTTAGGCGTATTCATTTAAGCTCCGTCGAAAAATTCACTAAGAATCATGCACCATTGATATGTGGAAAAACAAATAATTAATACCTCACCGTAGATTGCGTCAGCTGCATATAGATTAAAAGGTTGAAATTACGCAATGGGAATTTGCTCCCTCGCACTTTGCTAAATAAATTTTAGTTCATGAAAACACTATTATTCGTCTTTGGCACACGCCCTGAAGCTATCAAAACCGCCCCAGTCATCCTAAAAGCCCAACAAGATCCACGATACAAAGTTCTGGTTTGTTCAACGGGACAGCATCGCGAGATGATCCGCCCGTTGTTTGACTTTTTCGGTATCAAACCGGATTTCGATCTGGATCTGATGCGCCCGGGTCAGTCCCTGACTGACATTTCCACCGGCGTGATGTCTGGCTTGAATAAAATTTTGCTTGAGAACAAAGTGGATGCGGTCGTCGTTCAAGGTGACACAACCAGCGGGTTTATTGGAAGCCTTGTTGCCTTTTACCACAAAATTGCGGTCGTCCATATTGAAGCCGGCCTGCGCTCTGGAGATATCCTCTCCCCATATCCGGAAGAATTTAATCGCAAAGGCACAGCCTTGGTTGCAAATGTGCACTTCGCACCGACCGAAACCGCTCGCGACAATCTTTTGCGCGAACACCATGCCGCTGAAAACATCTACGTCACTGGCAACACCGGAATCGACGCGCTTTTTGAAGTAAAAAGAAAAATTTCAGCGACGCCGGAAATGCAAGACGCCATCGCTGGAAAATACGCGTTCTTGAATCCGAAAAGAAAAATGATCTTGGTCACAGTTCACCGTCGTGAGTCCTTTGGATCCCCCATGGAAGAAGTCATGAAGGGTCTTTTGGATCTTTCACGACGGGAGGATGTGGAGCTGCTAATTCCACTCCACATGAATCCCCAGGTGCGCGCATCAGCAGCTAAAATTTTTGGCAATCAGGCTCAGTGGGTCGATAAGAACAGCTTCATCAATCCGGAGAATAAAGTCTGGCTCTGTGAGCCGGTGGACTATGTGCCGTTTATTTATCTGATGGACCGAGCTCACATGATTGTCACCGATTCCGGTGGTGTTCAGGAAGAAGCGCCATCTTTAGGAAAACCGATTCTTGTCGCCAGAGAGAAAACAGAGCGTCCTGAAGCTATCGTCGCAGGCACTTCTAAACTAATTCCTTTGGAACAGATGCGCTTTTTAAAGCTTGCGACTGATGTTCTGGATTCTGCTGATTTATACAACAGTATGTCACAGGCTAAGAACCCCTTTGGCGATGGTCGCGCCTCCGAGCGAATCTTGGATATTCTGCAAATGACTCTGAGAAATGAAGACAAGGTAAAAACACCAGAACCGCCAGTCAGATCTTCCATTGAACCGTACGATTCACAACATCTTCATATTTAGTATTCAGGGTGCCTCTGATCTCTTAATCAAAGGCACCCTTTTTTATTTTCTTTATACGCGATCAGCCAGATCAAAGCGATCCGCGTTCATAACTTTGTTCCAAGCCCAGACGAAATCCTTAACGAACTTCTCTTTGGCATCATTGCAAGCATAGACTTCCGAAAATGCTCTTAACTGTGCATGGGAGCCAAATACCAAATCCGCTGAAGTTGCAGTCCACTTCGCTTTTCCGGTATTGCGGTCTTTTCCTTGATAGACGCCATCCTTAGAGGGCTCATCCCACACCGTATTCATATCCAAAAGATTCACGAAGAAGTCATTGGACAGCGTCCCCGGTTTATCGGTGAAAACTCCATGGCGACTCCCGCCATGATTCATATCCAGAACACGCAAGCCACCCAATAGCACAGTCATTTCTGGTGCAGTCAGGCTTAAGAGATTTGCACGGTCCAAGAGCATGGTCTCTGGCGATAGTGGCAAACCTTTTCGATAGAAGTTTCTAAAACCGTCTGCTTTTGGTTCAAGCACCGCAAAAGAATGAGCATCCGTTTGCTCTTGCGTGGCATCAGTACGGCCCGGTGCAAATGGCACGGTCACATCCACGCCGCCCTTTTTTGCAGAACTCTCTACCGCTGCACACCCACCCAGCACAATTAGATCCGCCAAGGAGACTTTTTTGCCACCAGAGGAGGATTTATTGAAATCTGCCTGAATCTTTTCCAAGGAGCTCAACACTCCGGCCAACTCTTTAGGCTCGTTCACTTCCCATTCGCGCTGCGGAGACAAACGCAAGCGCCCGCCATTTGCCCCGCCACGCTTGTCGGTGCCACGGAAAGATCCCGCTGCCGCCCAAGCCGTCGCAATCAAACGCGAATTGCTGATGCCCGAATCCAGAATTCTCTTTTTCAAATCCTTTATGTCGTTTTCATCGATGAGTTTGTGATCGACTGCTGGCACCGGATCCTGCCACAACTGCGCAGGCGCAACCCATGGACCCCAATAACGAGAAATCGGACCCATATCGCGATGTAAAAGCTTGTACCAGGCTTTTGCAAAAGCATCCGCAAACTCCTTGGGGTTCTCGTGATAGTGTTTGGAAATTTTCACGTAAGATGTATCTGCCAACAAGGCAAGATCAGAGGTCAACATCGTTGGCGGATGCTTCTTACTGGAATCATGTGCATCCGGCACCAGGTTGTGAGCGGATTTATCCTTGGGGATCCACTGATGAGCGCCTGCAGGGCTCTTAGTAAGTTCCCATTCATATTTATGCAAATTATCAAAGAATCCGTTTCCCCACTTCGTCGGAGTACTGGTCCATGAACCTTCAAGGCCGCTCGTGATGGTGTCAGGACCTTTTCCAGTTTTATAAGAGTTTTTCCAGCCCAGTCCCTGCATGTGGAAAGGACAACCTTCTGGCTCGGGCCCTACGTGATCAGCTTTCGCTGCGCCGTGGGTTTTTCCGAATGTGTGTCCCCCGGCAATCAAGGCCACCGTCTCTTCATCATTCATCGCCATGCGCGCGAATGTCTCGCGAATATCCCGGGCCGAGGCCTTCGGATCCGGTTTTCCATTAGGACCTTCAGGATTCACGTAGATCAAACCCATCTGAACGGCACCAAGGGGATTTGCCAAGTTTCGATCACCACTGTAGCGTTCGTCACCAAGCCACGTGTCTTCCGCCCCCCAGAATACTTCCACTGGTTCCCACACATCTTCGCGGCCAAAGGCAAAGCCAAAGGTTTTAAATCCCATCGATTCCAAAGCGCAATTGCCGGCAAACACCAACAAATCCGCCCAGGAGACTTGTCTGCCATATTTTTTCTTGATCGGCCACAGCAGTCTGCGTGCTTTATCCAAGCTGGCATTATCAGGCCAGCTGTTTAACGGCGCGAATCTCTGTGCGCCATCACCACCTCCACCGCGACCATCCTCAATGCGATACGTTCCGGCGGCATGCCAACTCATGCGAATGAACAAAGGTCCATAATGTCCAAAGTCCGCCGGCCACCAATCCTGAGAGTCTGTCATCAAATCCATCATGTCTTTTTTAAGTGCCTCGACATCCAGTTTTTTAAATTCGTCTTTATACTTAAAAGACCTATCCATCGGATTTACTTTGGGTGATTGATGATGGAGCACGGAAAGATCCAATTGATCCGGCCACCAATCCTTATTGGTGCGTGGTCGCATATTGGTTTTTGGTTTCGGTGCCGGTATGACGGGATTTTCACTCTCACTGCGTGGTTCAGACATGAAGGTCTCCTTTGAGTATTTATGTTCTGTTCTTCACATAAAAGTAAATACTCAATCCGAACCGCTCACTTTTCCAATTTCAAATATGAAAATCAGATTAATGACAAATCTAAACTTTGGGATTCTTGACTAAAACTTGAAAAGCCACCACAGAAAGCAGGCCGCAAAACAGAATGGTCCCCGTCATCGGAAACGCTGTTCCGTTGTGAAATGAACTCACCAGGAATGAAGAGAAACTTGCCATCGACCATTGCAGACAACCATACAGGGCTGAGGCGGTTCCCGCCTGATGACCTTGGGACGCCAATGCACCAGCCAAAGAATTCGGCCCCACAAAGTTTAGTGTCGCCAAAAATATAAACAGTGAAATCAACACCACCACCGGCGCCAGCCCCAGCCAAGTCCAAGCAAATACGAATGCCGCAGCCAAGGCAGCAATCCTTACACTCCAACGCAGAATCACCTCAGGTGTCCATCTTCTAAGAAGTCTGCGATTAATTTGTGAAGCTGCCATTAGTCCCAACCCATTCAATCCAAAAATAAATCCGTATTGAGATGAGGGAATCTTAAACAACTCAATGAAAACAAAGGGTGAACCAGCAATATAAGCAAACATGCCCGCGCGAACCGCCGCATCGGGAATTAGATAGCCCACGAAGTGTCGACTTTTCAGCAATCCAATATAACTTTTAAATACAGCTTTGGGGCTGATACTCAAAGCCCTATGGTGACTGGTCTCTGGCAAGAACAAAAATATACAAATCATGCACAAAACATTCGCGCCTGCCAGAGTTAGAAATATCGCACGCCAGCCCATAGAAGCGTTAATCAAAGCACCCAAGCTCGGAGCGATGATGGGTGCGATTCCCATTACCAGAGCCATGTTGGACAAAAACTCTGCCACCCTCTGTTTGTCAAAAAGATCACGAATAATGGCACGGGTCACAACCATCCCTGCACAACCACCCAGGGCTTGCAACAAGCGGCAAACAATGAAGATTTCTATATTGGGAGCATAGGCACATGCTATCGTCGCCAGCAGATAAACAAACATTCCGCCAAGCAATGGCAATCGTCTTCCGAATCGATCTGCTAGGGGTCCATATATTAGCTGCCCAAAGGCCATGCCGATAAAAAACGTGGATACCGAAAGCTCCACGTTGGACATTGTAGTTTGAAAGTTCTTTTGAATATCGCCAAAGGCCGGCAGATACATATCGATCGTCAATGGATCAAACGCTGTCAAAGTCCCCAGCAACACCACAAACCATTTACTTTCAACGAATGACTTTTGGGTTTCGCTAAGTTTAATTTCGCTCACTCTTTATTCCCCTGCACATTAAGGCCTCCATCCGTATCCCAATTTCAACACGCAGTCAAAATCATGACTTGATGACTTCAAGATTGATAACCAGACGAGGCCCCTAAGGCACGCTAAGCAATAAATATAAAGAGAACTCTAATTCAAATCAATAAACTGGTTGATGTACGAAGCTGACAACTCAGGATACTGATGTTGAGGTCCGTGGCCAGAAGAAGGCAGTAGCAATACTTGTACAGTTGGCAATTTACCTTTCATCGCGAACCAATCCTCAGCAGGGAAACAAATGTCGTCTTCGCCCACGATGGACAAAACCGGGACATTGGTATTTTTCATCTTTTCAAATGTACCGTAGGTATCTTCTCTGAATCCAGTCACTTGCACCATTTGTTTGTATTGATCCGGAGTGATCGGCAAAGATCTATCGGATTTTCTCATTGCCAAACGATCGTGGGATTCCTCCGCAGCTTTTACACTTACAGGGTATTGAGGATTAAAGAACAGAACTACTTCATCATGAAGGTCATTCTCTGGTTTTAGAGCATGCTCAAAGAAAATATCCTTAATCGGAGATGATTCTTTTCCCGGAACACGTGTCCCTATCAGAATCCCATGATGAATTCTTTCCGGAAATTCAGTGATTACGATTTGAGCCGCAAATCCACCTTGCGACCAGCCACCGACAGAAAATTTATCGATTTTTAAGTAGTCCGCGATATCAATGATATCCTGGGCCATTTCCATGTTTGTCTTAGCTTGTGCTCCAGTGGAAGATCCTGTTCCGCTGTATTGAAAAATTACGACCTGATGTTTTTCAGCCAGAAAATCCAGAAACGCCGGATCCCAGGAATCCAAATCCCCGCGGAATCGATTCGCCAGAATAATCGGGCTTCCCTCACCAAATGTTCGATACGCAATTTTTTTTGACTCGTTGATTTCGGCATACTGAGTTTTCGCTTTTAGTGTCTTTGAGTTCTCTAGATTCTTCATAAATGCTCCTTTTGGGATGTTTTGTGTTTGTGAACCCAGTATGGCCCTTCGCGATTGCAAAAAGGATTGGCTAAAATGACATTAATAGTGCCAAAATTGCCATATGATGAAATCAAGCCAAATGACCGAAGTTGCCATTCTGTTGTCACCCTATCACCAACAATCCGCCGTAAATGGATTACTCGATCTTTTTCAAATCGCGAACCTGTATGCTGTCAAGTTTGCTCAGGATAAACACCACATTGTACGAGTCACCCAGTGGCGCACCTCCTCTGCTAAAACACAGACCATGGAATGCGTTTCTGACACTCACCCAGAGGGCAAGAAAAGCGATCCGGATTTCATTATTATTCCACCAAGTCTGAACAATATAATTTCTGCGGAAGATTCCAAAACATGGACACCGTGGATCCTTAAAGGGCACAGCAAAGGCTCCATCATCTGTTCAATATGCTCTGGAGCGTTCCTTCTCGGCGAAACCGGTTTGCTCGACGGCAGACCGACCACCACTCATTGGTTCTTTAACGATCAGTTTAAACAAAGGTTCCCGAAGACCCTGGTGGATACCGACAAAATTCTCATCGATGATGGTGACATTATCACTGTTGGGGGTTTGATGGCTTGGGTTGACTTGGGACTTAGCCTTGTTGATAGATTGCTCGGCCCAACCATCATGATTCAAACCGCACAATTCCTTCTTGTCGACCCTAACGGTCGCGAACAGAGGCACTACAGCCACTTTACCCCGGTTATGAATCACGGTGACGAAAGCATTTTAAAGGCCCAACATTGGCTGCAAAAGAATACCAAGAACGAGCTAAATATTACAGTCTTGGCTGACAAGTCCGGGCTCTCTGAAAGAACTTTTCTACGAAGATTTAACAAAGCCACAGGTCTGAACCCGACAGCCTATTGTCAAAAACTTCGTGTCTCCAAGGCCCGTGAGTTATTAGAATTTACCAAGAAGAATGTAGAGCAGATTGCCTGGGATGTTGGCTATGAGGATCCCGGGGCATTCCGTAAGGTTTTTCACAAAGTGATGGGGCTGACCCCTGGGGAATACCGACATAAATTCCACATGAGATAAAGGAACCGAAATGGCAGCAAAAACAGAGAAAGCCAAAGTTGACAGCTATATAAAATCATTAAAAAAGTGGCAGGATGAAGTCTCCCAAATAAGAGCCCTCGTTTTGGAGAGCGGTCTTATTGAGGAATTTAAATGGCGACTGCCTTGCTACACCAATGCCGGAAATAACATTGCGATCATTCAAAACTTCAAAGATTCCTGCGCATTGATGTTCTTTAAAGGCGTACTTCTTAAAGATCCAAAAAAGTTATTAAAAGCCCCGGGACAGAACTCGCAAACAGCCCGACGCTTGGAGTTCACTTCCTCTGCTGAAGTGAAAAAAATGAAGACAGCGACAAAGACCTTCATTAAACAGGCCATTCGCATCGAAGAGACAGGTGCGAAGGTCACTCGCAAGCCTGCTGATCCGGTTGAAATGCCTGCTGAATTTAAGCAGGCTCTTACAAAGGACAGTAAGCTTAAAAAAGCATTCCAAAGCCTGACGCCGGGTCGGCAGCGTTTGTATCTGATGCATTTTGCATCTGCGAAGCAACCCGCCACCAGAATCGCGCGCATTGAGAAATACACTCCCAATATTCTTAAAGGTCTGGGAATGAATGACAGATAAACTATAATCTCAACTCGCCACTGGAAGGGCTCATTGTCCAACAACATATAATTGGCGGTTTTGGCATTATTTCTGTCACTTCCGCCAATGGTTCTGGTCTCTTGTTCATGAGATTCTTTATCTGTACCCGGCAATTGAGCCGGAAAAGATAAAGGAGAACTTATGGGAAACTCAAACGGAAAAACAGTTGTACTTATTCATGGCGCTTGGATGACACCTATTTCTTGGGATGGTTTTAAGAAGTATTTTGAAGAACAGGGATTTAATGTCATCACTCCTACTTGGCCACTGATGGATAAATCAATAGAGGAACTGCGCGCCCACCCCGATTCAGAATTCGGTGCTCTGTCGTTTAAAAAAATAGCGGATCATTTGGAAGGTATCATTCGTGCTCTTCCCGAACCACCACTCTTGGTAGGGCATTCAATGGGTGGCCTGCTTGTGCAGCTTCTGTTGGATCGTGGACTTGGATCGGCCGGTATTTGTATAGATCCCGCACCTATTGCCGGTGTTATACCTGACACAAGATCACTGACTTCAGCATTGCCGGGTCTGTTAAGATTCGCTGGCTGGAGAAAGCCCTACATCCTTACTAAAGAAGCGTTCGACAAAAATTTTGCCAACACTGCTCCCGCTGAGCAAAGAGATGCGGACTACAAGAAATTCGTAGTGCCTGCGCCAGGAAAAATCTTCTTTCAAGCAGCCACAGGAATTGGCACTCACGTGGACGTAAAACATCGCAAACAACCTCTGCTGATTATTGCTGGCGAAGATGACAGAACCACTGCACCGGCCATGGTTGAGGCCAATTACAGAAAGCAGGCGAAATCTCCAAGCAGAACTGACTTTAAATCCTTTGCTGGTGTCTCACACTATTTGATCGCAGAACCGGGTTGGGAGAAAGTCGCTGATGCCAGCGTAAAATGGGCTCAGGATGTAATGCGCTAGTTCTTCTCGTCAACGTATCTGAAATAGGCCCGGCAGAGTGGATTATCTTCTTTGATTCGATTGTAGCGAAGAATTTTATCCATTCTACGAGCCTTACAGCGATTCACCATGGGACCAATCAATGCACCAGGGCGCTCCTTTAATACCGGAGCTGCTTCTTCTCGGCATGATTGATCCGCACTATTCCAAGCCGTCTCACAGACTTCACGACTTAAATTATAGCAAACACCTTGTGGACTGGTTGCACCGCAAGGTTGCTTAGCAACACTTTCTTCAATCTCTCGCTCTACCACATAAGTATTCATCACATATATTAAACAAACCACCAACAGCAAGGAGCCTGCGCCGATGTCCCAGTAAATTGGTATGCGCAATAGCTTTGCGCTTGGCCGAAAGTAAATTAGCAAGGTACCTATTACAAAAAGTGCCACATAAAATAATTCAGTCATATTTTAAGCCTAACAGAGTTATGAGTTTCATCACAAACAGAGTCTGTTCTTATTCCATCACAGACATTAGCCGCCATCGTGGGTTAAGGGCGCCGCTGCGCCCACTCTTTCTTTGTAAGTTCCCAAATCTCGTGCTCGATATATTTTGGATTCACGAAATTTGCGGGACTTACACTGATTAACCGTGCGCCGGTTTTCTCTTTGATTCTGCGTGATTTCAAATTACCAACCGCATTTGCAAAGACAAGTTTATCAAAACCCAATTCATTAAAGGCATAGTTCATCACCGGCTCAACCGCTTCAGTCATGTAGCCCTTGCCCCAAAATGGTTTTCCCAGCCAGAATCCTCTGTTCTCGGGATGTCCTTCCCGCCATAAATGAACTGCACCAATAAGAACTGTTCGATTCGTTCGTCATACTTCTCCCCCTAGCTCGGAAACAATAGTCCCGACTAAAGAAGATCATCAAACAGCGATTTAATCTGACTTAGAATATGTGGTTCACAAAGAGGTTTTGCTGCGGTCGCCTTTATCACTGGCGCTGCGTTCTTCTCCTTGGGAGTGGCCGTCTGCGCGGGTTTACGCTTTGCCTTTCTGGTTTTGGCAAATTCACCAGCAGCACAGGTCTCCCATTTTTCAGAGATAATATGTCCCGCACAGATTTCGCGCATCATAGAGGTCTGCACTTCAGCACCCTCAGCGACTACCAGGAAACGGTACTGAATTTGATGTTGATACTTAAGCCAAACTTCGGTGGTGTACTTTACCGACTTTTTTGTTTCAAGCTTCTTCATCTCGTATCTCTGCTCGAAACCAAACTCATCAGTCAGTTCAAAGAATAGTGACTCCCCTGGCTGCAAAGTTACAGCCAAAAGTTCCACGTTGGTGACGACTTTATCACCAATAGGCTTTGTTGAGTCTACGAAGAGTGGATTGATGGTGCTCAAACCCACATTTCCGCTGCCAGATTAGCCAACGCCATGCCCGCCGGATTTTTTGGCGAGTATTGCAACATTGGCTGATGATTGTGATGGGCTTCCTCAACGACGATGGATTCAGGGATATAGTTATTGAATACCGGAATCGTGTAGATTGTGCGCAGGTCGTTGATCACTTTTTCCACAATACGGCGATTGCGGTACTTGGAGATGATAATTCCACGAACGTCGATCTTGTGACCAAGGCCCGTGTGGATGTGTTTCAAAGTATCCAGGATCAAATCGATGCCCTTCAAAGAGAAGTACTCCGGGCAAATTGGGATTACGATGTCTTTGGAGGCGATCAAGGCGTTCACAGTCAAAAGACCCAAAGATGGTGAACAATCAATCACGACGATATCATAGTTGTCTTTGATTTCAGCCAAAGCTCTTTTTAGAATGCTTTCACGGCCGAATTTAGTGGCCATGTGAATTTCAATACCGCTCAACATGATTTCAGCAGGGATCACATCGATGCCGAAAGCTTCTGATTGAACGATGGCATCCTGGGCCTCAAGTTCACCCGTCAGCACATCAAAGATTGTGTTTTCAAAATTCATGTCACCAAAGATCGCGCGAGTTGCAGAGGATTGTGGATCCAAGTCGATCAAAAGGATTTTCTTACCCTCTTTCGCCCATTGTGCTGACACATTGATAGCTGTCGTCGTTTTCGCAACTCCGCCCTTTTGATTGATAAATGAAACAACACTGCCCATGGATTCCTCCGATATTGGTAATTCCCCAATACTTTAGGCCAGGTTTTTATAGATGAGAAGAAATCTACGGGGGTTAGGGGTGCTTTTCGCGACAAAGGTCTAGGTCCAAACTCAAATTGACCCGTCAGTCATTTGAAACAATTATTGGTGCATGCTGAATATCTATATCGATGCCGATGGCTGCCCCGTTAAAGAGGAAATTTACAAAGTAGCGGAACGCTATCAACTGAAAGTCTTTGTTGTGGCCAACAAGTACCTGAATATTCCGCAAAGCTCACGGATCGAGATGGTCGTTGCCTCCAGTGACTTCGATGCAGCCGATGATTGGATTGTGGAGCACGCACAAAAAGGTGACATCGTCATAACCGCCGATATCCTGCTGGCAGAACGATGCATAAAGAATCAAGTGCGCGCCATTGGAACAAAAGGCATTGAATTCACCGAGGACAGCATCGGTGGCGCCGTTGCAACACGCGAACTTATGCAAAACCTACGTCACATGGGAGAAGTCCGCGGCGGCCCCGCGCCCATGGACAAGAAAGACCGCTCCAAGTTTTTAAGCACTTTGGATCAGGTCATCCAGCAGCTGAAGCGCTCTTAAATGAGCTTAGACTTTATTTTTACGCGTAAGGCTGCTGGGAAACCAATGCCGACAAAGAGTAAACCTCGCCCGTTTTTAAAAATGGAGGTAACGGTGTAGCTGTTCTGCCGCGGACATCCGACCTCAGGAATAAACAAATGTGAATCCGCGTCAGCTAATTGTTTTGACCTATTAACTACCTCCTGAAATCATTGTCCCATCTACATTTGAGGGGGATCAATGAAGACAATGCTATTAGCGATTGCGACTTTGTTTTGCGCGCAGGTTCTTGCACAAGAGACTTCTACATCAACGACCAAGATTTCAAATCCAACGCAAACATCTTCCGTATCCGCAGCCAATAACAGCATCTCGACCACCGCTCCAAAACAAGAAAATCCATGGCACTTCACTCTGGGTTCTGAAAACTACAACTACGAAGCAGACAACCGCAGCACCGACTCAGGAAACATTACTTCCTACAATTTTGTCGGCGCTCGCTACGCCCCTTCAAAACTTTGGGAGCTGGAGCTTCGTCAGCATTTTCAAATCGTCTCCAGCCGTGACCGTTTGGGTGGTCGTGACGCCGTACTTCACCGCGACTCTGCAACTGCAATGGCAGAAACAGTTCTGTGCGCAGCTTTGAAACCCACTGGTTTTATGGGCTCAAGTGCTGCACTTATTGATCTTAGATATTACGCCCCCACTGACAGTGTGGCTCGCGAAAACCATGAAATGGGTCGCATTCGTCTTGATAACTATTTCGAGTGGACAATCACTCCGAAGTTCACGATGGCAGCTTACCTGTCTCCACGAGTGCTGCTGAACAGCCAAAACAATCCAAACAAAGCTGTCGGGGCGGATGCAGAATACTATCAGCTGAAAGCGGCTCCGTACTTTATCTATACAATGAACGACCACATCAATCCGTACTACGCGTACACGGTGTCAGGCAGATCCAGCCAGGCGCAACGAGGCAATTGGGATTTGGATATGGCAAACACAGGCTCCCACGAAGTGGGCTTGAATCTTTATTACGACGCTTTCTACATCAATCCAGCAGTGATCAGCGACACCGGCTTGAATGATGGCAGCGGCTCAGTTCTAAGCGAAGATTCCCGCGCGTTTTCTTATGATAACTTAAGTTATAATTTGAACGTCTACGCGGTTTTTTAAATTTCTACAAAAACTGCAACTGAAAAAATTTAAGCCTCCCAATTTGGGGGCCTTTTTTATATCGCATACGCCGGTGAAGAAATGACCTCACTTCATGTGGCATATCCCTTGCTTTGTGAGTTCCAGAAAACAATTTGGAGCAAAATGGCTCCGTTATTGAGGGGAATCACAATGAATCGATTTTTTACCTTGCTATGCAGCGTTTTGATCTGCTCATCAACATGGGCGGGAAGTTTTGGCAGACCTGGCCAAAACGGAAGCACCGGAAACTCTGGCCACTACGGTGGAAACGGAGACGACGTCACTATCTTTGCTCCCAACGCTCAGGGTGGAAGATACAATCTAAACGGTGGCGACGGTGGTGATGGTCACCCTGGTGCAGA
The DNA here is from genome assembly GCF_047305935.1 of Bdellovibrio sp. HCB288. Classification (GTDB taxonomy): domain Bacteria; phylum Bdellovibrionota; class Bdellovibrionia; order Bdellovibrionales; family Bdellovibrionaceae; genus Bdellovibrio. Next base: position 1,110,709 of record NZ_CP178619.1, read on the forward strand.
CGGCGGTGACGCCTACTTTTGCAGTCAAGACCGTGTCGCCGAAGACCTTTTTGGAGCTAATGCAGGCGACGGTGGAGCCGGTGGTGACGGTGGTAGTGGTGGTCATGGCGGTGATGCAACCATTTATTATACTGATATATCTCAACTCAAAAAAATATTGATCATCTCTGAGGGTGGCGAAGGTGGACGCGGATCCTATGGCGGGCGTGGCGGATCCCGCGGCTGCCGTTGCGATTACAGAAATTGGGAAATGCCTCCACGTTGTTATGACTACACAGATAAAGACGGAAAACTGTGTCGCCGTTGCGATCCACCTCCCCGCTTTACTTGCGACGACGGACACTCGGGTCGCGATGGCTCACGTGGAAGCGATGGTAATGATGGCAGCAGCGGATCGGTCACGCTCATTAAATCCGCAACTGCCCTTTTGGAAGAAAACAGTGACGCCTCAGTTGCCGTAAATAAACTGAATACGAACCAAACGGTGCGCGCAGTTCTGACCGAGAATCTCTTCACATCAAAAGCTGGCATCCGCTCATTCCTGGCTCCCGGCTCCCGAGTGAATGACAACTACTATGAATTCGTTCGCCGTGCCGTTGAAAATGTCGCGATCGTGTGGCAAGCACCCCGCAAACCAGCAGATCACACGGGCAAAGTTTCTGCTTTCATTCGCAATGGCAAAGTAGGTTTCGAAGTCAGCTCTAATGATATTCTGATTACTGAAAGGTCAGACTCTGCGGCAGAGCATACACTGACAATTAAAGAAGCTTACAAAGTCGACGAGTTCTCCCGCATTGGCATCACCAAAGAAGGCCTGGGCAAAAATTCAAAGATCAAAGTGCAGGCCATTTCACCAAGACCAGATATGGTCACTGACTCTTTCCATGTGACAATCACTTATGTGCGCTTGATCTTAAGGGATAAAGTCGTGTTCTCTGGTCCGGTACCAAAACAGTTCATCAGCAAAAGTGGCAATCAAACGATTTTGAACATCGGTCAGATTAAGTTCGAAGACTCAGACAAGATTTGGAATAAAAAACTGGTGATCAATTTCTCGTTCAATCGCAAAATCGCCAACAGCTACGAAAACATCTCGAAGTCTGCGACCTACAAGCAGGATAAGCTGTAACAGCATTTCGGTATAAATTCCCGCAGGAACACCTGCGGGAATTGAACCCGCGCCCACAAGTGATCCGACATATGACGCTACATACTTAGTCGATAATTTAATTTGATGATGGGACCGCCAGCGTGTGAGATTTAAAGACACTATGAAAAAGAAGGCTGCAAAAAAGATTTCAAAAAAAGTAAATCGCAAAAGTCCGAAGCCAAAGCTTTTGTCAGGTGGAAATCCTCAAATTGCTAAAGGCGATGGCAACGAACCCGTGCAAAATTACATTTCAGCTGTACCTGGGTGGAAAAAAGAAGTTGCTCGCAATCTTGATAAACTAATTACGCATCATATTCCCACAGTAAATAAAGCTGTGAAATGGAATTCGCCCTTTTATGGAATGGAAGGCAAGGGATGGTTTTTAGGTTTCCATGTCTTTACGAGGTACGTGAAAGTCACTTTCTTCAATGGCGGATCACTAAAGCCACCTCCACCCGTGGAAGCAAAACACGAAGGCACCCGATATCTCCATATTTATGAAGACGGTTTTGATGATGCACAGTTTGTGAAGTGGATTAAACAGGCCTGTAAGTTACAGGGATGGAAGCCGTAGCTCCCCGAAGGGGAGGTTCTTATCAATTATTTTTCTTTGAAAAATTGGTGGACTCGGAGTTTCGATTGTCGAACCCGAGTCTGTGACAATTAAAATCGCTCTTTAGCTCGAACCGACTCAGAAGACGCTCTGATTGAGGAACTCCGTAAAATTCTCACCACAAAGCTCTGGATACTGAAATAAGAAACCATGACCCGAGTCTGGGTAGAGGATCAACTGAGCCTTTGGAGCCAGTTTAAATAAATTGTAGGAATTGATCGTCGGCATGCGAATATCATCTTTGCCATTAGCAACAAGAATTGGATTTTTAATCGCGGCCATCCGCTCATCTGGCACTTTCAATGGAGCTCCCCATTCTTTTCGAGCAACGGCCTGTGCCGCAACTGCTTGCATTGAAACTGGTTTGTCGCGATCTGAAGTTCTTTTTTTCAACCGACTAAGAAACTCTCTACCTAACTTCTGGCTCGATTCGCTTGGCGCGAAAAAGGCGTAGAGAATATCTTCGTCCGTAAACTCCTTCTTTGTGCTTACCGACTTAGATTTCTCCGAAAGATCATTCACCCCGACGCCACCCTTAGCGCTTGATCCTGCGATGATCGCCTTCCGAATCAAATCGTTGTGACGAATCAAAAGCTCCTGTGCTACAGCACCACCAATTGAAAACCCAAGGAGATCGACCTTAGAGAGACCAAGCGCTTTTATGAACAAAGCTGCATCATCCGCCATTGCTTCAAATGAATTGGGAGTTTCACCGTTTGTAAGTCCAACTCCACGGCCGTCAAAGGCAATGACTTTACGATCCATGGCTAAAACATCGAGAAGCTTTGGATCCCAGTTGTCCATGTTGCCGCGGGTGTGCATAAGCAAAACGAGTGGCACACCTTGCGCGGAACCAAAGACTCTATAGGCGACTCGCAGACCTGCAGCATCAACGTATTGAGTTTTGGCATTCGAGTAGGACTCAGCCTTCGCCCAACTTGAAGTCAGAAGAACTCCGGCAAATAACAAGCATGATTTGATAGCAAAAATATACTTCCTCATGTATGATGTATATACATCACTAAAGGATTCAGCGCAATGATTCGCTTCGACTATGCTCTGTATTGGATTTTAGGACTGCTTTGGGGCACCAATTTCTTGTTCATGAAAATGGCCGTTCAGGTGATATCGCCGACCCAGGTCGCTTTGATGCGTGTGGTTTTCGGGCTTCTACCAATACTCATCTTCGCAGTGCTACGCAGAGCACTGAAATACGAGCATCTCAAGCACTCGAAGCATTTTATTGCCATGGGATTGCTCGCGGTCGTTATTCCTTATCTTGGATTCATCAAGGGTACGGAATTTCTCGCGTCTGGTTCAGCAGGTGCGATCAGCGGCGTGATTCCATTGATGACCGCTCTTTTTGCATCTCTGTTTTTGCCCACCGATCGCCTGACGCTCAGGAAGTGTTCGGGTCTTATTTTAGGATTCTTTGGTGTCGCATTGATCGCTCACTTAGATCGATTGCTAGACTACTCAGCTCGTGAATCTTTATTTGGCGCAGGCTTTATGCTTTTAGGCTCAATCGGATATGCCGCCGCGATGATTTACGCTCGCAAATTTATCACACCGTTAAACATTGGGTCGCTGCCGCTGGCGTGCTATCAAACTGCTGCCGCCGCAATCATGCTCGCTATCGTGGTACCATTCGAAGGGGCGGAGAAAATCTTCGAGCATCCAAAAGCACTTGCCGCTCTGATTTTTGGATTGGGATTACTAGGAACCGGTGTTGCCTTTGTCATCTATTACAGGATCATCGAAAAACTGGGCGCAATCACTGCTTCATCAGTGTTTTATATTCCACCGATCGTCGCATTAGCGGTGGGCGCATTGATCGCAAATGAGCAGATCGGAATAGCACAGTATATCGGTGCATTAATGATTTTATTCGGAGTGTTCCTGACTCGAAACGGAGGCCAGAATGAAACAAAGTGACGCCAAAGCAAACGACTTCCAACCCATTCAGTGTGTCTGCACGAACATCAAGATGGCTTCGCGCGTAGTTGGCAGGGCTTATGATTCCGCGACTGAGTCTTCGGGGGTCAACGTCATTCAATACTCGATTCTCGTAAATATCTCGCGCTATGAACCTATCGAGCAAATGAGACTCGCAGAACATTTGGATATGGAGAGGACGACTTTGTATCGTGCGCTGGATTTACTCGCCAAACGAAAGCTCATTCGAACCAAGGCAGCAGATCACGGCGTCACTAAACTGGTTGAGCTCACACCAAAAGGAAAAGAAGTCGTAAGTGAAGCGCAAAAGAAGTGGAAATCACTCCACAACGGATTCATCGATAAATTCGGAACAGACCAACTTGAATTGCTCAACCAGCTCCTAAAAAATGCTCGAGAACATTTCCGAGATCTCTGACAAATCCGTTACCAGATATGCCAAGAAAATTTAAATGGTGGAGGCGGCGGTTATCTAGTAGAAACACCGGTTCTCACGTTTAAATCGTTTATAGAGAAAACCTGGGTGAAAGGGAAGATCGATCCTGCGGAGCTGGCACGTTTGCGTTGGGTCGAAAAATGGACAATTGAAAATTTAGCTGCGCACTTTGGCTTGGGGACAACTGCCCTCAAAAATAGACTATCCTCTATTCAAAAAAAGCCAAGGACTGCCGGCCTATTGCAAAAGCCTCCGAATATCCGCGGAAAACCGTGAAGTCATTATCTTAAAGTGACTCCCCGGCCCCCCGTACTTCATGTCCAAAAGACATCGCCAACACATCCCCGATTTCCGGGAACCCTTGTGGGCTATGCCCACGAAAAGCGGGCTCGGGGGGTTTGCACGATAAGTCAGTGTATTCAAGGTAGCGCCCTGGTTTAAAACCATTTGGTTACGTGTCTAATCTTTAGTCGTTTATGAACTCCTTTCCCGTTAGAAAGCTGACATCTATTCGACTTTTGAGTTTTAGGGCAATCTTCCCCGATCGGAGATTTTTCTATGAAATCAAATAAGCTTTTATTGGCACTACTAGCGGCAACAACAATTACTTCCGCTTGCGCGAAAAAAACAGACAATAATACTGATTCAAGCATTCAAAAAGTTGTCGATCAAACCAATGCCGACAATAAAGCTGACGTTGAAAAAATCAAAAGTGCATTTGAACAATCTCAAAATGAAATAGAGCAAATCGCAAAGGATGCGACTCTTGAGGCTGACGAGTCATTGGCTACTTTGCAAAAATCAACTCTCAATTACGTTGATAAAATGATTCGAGTCGATATTTTAGATGAAAATGGAATTCAGCAAAAGAGCTACCTTGATATTTTTGAATTAGACGGTACTTCCGGCTCGTATAAGTCAAAATTTGAAACAATGATGTCCAATGAGGCAGCTGGAATTTGTATTAATTTGGCTTCATTAGAATGCGAAACCAGCAGCAACTTTAAGAAGCTGGCGCAGACAGCGGGAACCACCACTGCGGGTCGCTTCAAGCCAACAAAGGCTAATGAAGCATTTTATTCACGAATTCCTGACATCCAAATAGAAAGCAATACTAAAGTTACAAAGCTTGAACGAGATTTCATGTTATTGCAGCTTACCGCAAAAATGAATGCCGGAGGCAGTCCGCAAGAGAAAATACGAACAATCAGAATTTCGACTGTTGGTAAGTTGTCACAAGAAAAGCATAACTTTTTTCAATTAACCGAAGATAAGTCTGATCGCAAAGATATCTCTGAAGTTGAAAGTGATTTAAAGAGACTATCATCATCAACGGTTCAGGTGCTGCTTAATTCTGAAGGCGGATCTATTTTGCATGGCGGTGGTTCATCACATGGTACTGGTTTTTTTATCAGTGATGACGGTCTTATGCTAACCAATAACCACGTTGCTGTTGGCCTCACCAAGTGCATGACTACGCATAAGTGCAAAGCAGAGCTAAGACAGGTAAGCCCAGAAAACCAATCCACGGTTTATGTTGTAGATGCACAGTTATTAGTGACGGATATCTCAATGGACTTTGCACTTTTTAAAATTTCCGTGCCAGCGGAGATGAAGATTCAGAAGTTAGAAATCGAGGATAAAGAGGTAGATGCCGATCTAATGACTTTAGGATACCCTGCAGATAGAGGGCAAACTCGTGAAACCACGCCTTTAACATATTCTTTCGGTAAACTGGTGGGTACGTTCGATTTAGGATATTCAACGAGCGTTTATCTTTCTGGTGGAGCTTCAGGCAGCGCTATGCTTAATAAGGCGACCCAAAAAGTAGTAGGTCTTGTCAGCAACGCAGGAATTGTCGAAGCGGGTGAAAGTGGTTCCCCCGGGATTGCAAGACCGATTCAAATGATTAATGCAAAATTTGGTATTGAAGACTATTTGAATGGTTCCAAAGAAGTTCGAGTTACAAAAATCCTTCAAATGCTTAAAGTTAGCTCCAATGTTACTGAAGCTCAAAAGGCACTCAATGCCTTCGAAAGCGAAAGAACTTATTTAGGATTGAATGTGATGAAGTCCGTCATGTTATCACACCAGGATTTTGCAGTTCGTAAGGTAATTATGCAGTATCTTGAGAAGCATGAGCTTATTATGGGACCGGATCAAGAGTAGGTCTTTTACTTTTAACAATGTCCCTAGATTCTTTTACAAAATTTTGATTAGAAGGCGCTGGCTTAAAAAAACCGCGCCTTTATTTTTTCTTAGTGACCTTGCCAATTTTAAAATCGTTATCATCTTCTAATGGCTTTTTACGAGAGGAACCAAATGCAAACATAATCAACCTAGGAGGTTACACATGAATCGAGCTAAATTTTAACATGATCCTTCAACCAAGAGACCTGTTGCTCTTGGAAAATCTTAAGAAATACGGTGTTCTTTCAACACCCCAAGTGATCCGACTTCACTTCCAATCAATCGCAAAGACCACGGCACTCAGACGTCTACGAGCATTAGATCATGGAACCGTCATCCGTCGCTCAGTTCCTTTGGACGATGGGACAAGTACATGGACTCTTGGCCTCAAAGGAAAACGACTACTCGCAGTAGAGGAGTCGATGCAGTTCTCAAATCGCAACACAATCTATCACGATGTCCTTTTGAACGACGTTCGAATGAAATTCGAGGACATGGGATTGGGACGCGATTGAACTCCCGAGCACCATTTAAAGTCTCACGCCTTTAAAAACTATAAATATCGCCATGCCAAGGAACAGCTCATCCCTGATGGAATGTTGATCGAGCCGATCAAGGACTCAGCCTTTGCCAAAGTTTCAAAAAGACAGTGGTTCGAAAAGATTGACAAATGGTGGAGGCGGGGGGAATTGAACCCCCGTCCGCAAGTGATCCGCGATAAGGCGCTACATACTTAGTCAGTGTTTTAATTTGTTCGTAGGGCTTCCACAGACAAAATACCTACGACACATTCCCCCAGTAAATTTAAGCAAGTCTGCTGGAGAAAACCCAACTCGCCGAGGTCTCTAATTTGACAATCTACTCCAAAAGCGAAACCACCTTAAGGGAGATCGTGCGGCTAATTAAGCTGCAAGTGCGTAATCGTTGCCAATTACAAAATGGACGTTTTTATCGAGGTCCTCATCCGCCCCGGTATGCTCCTTATGTTTCAGCACCCACGTCGAAGCCAGTACGCCCCCGTAGTGTTAAACAATATTCGTTCATTGTAGCACAGATTTTCAATTCACCTAATCGAAGTAAATTTTGAAGTCCTAGTCTGCTCAAAACGATCGGACATAGTGTGTTTTTGGATCGCAGAAAACAACACCCAATTCACCACGTCAAAGCACGGTTTTTAAGCACGTTATGTTACACCACCTTAACAATACGCTAACGTGAGCATGACAATTCACCTGGTAAAAGGTCCAGATATCCACCATTTATAGGGGTCTTCCACAGACTTATCCACATTGTTGCTGAAATTTTGGTGCTTTTTTTAAGGGAAATTTAAGATTCTTAAATTTTCGTGAAAACGATTCGTGTTTTCTGACATGCTCGGTAACATAGCAAAATGGACTAAAAAGGACAAAAAAAGGGGAGCAAAATGCTCCCCGTTTTTGATTCAAAATTTGCTCCAAAATTTAGCGGAAAAGTTCCGCTGCCGATGCCGCTGATGCCGCCAAAGAACTCACATTAGAACGTTCTTTGTTAGCATCCTGGTTCGCGTTCGGAATCAAGGATGACTTCTTCGCTGGCGGAGGTGGCGCCTCAGTTTGTGGTGCCACTGACACCGGCTTCGCTACAGCTTCAGGCTGAACTTGTGGAGCTACAGGAGCGGCTTGAACTGCTACTACCTCTACCGCTTGCGCCAGAACTGCCTCAGCTTTTGCGACCGCTTCAGCACTTGGTGCCGCTGCTTCCATCACAGAGTCAGCAAGTTTCACATCAAGAGCACTTTGCATAATTGGTTGAGAAGACGCATTCACAGAGTTTGTTACCGGGAACAATTGGATGTTCAGTTGGTACACTCTTTCGCCTTTTGATTTCATACGAGCGATGGAGTTGTCTTTATGCAAACCTTTGCGCATTTGACGAAGTTTGAATTTGATTTCCTCAAACTCCGCTTTCGTCAAAGACATCGTCAGCGTACCGAATTCGCGATCAGTCGGTTGATCCTGGTAAATGGATTCAAGACCCAAGTACATCAATTGAGATTGAAGTTTGCGAACCAACGCAACCGGGATGTCTTCCGGAGATTCAGTCAGGCTGCGGGCCTTCTTGATCTCCCCTGTTTTTTCATCACGGCGAAGTTCGCCCGAAGCGATCAATGCCTGAAGGGAGTTTTCGATTTCGTCTTCGGAAGCTTTACCGCGCAAAAGGTTTTTCAATGATTGCGTATCGAACGTTACGCCATCCTGATCTACCATCGCATAAACAATCCACGCCACCCAGTTCGGAACTTTTTCGAAAGACTTGCGATCGATTTCTCCGGACTTAAGTTTCACACCTACACGGTGCTCAGACATTTTTTTAAGGAAGATATTACGATCTGCAGGATCCGTCGCTTGTGTGAAGTTTACCAGCAGGCGGAACTCTTCGGTTTGCTCTTTATTGAAACCGAGTGCTTTACCGAATTTACCGATCATGTCCTCGGAAAGGTTTCTTTTTCCTTCGATGATCATTTTCAGATAATTTGGAGATTTGATATTCGCCGCTGCAGAGAAAACTGCGTAGTTATACTGGCGCAAAGAACCCTTGGAAGCTTTACGTTTATATTGATAAAAATCCGCAAGATATTCGCGGTAGTTCATGTAATCGGACAATGCTGGCGAAACCAGCGAAGTGTTTGAAATTTCTTTGCCTTTGCCGAACTCATGTTGATTGTGTTGCATTGAAATTGCTCCTTATTGCGCCTAAATAGTTGAACGCAGTTGGAGCTTCAAAACAAGGGGATTCAGTACGTAAAGCGGCATGTTTTCGCGCGGCATAAAAAAAGGGCCTCCGTTTTCACGAAAGCCCTTGATGAAGAACAAAATTATTAAACTGCTTAGCGTGGACGCGGAGGTTCCGGTGGAGGAACCGGGCGATCGTTATGACATTTTTCAAGAATCAATGTGACGTTATGAATGTCCATGCTGCCATATGTGTAGATCACCATATTTTGTGTATTTGGTCCGATCACCACATTTTGTGGATTCCATAGGTAAGTTTGAGTCCATGGCCCAATTTGCAAACGAGGGTAGACGAACACTCCATTAATAGATAGATCCGCAAACGAAGAGTTCACCAACGACATTGCTTCGAAACGCACAGAGGCCAAACGGTAACCACGGTGCTGTCGTGAATTAAAGTATCTGCCAATATCCAGGACATCATTGCCCATCATACGACGGCTGATACCAAGACTTACCTGCTCGCATCGGCATGGGTTTTCCACTCCCCCGCCACCACCGCCGCCGCCGCCTGGGCAACGAAGGTTCAGTGTGATTGTGGAAACATCAGACATGCCACGCACTTCGATTTCCATCATGCGCACGCCTTGGCCGATCACAGCGCGGAAGCGCGGAACAAAGTGCACGTAGCCTTGTGGTGAATTCGCCCACTGATCGACTTGTCCATTAATCAGGAAACCCATTTGCGTGCGGATATCAGAACCCAACACTTGCACACCTACAGATTCAACCACGCAACCTTGATAGCGATGGTCGATCCCCGCAAGCGCAAACAAATTCAATCGCTGATTGATCACACGACGTTGAACGTAAATAACTTTTTGATCTGATCCATAACCACCATTGCCTGGCTGACCCGGTTGCCCAGGATAAGGTTGCCCTGGGTTTGGACTGTGAGGCGGCGGAGGTGGAGGAATCGGAGTCGTCGCTGGTGGACGTCCCGGATTTGGTCTCGGGTTAGGTTTTGGATTCGGTTTTGGCTGAGGGCGCGGTTGCGGCTCTGGCTGTGGATATTCTGGCTCACCCGGAACCGGAAGATCGTCATCTGGTAGTGGAAGCGGATTATTATACCCACCGTTTTGCGGTCCTTGGTTTTGTCTTGTTTGCGCTTCGCTGACTTGTGGTCCAAAAACCATCGCCATGGAAATCGCCAAGATAAAAATCTGATTCAGAGCCATCTCGTCCCCCTTTTGCATAATTAGAATCTGCGCAGAGGGCATAAAGCAAGCGTTATACCAATCATTTGGGTGTCATAAAGTACCCAGGAAGCACGACAGCATAAAAAAAGGGCTGCAGCTTGGAGTCTGCAGCCCTTGGGCAAACAAAGGGGAATCCTTTATTTGTATTTTGGGTTTATTCAACTGATGGCAAATCTTCACCGATGCCACCATCGTAACCGCCATCGAAGCCACCGTCGTCATTTTGACCTTGGTAGTCGTTAAGATCGATTACTGGTTTGATGCGTCTCATGAACGTGATCGCAAATGCATCTTGCTTGAAAGTCGCAAGCTTTCTCATTTTAAATACGATACGCAATTGACCCAAACCATTGTTAGCTGTCAAACGAGCCTCACCAATCATGTTTTGGTAGCTTAATTTACCAGAACTTGTCAGACCGTCTTCATCAGCATTTGGATCTGTTTTCAAAGGTTTCAACACGATGTTCGTGGCGTTACCAGATTGTGGAGCTACCAACGGACCTGCGAAAGCCAAAAGTTGATTCGAGCGAGTTGTAATTGTCACTGTAAAACCAGAACGACCGTTAACAACTTCCCAAGTATTCATGAACGCAGTTTTAACGCTATTCGAAGATTGGTTGTATTCCTTGGAGTTTTTCGCCAAGTCACGCATAACGTCGTATTCTGGATTGCCATTCTTAGACAACGGCATTTTGAAGTGAAGGTCTGCGATGGATTGACGGAAAACGATATCGAACTTGCTTGCAGAACCTGCGTAACCCAACTCCGCTTTTACCAAAGTCGTTTCGCATTTACCGTCCAAATCAAGGCACTGAAGAGTACCATGAGAAGGAAGTGAACCTGTCGTCTTAGTTCCGTTGCCAGCACGTGCTGACTGAAGTTTGATAATATCGTTGTTTTCTTCCAAAGAAGAGTTCCCAACAAAGTTATAAACTTTCGGGAAACCATTTTCCTGAACTTTCAATGTCACAACAGATTGATCAGATACACTGTCAAACTTCAATTTAGCTTCAGTAATAGAAGAGGCGTTGCCAACATAATCACGTTTCAAACCGCGAATTACATCCAACGTATCGTCTGTAGAAGACGATGTATAAAGAAGACCTTCGTTAGAAACAGCACCTGTCACACGTTTACCGTATTTATTGCTGTCAATATTAGTCGGCTGAGCGGCTTCGTAGTTAGGACCCACGATAACACCGTCAGAGTTCATCACACCTTCAGCCACTGGAGCTGTCGGATTAACATTTGTGCCAGCACCTTCAAGAACTGGAAGATCAGATTCATCCAAAGTGGATTGAGTTTCAGGCGGTGGGGCACCAACACCTACATTTTTATCTTTGCTGCAGGCAGCAAGGCCTAGTGTTGCGACCAAAGCCGCAGTAATCAGAGAATGTTTTTGCAACATTGAAAACCTCCAAGTTTTTTCAGTCACGAGTTTTGATAGTCCCAGCAATAGCAAGGCTCAGGCCAAGTATTGTCACCGCTGAACATGCTTGTATTGCAATACAGACCTATCCTATGATGCCTTAGAGAAGGAATTACATGGCTGCTTACAATTTGAACGCCCTATTGAATGATAAGAGGAAATTTCGACACCACCTCCTGCTGGTCACGGTTTTGGCCCTGACTTTGGCGGGTTCCGTGGCAGTCCTTTTTGACCAGTCTGTGGCTCTATATTTCAACTCCCCAGAGTCTCATGCCTTCATCAGACCGCTAGCCCGTGAGGTCACCAATATTGGGCTTTCCGAGCATTATTTTACTATCTGCATCCTGACCTGGATTTTTTGCGCCTATGTGGCGCCCCGATTCGCCAAACTCAAAAAGTATTCCGCCTCCGTTGATTACTTCCGTCGTTGGGGCCTGAATTTTCTTGTGGCGTTGTTAGTCAGTGGCGCGATGACTCACGTCGTGAAATTCCTGGTGGGTCGCCAACGTCCTCACAAAAGCCCTTCCTTTGATCCCTTTGTTTTCGACCACATCACCACTCACTGGCACTGGCATTCGTTTTCCTCAGGACACTCGCAAGTGATGTTTACGACGGCCACAATGTTCTGTATCGCATTTCCCAAGTACAAGTGGTTGTGGCTTGCAATTGCGGTGATGGCTTGCGCAACTCGTGTGATTATCCAGGACCACTTTATCAGTGACACGATTTTTGGGGCTTGCGTGGGTTACGTTGGAACTTTGCTTGCACTTAAATGGATGCAAAGAAGCAAGAACGCCCTTATCTAAGAGCGTTCAGATAAAAAGTCAGTCAGGCCCTGGGATGACTTCAGGGTCTTTACGATGCGCGCATATTCAGGAATAAACGACTCAACCACACCCCAGAATTTCGGTGAATGATCCATGTGTTTTAAATGTGCCAACTCGTGCACGATCACATAGTCGATAATCTCCTCACCAAAAACCACAAGACGCCAGTTTAAATTGATCGCCTTTCTGGAAGAGCAGCTCCCCCAGCGGGTTTTCTGTTCCCGGAATTTTAATTCCGAAGGATGAAGGTTCATCACCTCCGCCCAATGACTTACCTTTTGCGACAGAAGCTTTACGGCTTCGCGTTTATAAAAGTGTCTGAGCTCGGCAATGGCTTTCGGATGATGCTCTAAAGAGGAATCAGCCTCCCACTGAGCTTTCGGAATATGCAGAAATAACTGATCCTCACTGACCGACACAAAGGCTTTTTTGGAGAGTGTGATGACGACCTTCAGTTCGCGGTCGCGCCCCAGATAGGGAAACCTCTCCCCGGCCTTGATGGTTTTCTTTGGATAAAGATCCGCGATTGCATCAAACTTAATAAAGTTCTTTTCTATCCATTCGCGCTTTGTGGACAGAAAATCCAGGACCGTTTGCTTGGTAGTGATTTTGTTAGTCACCACTTTAATGGGACGATTGGGATACAGGTAAATCGACAGCGACCTGCGAAAAGGCTTACGGTGCAATTCCACCGCCCAGTTTGCAAAATCAAATAATTCCACCGACCCACTCATGCAATGGAGAATGACTTAACCCCCAAGAAGTGGCAATCTAAATCCATGGACAAGAATTCCTCTTTTTATAATTTAGATCCCGACAAAGTACTGCAAGCAGCGGATAATGCAGGCTTTTACCCAACCGGGGAATTCACGCAACTGAACTCCTATGAGAACCGCGTCTTTGATATCAAATTGGAAGAACCAGTTGAGCCAAACTCACAAAGTAAGAACGTCATCGCCAAATTTTACCGCCCCAATCGCTGGAGCAAACAGGCGATTTTAGAAGAGCACGAGTTTCTGCTGTCCTTAAGAAATGAAGGCATTCCCGCTGTAGCCCCTTTGTTTCAAGGCCATGATTCCACGGTTTCTGAAGTTGACGGCATGTATGTTTCATTCTTCCCGAAAGTTTTGGGGCGCATGCCTCAGGAATTTTTAGGGGATGATTACCGCAAAGTGGGCCGCCTGATGGCACATGTTCATAATGTGGGTGCGCGCAAGAAAGCGCCTCATCGCCCGACCTTGGATACAAGTTACTACGGGGGCTGGGATACCTTGGACAATCTTCAGGACTGGGTCACGCCGGAATTGCGCACCCGCTATAATGTGGCTGCAGAAGACATTCTTTACGCCATCGACGATAGCTTTGATCCGTCGGAATTCATTCGTATTCACGGAGATTGCCACAAGGGGAATTTACTGAATAACGGTACACAGTTTTTCCTGGTGGATTTTGATGATTTCGTCAATGGCCCGGTGGTGCAGGATTTCTGGATGTTGCTTTCAGGCGATCAGGATTCCTTCGGTGAAGAAAAAGATCTGATCATCTCTGGTTATGAGGAGCTTCGTGAATTCCCGGATCATCAGTGGTCATGGATTCCAATGCTGCGTGGACTGCGAATCATCTCTTACGCAGGATGGATCGCCAAACGCTGGGAAGATCCAAGTTTCCCACGATTGTTCCCTGAGTTTAACACCTATCGCTATTGGGCGGAGGAAGTTGAAGCGCTTGAGAAAATCGCGTGGTCCATTAATCCCGCCTAAATTTCGTTGACGGACCGTTCTTGGAAAGCAAAGCTTTTATTTAACAAGCTTCACCAAGGACGGACCATGAAATTTCTTATTTCAGTATTGTTGCTGGGACTGACCCTGAATCTGACTGCCTGCAAAGTTGCAGAGGTAGAGGAAGAGGAACTTCCTCCAGACACTATCGCCAACCAAACAGACTACAGCTCCTGCAACACGAGTGGCGGTGGAACCAGAACTATCATTGGTTCTTGGCTTTATCGCCAAGGCGTCGGTAACACCAGCTTTACAAAAACATTCACTTTTTCTCGCGAATACGTGCGCGTGACCAATGACTGCGTGTTTGACGGCATCCCGGTTCGCGCGACTTCCACGTCACGCGTAATGCTTGGCATAAACTCTGTGAGCTATTTGGATGCGGTTCTTAATGAAAACGCATTGCAAAGAGAGGGCTACAAACTGGTTTGCCAGTCGAAAATTGACCTCGCTGACCTATCCTATCGCTTCCAGGGCAACTGCCTTGTCCTTACAGGCCAAGACGGCAAAGGCTCTTTGACACTTATTCCTGCCACCAACTAGTTCATTGCCGCCCCAGCATCAAAACCTGGGGCTCGCCGCAAAGCAGAACTTCCTCAATCCTTTGTCATGAGGTCCGCCCCTGATCTATATTTCTAGGGCTTATTAACCTATCAAAGGACAACTCATGAAAAAAATCAAAGTTGCAAATCCCGTCGTTGAACTAGACGGCGACGAAATGACGAGAATCATCTGGAAATTCATCAAGGAACAATTGATCCTTCCTTACCTTGATATCGACATTAAGTACTACGACTTGGGCATGGAGCATCGTGATGCTACTAACGACCAGGTAACTGTTGACGCTGCTGAAGCGATCAAAAAATACAACGTTGGTATCAAATGCGCGACAATCACTCCTGACGAAGCTCGCGTTACTGAATTCAAATTGAAACAAATGTGGAAATCACCAAACGGCACAATCCGTAACATCCTGGACGGTACTGTTTTCCGTGAGCCAATCATCTGCAAAAACGTTCCACGCCTGGTACCTAACTGGACGGCACCAATCTGTATCGGTCGTCACGCATTCGGTGACCAATACCGCGCAACAGATTTCGTGACTAAAGGTAAAGGTAAATTGACTGTTACTTTCCAGCCTGAAAATGGTGGCGAAACGATCACTCACGAAGTTTATAACTTCAAAGGTGACGGTGTTGCTTTGACTATGTACAACACTGATGAATCCATCACAGGCTTTGCTCGTTCTTGCTTCAACCAAGCATTGACGAAAAAATGGCCTTTATACCTTTCCACTAAAAACACGATCTTGAAAAAGTACGATGGCCGCTTCAAAGACATCTTTGAAGACATCTACCAAAAAGAATTCAAAGCGAAGTTCGATGCAGCTGGCATCACTTACGAACATCGCCTGATCGACGACATGGTGGCTTCTGCTCTTAAATGGAATGGTAACTTCGTATGGGCTTGTAAGAACTACGATGGTGACGTTCAATCAGACACAGTTGCACAAGGTTTCGGTTCTCTTGGTTTGATGACTTCTGTTCTTGTTACACCAGATGGTAAAACAATGGAATCTGAAGCAGCGCACGGAACTGTGACTCGTCACTACCGTCAGCACCAACAAGGTAAACCGACTTCTACAAATCCAATCGCTTCCATCTTTGCTTGGACTCGTGGTCTTGAGCACCGTGGTAACTTGGATAACAATCCTGAGTTGGTTAAGTTCGCTCAAACTTTGGAAAAAGTTTGCGTGGCAACGGTTGAAGATGGCCACATGACTAAGGACCTTGCCGTTTGCATTTATGGCGACAAAGTTCCTGCAGACAAATACATGAACACTGAGCCGTTCTTGGCAAAACTTGATGAGAACTTGAAAAAAGCTCTTTCAATGTAAGCTGTTCTAAT
The DNA here is from genome assembly GCF_047305935.1 of Bdellovibrio sp. HCB288. Lineage (GTDB taxonomy): Bacteria > Bdellovibrionota > Bdellovibrionia > Bdellovibrionales > Bdellovibrionaceae > Bdellovibrio. The sequence continues at coordinate 1,126,966 of NZ_CP178619.1, forward strand.
TCTTTAATAAGAATTCAAAAGCCCTGGGGAAACCCGGGGCTTTTTTTTTGAGAATTAAAAAGTAATCTTAATCGCATCGACGTTCTTATTCGCAGGCCCGTGAAAAACGGCCTCGATATTGTTACCATCCGGATCAATCACAAATGCGGCGTAGTAACCTGGATGATAGGGGCGCTCCCCGGGTTTACCGTTATCTTTTCCACCCGACTTCATTGCGACTTCATAGAACTTATCAACCATCGTGCGGTCTTTTGCCTGGAAGGCTAAATGTGTGCGCCCCGTTAGTTCCCCAGCTGCCGCTTGGCTAGACTTTGTAGAGATGAAAAGCTCATCAATCCAAAAGAAGTCCGGGCCTTCGCCGCCCAATGGAACTTGCAAAGTTTCAAAGAGTGGAAGATAGAACTTCTTTGCTGCCTCAAGATCACGAACAACCAGCTGAAGGTGATCGATCAAACGACCGCGATAAATCTCATTTGTTTCCATGATCTCTCCTTTTTTGGGGACGACTATTGGTTGGAATCCTCTTTGGACCTACCAAGGATGAAGAGTTTTTTTAGCTCTGCCAATCCCTGAGGTAGTGTCATTTCGCAAGTGAAACCGGTCTTTTCGACTTTCTGATTTGATACAACGTAGTCCCGCTTATCTGGGTCTTTCATGGATTCATTTGCAGTGATCTGTAAATGAGGAACAACCTTCTGGATTTCGTTACATAGATCAAGCTTGGTCATATTCGCTGAACTAAGTCCCACGTTAAAAATCTGCCCACGCATCTGATCCCAGTTATTTAGCGCATGAAGGTAAACCCGCGCACCATCCAACACATGAAGAAAGTTTCTTCTGAAGTGTCCTTCAAAAAGATGAATCTCCCCGCTGTCCATAGCCTTCCACATAAAATCATTCACCAAAAGATCATAGCGCATGCGGTAGCTGGCTCCGAATAAGGTCGCAAAGCGGAAGGAAAGAGAATTTTCCCGGGCTAACACTTCTTGTTCAGTTTCAACTTTCAATTTTGCATAGTGAGAGAGCGGAGTCAGCGGACTGTTCTCATCGCAATAAGCTTCACCACCCACTCCGTATCCACTGTTAGTCATCGGAAAAAGCACCATTTGACTCTTGGATAGCACCTTCAGTGAATCGACGATCGACTGATGATTGATGGCTCGGGCAAGTTCCGGATTTTTTTCACAAACAGGTGCCCCCGTCAGACAAGCCAGCGGAAGCAAGGCATCGCACTGCTTTAACCAGTCTTGGTAGGAAGTCAAATCGCAGACATCCGCCTTACGCAAGTGAAGTTTCGGATTCCTGAAATGATTCTGAAATACCTTTTGATTATATCTGAAATCATCCAAAGCATAGACTTCGTGACCGTATGCAAGCATCAAGTCCACCAATTGAGTCCCTTTGTATCCGGCAGCCCCGGTGATCAGGATTTTCATACGGTCACTGCAGATTCAAACAATTCAGATACATCCAAACCCAGGTCTTTGCGCAGAACTTCTCTGCCGCCGTACTGATAGGTGTATCCACCGTTCATATTCAAAGCCATACGTTTTACCGAACACTTCAAACTATGATCGATGACGGCTTCAGCTACCAAAGTCCCCAGACCACCATTTTTAAAGTGCTCTTCCAGGCAGATCACCTGAGTGAATGTTTTAAGTTCTTGAATAAGTTTTTCGTGTACGAAATCCAGTCTGGCCACTTCGATCACATTAAGATCAGGATTCTTGCTGATGATTTCCGGGGATTTAGAAACCAGATTGCCAGTCACTAGAAGCGCCTTCTTGCTTGCAGCTCTGTTTAAGTATCTAAAGCCCTGTGCAAAATTCATAGCGGATTCACCTGCAACGTGCGGAAGCACCTCGCGATCCATGCGAATGTATCGCGGAGTTTTTGGATGATCCAAAACATACTTCGCGGCAAGTTCTGCATTTTCCGCACTCGAGATATTCAAAATCTCGATATTAGGGAAGGCGCGCATAACTGCCACATCTTCAATCCCATGATGAGTAGGGCCGGAGTCAGCATAACTGAATCCCCCGCCCACAGCGATGATCTGCACCGGCAGCTTCATGATGGACATTTGCACACGGATTTTTTCCAAACAGTTGATCGTGATAAAGGAGGCAATCGCAAACGCGAATGGTTTTTTGCCCTCCAAGGCCAACCCCGAGGCCACAAGAATCGCATTTTGTTCTGCGATGCCCACGTTGTAGAACTGTCCCGGCAGATTACGACGAATCAGGTCCAATGCCGGCGCACCCATATCAGCAGAAATAACCACGACATCGCGATCGATTTTTCCGCGCTCATAGATTTCAGACAATAGAGCATCACGTTGAGAAAGTTCTGTGTGTGACATTATCTGGATCCTTTCGCCAAATCCTTGCGGGCTTGGTTGATTTCCTGAGTTCCTTTTGGCGGAACACCATGCATGACCGGGTTATGAGACAGAGACGGAATACCCGCACCTTTGGTTGTTTCTGCGATAATCACCGTGGGTTGTCGATGCTTGCGATTGCGAAGTCCTGACATACTTTGCACCAGTGACTCAATGTCGTGACCATTTACTGTCACGACATTAAAGCCAAAGGATTCAAACTTTTTATCCAAAGGCTCAAGGGCCAGCATATTTTCAGTGAAATCCGTGGTTGCCAGAAAGTTTCTATCCACAATCACGACCAGATTATTCAGCTGATTGTGAGCCGCAAACATCGCCGACTCCCAAATCGAGCCCTCGTACAATTCACCATCCCCCAACAGACAATAAACCATGTGCAGGTCTCGATTCATTTTTGCAGCCAATGCCACTCCGGCGGCCACACCAAGTCCATGTCCCAACGCCCCCGTTGTCAGCTCGACACCGGGAACACTGTTTTGCAAATGAACACCGAAGTGACCACCTTTTTGGGCAAAGCCATTGAGCCAGTCTTTTGGGAAAAAGCCTTTTCTGGAAAGAATACTGTAAATAAGAGGACTGCACTGTCCTTTGCTGATGATCACGCGATCACGGCCCGGCCATTTCGGCTCTTCAGGTTTCACGTTTGCCAAGCCACCAAAGTAGAGACTGATCAGCACTTCCACCGAAGACATTGAGGAAGTCACGTGTCCCGTGCCGGCATTAATACACATTTCCAAAACTTCGGTTCGTGTTTCGTGCGCAAGTTTATTTAGTTCATCAACGTTCATCATCTGCCGACCTCATTAAGAGCCTTACATAGCTCGTCGATCCATTTAAATGGTAGACCTGGAAAGTTACCCAGATAGAAACCATTGTGGTGAATTTGTTCAGTGTTTTTATAAAGTGCGGGATTCACATCAATGCCACGGGTTTTTAAAAAACCCTGACGAAGTTGGTTGCCACCGCCCGACATTCCCCGGCGATACTCCACCCCAAGTTTTAACAAGACCTTTTCCACTTGAGGTTTTAGATGTGAGTACTCGGAGCGCAATTGCAAAAGAAGTGCGTAGCTGGAACTGCCTTTGATTGAGTAATCAACGAAGTATATCTGCTTATCCAGATTAGTCAGAAATATTTGCAGTCTTAGATTTCTTTGGGAGTTGTTTTTATCCAGACGCTTTAACTGGCTTAATCCCAGAACCGCACCAAGTTCATTATTGCGAAAGTTGTAACCAATAACCGGAAAGTCAAATTCCTTGTAAACGTCTTTTGAGTTCCCCAGATATTCCTGCAATTCCTGCGGAGCCGTCGACTCGCGCAGAAGTCCGTGTCCTCGCTTAATACGAATCAACTGCGCAAACTTGGAATCATTGGTGGATATCATTCCACCTTCAATGGTGGTCATATGATGTCCATAGTAAAAGGAGAAGTTCGAGGCAAATCCAATGCTTCCGACTTTCTTTTTTCCAAAAACAGCCCCGTGAGACTCACAGGCATCCTCGATCAGCGGAATATTTTTACTTTTAAGCAAATCCAAAAGACTTTTACTCACCCCATTCAGTCCCAGAACGTGAGTCAGAAAAACTGCTTTCGTTCTCGAGGTGATTGCTTTTTTTACGCTCTCACAATCCAAAGCCAGGGTGTTTGGATTGATATCCACGAATACAGGTGTGAAACCATTTTCAATCACCGAGACCACATCAGACACCCAAGTCAACGGAGGAAGAATCACTTCTCCCAAGCCCGAGGTGTCTCGCAGTGCAGACATCGTTAGAAAGTTTGCAGCGGATCCTGAACTGACAAAGATGCTGTGCTTAACCCCCAGCCACTGCGACCATGATTTTTCAAAAAGCTTCACCTTTTCACCTTGGGTAAACCGATCCGAAGTCATGATGTGTTTAACCAGGGCGGTTTTGTCAGCGTCGGTGATATTGTTTTGAATCAAGGGCCAACGAAAGTTATTCATATGAGGCCTTCGCCAGAACTTTATCGACAGAGTATTTGCGACTTAGGTTTATCTTTTTCAAATTTACGATGTAGTCATAGGTCTTCTGACCAAACTTCGTTCTGATCAAATTCAGATAAGAGGGGCTGTTGTGATAAATGCTCCAGGCCTGATCGCGGAACGTCAGCACTTCCGAAGAACTGATATACTTTGTCGGCAGTGGCTTGCAATCATAGGAATGCTGACTGTAGCCCAACCACGTTTCCGGAAGTTCCGTATTATTACGAACCGCCTCACGATAAAGCTCTGAACCTGGATACGCCATGGCCGAATAGAAATTGGCTGTTTCAAGATTCAACTCCACCGCCAAATCCAAACTTCTTTGCATGGTTTCCAAAGTGTCGTCCGGTAGGCCAAAGACGAAGTTACCGTGAACGTGTATGCCGCCGTCTTTAAGCATCTTGGTTTTGGCGAAGATATCCTCTTCGGTATAGCGGCCTTTATTCACACCGGTTCTGACTTTTTGATCAAAAGCTTCAATCCCCAGAACAATCCAATTGATTCCCGCGGCCTTTAACTTATCGACGTGATGAGGTTTGATCGTATCAATACGCCCAAACACCCAGATATTGAAATTGTACTTTCGCTCAATCAGAAGCTCTGCAATCCTTAGAAAGTGTTCTTCTTTTAGAACAAACATCTCGTCGGCGATCTTGATGTTTTTCACTCCCAATGAAGCATAAACGTCAAACTGCTTTATGATAAACTCTGGGTCCCAATAACGAAACGTTCCTTGCTTACCAAACGGAGCACTGATGCAACAGAAGCTGCATTTGAATGGACAGCCCAGACTGGTGTAGACCGTCGCATAGGGCTGGCGTTGTTCGATATGATCAAAACAATGCCAGTTCGGTGCTTTGTAATTTCCCATCGGCAAAGACTGCAAATCTACTTCTGGGAAAACACTGCCCAGGAGTTTTTGTTCGATCAGTGGAGCTGTGGGATTGTGCTCGATTTGCCCTTGATCGCGAAACCATAATCCTGGAACTTTTCTTAAGTAGGAAATAGTCTCCAGATCCGTTTGCAAAAGAGCATCCAGCGTTCGTGGGCCTTCGCCCTCGCAAACAAAGTCACATACTTCATCCTGCATGGTACGCAGTGGAAGGGCTGAGATATGACCGCCCAGCATGATGATTTTTAGCTGGGGATTCAGATTCTTAAGTTCCGTACACAGATAACTTGCGCCAAACATCGCCTGGGTCGAAGCAGACGGATGCTGCCCATAAACAACGATACAGATCAGTTTGGGATTTAGCTGAGTGATTCGATCATAGGTTTGCGAGGTCGGCAGCGCCTCGGCCGCACAATCAATCTGATCCGCGGAGTGCCCCATGCTTTTCATTGAGGCTGTCAACATCCCCATCCACACCGGAAGCTCCAGCGTGGCAACACCACCACTTAAGTTTTGGTAGACGTGTTCGGAAATAGGGGGATTTAAGAATAGTATATCCAATTTTACTCCAAAAATATTATTTGGATAAACAACGGATTGTGCAATAATTAATCATGTTATTATATTGCATTATATTTTTGCTTGTCATCGTGTACTGGCCAACAGCCCTTTACTGGAACGACGACATTCTATGGGCCCGAGGCATTTCAAATTACATTGATTGGCCCGTTCACTTTGCCCATGCCACCAAAGTTCACTATCAGTCCATAGTTGAATGGTACACGCACAATCCGTTTGTTTATAACACGCGAAACAACTATCCATTCTGGGCGGATGTTCCCTCAGGACTGTTACTGCGCTTAGGACTGCCATTTAAGACATCCTTTCTAATCCCCTCCGTTTTGTTCACGGTACTCTTTCTTTACTGCGTTTATAAGTTCCTGAATAAAAGAGGTTTTGACAAAAATTCCATTGCAGCAGTCTTGGTGCTTTTTCTTTTTGCCAGCATGCCCAACGGAGAGGGAACTCAGCCACAGCTTTGGCTTAATACCTTCAGTCCTAACCGCAGCCTGCTTCTTACCTTTTCACTGCTTTTGATTGTGTACGGCATATTCAGTGATTACCTGAATTCGGGATGGAACTCCGACCGAAAACAGAAATTCCTGACTTTCGCGAAACTAAATCTTATCACATTCATAATGTGCCTTACCCACCCACACACCCTACTTTCCACAGCAGTAACTGCCACGGCATTCTCCGTCCTTATTCTAAAGAAAAAGAAATCTATTCCCATCGAAGCAGTGGCATGGGCCTTCAGCAGTTTGGCCATAATTTTAGCCTTCAAATATTATCTTTGGGGGGAAGCAACAGCGGGATATCCGATATTTCGACCAAATTGGACTTCTGAAAGATTCTTCATCAGTCCCTTCTTGTTTTGGCCGATGTTCGGTGGCGTCGTTTACATTCTGGGAGTCGGATTGGCGATCTACAAGAAGAAGTTCCTGGAACTTTCGATCATCATCTCTTTAACTTTGGTCCACTTGCTATTCCAATGGCAAATCAACGAGTATGACAACATCAAAAACACCCTGTTAATGATGTTCTTGTGTGCTGTAATTTTGGTAGAAGTACTTCCATCAAAAAAGCTACTTGCCGTAATTTGCGTTGTCTGTATTTTGCCATCCCTCAAAGAGTGGACCGAAATCTATCCAATCAGTTCACGAATAGAAATGGATATCGCAGATAGAATTCAACAGACCACCCCCAAAGACTATGTCGCAATTATCGACAGCCGCCACAACCATCTGGTGCCGATGTTTACGACAGTTCCAGTTATGGCGTGGTGGGACTTTTACTCCTGGACACTGGGATTGAACACAAAACCAGAAACACTGCTTAGATTCGAAGCTTTACGAATTCCACAGAAGACTTCATATACAAAGCCTCTGCTTTTTGTGGCTCGTCTTGACGGAGGGTATTCACCATTCGAAGTCGCAGGACGATTCAAAGATCTGACGGGAGCATATCTGCAATTCGATCCAGACACTCTAAAGAACCTTGCACCCTACGAACAGTTTCCGGGATACACAATCTACAGGAAGCTCGCAGCCCCATCCCACTAATGATCCAGGTTTACGGCTTCATTAACGATATAGTGAGGCCTGTTGCGAGTCGCTGTATGCACCTGACGAAGATAAAAACCGAAAAGCCATACAATAAAGAAAAGCCCCGAGAAGCCAAAGCTCACTACTGTCAAAAGCAAAGTGTTCTGGTTAAAAGAACCGGCCATCGACCACAGACCAAACAGAGTACCAATGAGAAAAATCACGCCCACAAAGAAGGGCAGATGCAATGGAAAGTACGAGAAGTGAGTCCATGCCCTGAAAAATTCAAGATAGCTTCTTGTGCGACCCAATGAAAAATTCGTTTCACCCGCAAAACGTGGCTGTCGCTTAAACGGCAAATAGGCCTGCTTCAAACCAACCCAATCAGTGTATGCACGGAAATACGGATCCACCTCTCCAGAGCGTAAAATTTCATTCACTGCCCGGCGAGTAAGAAGCTTAAAATTTCCACAATCGATTGAATACTTAAATGGATATGAAGCCGCAAGAATTCTATAGGACAGTTTCAGCATGATTCTTTTATACAAAGTCTCACCGTGACGTTCGACCATGTGGGTATTCACCACGTCCGCATGAGTGGATTGCCACAACTTGACCAAATCAGCAAAAAGTTCGGGCGGGTCCTGAAGATCAGAATCCATCGTCACCACCAGATCACCCTTGGCAACCTTCAGCCCGGCAAAAAAGCAGATATCCCGTCCCATTTGACGAGTCATCTGCAAAAGTCGAATTCGTTTATCAGTTTTTATAGACTCTTTGATTAAATTTGGTGAAAAGTCCCGGGAATGGTCATCGACAAAGATCATTTCTCCGTCGATATCAAAATCCTGTTTCAATTTAGCCAAAGCAGATCCACAGCGAGCAATGAACTCTTGAATTGTGGCGCCTTCATTTAAATTCGTAAGTACTACTGATAGAAGCATATCATCTACTTTGCCATAGCCATTTTGATCATGCTAGCTTTAAAGAATGAAGAAACCATCCCTCAATGAATTCATTTTCTATTACTTGATTCCTTTGATTTTCATTGGCAGCTACCTTTTTACGGCAGTTAAAGAAGTTAGGTATGGTTTAAATCGCGATTATGCCGAAGGAACAACTTTGGCATTTGTGGACAAGTACAGAAGCTCCACAAGCCCAGGTGATATTTACTCCAAAGAGGCATTTCAAGAAGGTGCGATCATCGGCTATCCGGTCCTGCACCTTGCCTTGATTAGTGCATTTTCCAGCGATGCATCGACTGCTCTTTCCTCTGGCAGAATCATCTCGGTCACTTCTATATTACTCATCTCAGTCCTTGCATGGCTCATATTGTTTAAGGGTCAGCTCGCAAATCTGAAATTTCTGCCCCTGATAGCTACATTACTTCTGTATCAATCTGCAATTTACGACTGGTCGCTCTTGGCAAGAGCCGACCTGCTGGCAGCACTCTTCGAGGTTCTCGGTATATTCATCTTCCTAAGATCCAATGGAAAGTCGCTCGGCTCACTCACCATCTCGATTCTTTGTTTTGCAGGTGCATTCTTATGTAAGCAGAACGCCGTTGCCGGCCCTATCCTGATGGTCTTTCTTTTGGTTTTAAACAACCGTCGCAGCTTCCTGAAAGCACTTCCGGCTTTAATCATCGTCAGCCTAAGCATCGGCCTGGTCGTCACTGCTTTATTTGGCGGCTCATACTGGCAACACACGATTCTGCAACTTGGTAAGCAGGAGTTCTTCCTTTCCAGATTACTCCAATTGCTCTCAGGATACTTGCCCGTTCATCTTTTTCTGTTCGCTTTTGCCCTGATCGCAATGAAGTTCTCGGATCATAAGTTGGCAAAACGTGTACTACCTATGTGGATTGGTATTGCATTGATATTGGCGTTGGCGGGCCTTGGCAGATCCGGTTCGAACTATAACTACTTTATCTCCATGAGTATTCCACTTGGAATTATCGCTTTCCTTGGCATACAAGTTGTCATGCAAATGGAAATGTCCTCTAAAAAATTGATGGCCTTGATTTGCCTGGCCCTTTTCTCAGGAATGGCGTTTGCGGAAAACAGCAACCTGGCCGGAAGACTCACATTCCTGGATCATCGCTCCTGGCCACCTTCGCGACAAGAGCCTCAGATTGCTTTGTCCAATACAAGAACTCACCTGGAAAATGTCGGCGCTAAAAATGTGTTTTGCGATGAACCTGGGATTTGTGCGCTGCTGGGATATTCCACGCAATATATGTACTTTGAGAATCAAATGCACTCGACGCACAAGACGGACTTAACCCGGGAATTCGACACCTTACTTTTCACGGAGTATCCCGATAAGAATCTCGCGTGGACTCAGTTTAAGCTGCCTGCGGGGTTTCTGGATCAGATCCAAGCCAATTATGAACTGCAACGAATCACCGAGTTGGGATTCGTCTTTGTACGAAAGCAGTAACTACAGAAACTTGCACTGATTATTCTGAACTAGTACGACTCTATCCAGAATACAATTGAACTTAAAACCCAACCATCCAGGATTTTGGACCCAGGATACATCCGTTAGTTCTTTCTTTAAAAGATAAGCTTCTGCGTTGGAATTGGCTTGGGGTATTCTGACTTGAACCAGTCCTTCAATATTTTGCCAGTCCGTTTTATGACCGCTCTCTGAACAGATCATTTCGGAAAAGTGGGCTTTGTGAACCTCACAAACCTGGCTCTGTGACGTTAAATAATAGAAGCGAAAACCACCCGTCGCAAAAACCAGGAGCGCTGTACCCATTATAATTAAAGCAATCAATTTCGATCTGTTCACAAGTATTAATTGTTGCTTTCGCCACTTGGATAGTCACTAAATAAACCATGAATATGAAAAAAGTTATTCTCTTGGGTGAATCAGGTTTAATCGGAGGTGCTTTAGCAAAAAAGCTTGGGGCCAATGATGAATTCACTTTAACGAAGCCATCCTCCAAAGAACTAAATCTGTTGAACTCAGACTCCGTGGAATCATATTTTGCGAAGCACAAGCCCGATCTGATAATCAATGCCGCCGGCAAATGTGGTGGCGTTGCTGCAAATATCAAAATGCCAGGAGACTTTTCCCTGGAAAACACGATCATCAGTGCATCCGTATTTAATGCCGCAATAAAAACTGGTGTCTCTCGAATTATCCATTTCATCCCGGCATGCATCTACCCGGCGAACGCCCCACTTCCATATTCAGAGGAATCAATCTTAAATGGCGCCCCCGAGGAATCCAGCCGGTACTTTGCCGTGGCGAAACTAAATGCTTTATTCATGGCGGAAGCCCTGAACAAGCAGCATAAAACGAGTTTTATATCAGTCATTCCCAGCAACGTGTATGGCCCCTGTCATAGAGCCTCTGGGGACCATTCGCACGTAATTCCTTCGTTGATAAAGAAAATGGCCGCGGCAAAAAACAGCAACTCTTCCTCGGTGGAAATTTGGGGCAATGGGACCAATCAAAGGGATTTTTTGCATGTCGAAGATCTCGCCGAAGCCACTTATCAAATCATGATGGCAACCAACCCACCACCGGTGATCAATGTCGGGAGCGGTGAAGTTACCACGATCGAGAACCTGGCACGCATCATTCAATCGCATGTCGGATATACCGGAAAACTTGAATTTTCAGACAACGGTTTGTCGGGCGCTCAGCACAAATACGTCGATACTTCCAAAATCAAAAAACTTGGCTGGACGGCCAAAGTCTTTTTGCGCGATGGAATCAAATCTTTGTGATTTTAATATTCGCAGGGTGCCTCATTCCATCAACTGGAAGAAAAATATCGTCCTCACCATCCGGGGACTGCACTCTCAAGGACTTTCCAATCTCAAAAAAATTCTGATTGGAAACTTTCTGCCGATCGGCCAATAAATTGTAACTATCCGGAAAAACATCTTCAGGATAGCTCTTTAGCACTAAATTCAAATCAATTGAAACCCGCAGTCCGGCGTTTTCCGCCCGATGCGTACCATGCAAAAGAGACGAATCCACCATCAATATGGTGCCAGACGCGCTGGTCACCGGTAGCTCCCGGCTATTGACAATTAACGCATTCGCATCGTGATAGCTACCAAGTGGCTTCATCCATTCGACTCCCATCTCATGGTTGGGCCGCCATACTTTCAAACGATTGCCCTCCATATCCCCCAAAACCGGAATATGCAAAAGCACTGAGCGTGCTGAACATCCTACCCACGTTTCTGAATGCGGTAACTCTGTTGGATAGCTCAGGGATTTTGCCGTTTTATCAACACCCTTCAAACGCACGTTGAATGGGTAAATCCAGAAATCGACAACATTGGAAATGCTCGACAGCGTAAGAATATCGGCGATCAGCTTGTGAACTTGGGTAAACTTTTGATCGCAATATGATTTGGGAATAACAATGCCTGAGGTGCTCAGATTCTTGGCTTTCTTTAGTACCTCGCCCAGTAACTGATCACTATCAATGTTGGACCAATCTGAAATACCGGCTGAAGCACTCAAATACTCGCTGACATGATTCTGCAACTGAATATACAGGTGTGACGGAATTTTGAAATTTGCAGTCAATGGCTCGTCAGACTGAAATCCTGTCCCCGCCACTGCCTCATCAAAGTATCTTTTCCTGGATAGCTGATAATCATTCATACCAGCTCCCCTTCCAAATGCGCCTTCAGTCGGAGATATCCTTCACGGGTTCCAAAATCAATCTCTGCGAACGAACCCAGAAGAAAGTCAGAATCATCTCGGATTTTTCCGAAAACATCCTTCTCAAAGGAGCATGCAGCAGGCAGTCCCAATTTATCCCAGCCATAAACAGTGTCCGAATTTAAAAGTGCAACTCCGACATATTTGTACTTTTCCGTGTTATACAAATCTGACCATTTCTGCACCTCACCTTTGGAAACCAATTCAAGCCCCTGGATGCCGTCAGACCTGCCCATTAAGAAAACTGATTTACCGGAAGTGGGACGTTTCAACAGAGCCGGGAAAGGACATTCCTCGAAAAATGTGTCCGCGTTGGAAAGAATGAAACTGCGTTCCTTCAGGTAGGGCGCAATTAGCGCCAGAGCACCACCGGTTCCAAGACGTACTGGCTCCTCTGGGAATGAGAATCTCATGCTATAGCTCTTCCCACTGACATGTTCCATAAGGGAATCTCGATCCGGTCCCGCCAAAAGAATTACGTGCTGAATTCCTGATTGCTGTGCTTGCTTGAGCAGATAGTCCAGAAAAACAAAACCACCAAACCGACTCAGACATTTGATCTGACCCTGAGCATTCAAAAAATCGTTTAGACGAGATGCTTTCCCACCCGCCAAGAGAACTAAAGTTTTTGTTTCCAATTCTGAAGTTCCCAAAGTAGCATTTCCCTGAATGATATTTAAAACGAGTATACCATATCGAATAGGTTTAATTGGAGGCGGAACAGATCTGCCTTTTTTTACCAACGAACATGGTACCGAAATCATCAACGCATCTTTCAATGCTTACTCTCATTGTGAAATTCAGAAAATCCAAAGTCCACACATTTTTATTGAGACTCAGGATTATAAAACTCATGCACAAGTGGACAAACTTCCGGAGTTGGCCCTGATCGCCAAGGATGAATTCAGAATCTGTCTTGCGGTTCTGAATCATTTTGCAGATGAGATCATGAATCTGAAATGCGGTATTCACCTTAGATCCTATTCCGAGTTCGCTCCGCAAACAGGACTGGGTGGAAGCTCGGCACATTTGATATCTGTCTTAAAAACATGCCTGGCGTTTCTAAATCAATCATGGGATGACCAGAAAATTCTAGATACCGCGCATTCCCTCGAAAGAAATACGCTCAGTATTTTTGGTGGTTTTCAGGATTTCTATCCATGCCTCCATCAAGGAGCGCATCATTTATCAAAAAAGCCAGATGCAGAAATCATCCATCACAAATTAGATACCTCCTTCCTTAGGGACCTGGATCTTTCATTTTTTGTGTCTGAAACAGCTGGCGTCAGTTTAGGCGAAATGGAATTACCGGATGCAAGTTCGCTTCAGCTGCAAAAACAATACGCCCGGGAGGCAGCTCATGCCTGGAAGTCCGGCGACGGAAAGACGTTCAAGCAAACTCTTAAAAGCAGCTGGAACGTCAAACAAGGTTCTGATCAAGCGCCGAAACATGTCTTTGCGATGAAAAGCTGCGGGCTTTCAAAGAAAATGAACGTTCTGGCTGTCGAAAAATCCGACGAAAAGATTTTTTTGGAAACCATCGGTCGTGGAGTGCGTAAAGTTGAGTGGAATTAAGAATTTTATCAAACTTCATTGGGAGAAGTTGATCTTCCTAAACTGCATTGGTGCATTCCTAGCGCTTTATACTCACGACATCCTGTTTACACTGGATGGTGGCGGTAGATACGTCAGTGGCAAAGACCTGTTGGAAGTGGGCTACCACGGCTTCAATGACCACTACTTCATGGGAGGGATTCAAAATCTATTCTATCCCCCTCTTCATGATTTCCTATTGGCGGCCGCAATAAAATTCAATGAATGGATTCTGTTCGGAGCATTGAATGAAAGACTTCTTTATAGCGCATTCGTGTTCGGAATTTTCACCTTCTTCATTTATTCTCTTTATAGAGTGAGTAGAAGTTTTCAGAATGTATTCGCAAAAATATTCTTCGTTATTTTTGCGTCGTGGCCACTGTATTTGAATATCTACTCATTCGAAAAGAAATTTGGTTACTCTCTGAATTTCTACAAAACACCCTACACAGTCTATTTTCAGGGTTTAACTCTACACGACATATTCGTAACTGGTATCACCAATCAGTTTCTGTCGGCCGGATTTCTGGTTTTGGGAATTCTTTCAATCCAGAAAAAGAACAAGTACCTCACGGCACTTTGGATCTCCCTTACTATTCTAAGTCACTTTGTCTTTGGACTGGTGATCGTGCTGATCTATGCGATAAAAAAGATATTTGAAAAAGACTTCCGCACCCTTTTTGCAGTCGGATTAGCGTCTTTGGGCTTAACAGCCTTTTTCCTAGTACCCATGATCGCAAACGGAAAATACTTGATAACCATCAATTCAATTCCGATTCGCACAGGTTTCTGGCTGTCGATAGTGGGTTTTTCATTTCTGTTCTATAAAAGCAAAACGTATTCATACTACCTATCTTTCGCCGCCTTCATATTGGTAAGTTTAATAGGCATTTCAAAATTGGCGGAAAAGTACGATCTGGCATTCATACCTTTTCACTATTACCGTCTTTTGTTCGTATCCCTTTTGGTGTTTGTATTTGCCACGGCTTTCGCCTTGAACGAACCATTATCCCGTTTGCGTAAAGGCTTGATTCTGAGCGTTTTTTTAGTCGCTTGGATTATGAACTTTGGTGGCCATTTCACATTGGATAACTTATTTGATAAATACGAACCTGAGGTCGTCAGCATCGCCCCTGAAAAACAGAACGACTTTTCTTTGGGACGCACCTATTTTTTCGGAATCACAAGAGGCGTGGACTTTGCCTCCGAAATAACCCTGCACAGAATGCAATCGAGATCGTTTTTCACCAAAGGTCTTTACTGGGAAAGCGCCCCTGCAAACAGATTAACTTCTTCTGCGCTGTTTTTCCTTACCGGTCCTCCTTCTGTCATGGAGGATGGATTTGATGATCCCTTTCATAACAAAACATGTCAGATCATGAGTTGTTTCTTCAGATCCTTCTTGAACCAATCCGTCGCAACGGAAGTTTTCATGCCCCCCAAATACACTGTCGTCGAGCATTTCTGGCAGGGCATGTCCTCGCGAAGCAACTTGGTCTCCTGCTATGACACCATCCTTAAAGATCTTGGCGAAAAGTCGGGACAACTGGCCTACGATTCTGTGAGTCTGGATCGGTATCTAAACAAAGCAACCGGTATGGTGCGTACCTTGAGCACTAACTTCACACGCCCATCTTCACAATATTTCCTGGATCGCTGTACGGCAGACATTAATGATGACGGACGTGTCCCTGTGGATCAACTTCACAAGATTTCCCGAGTTTCATCCGGGGATTACGAGATTTTCGCGCCAGACACCAATTCTTCTCTTTTAGTTTCCTTGCAATACTTCCCAGGTTTTAAGTACGAAGCCAACGGTTTGAAAAATCTTTTGCCTGAAGATTCGCCGTCTGCAGGTATGATTCTAAAGGGTTCAGGCACGATGAAGCTTTCCTACAGCCGCACCCCACTTATGTGGATTTCGTATTTTATTTCGGCATTAGCGTGGTCAGGAATGCTTGTTATGGGTTTGGCCCATATACGACGTAGAATTCGTTCTGATAAATAATGTGGTACTGAGTTTCTATCAGATCCAAGACGTTATTTGAGAGTCTTTGCACTGGAACCACGTGAACCGCGGACTCGCGTACGATCATGGCGATACTTTTACTTTTAAGCTGCTGCAAAAGAAGATCTTCTGAATATTCGCCCCTTGCGATGGACTGCCCGATTTCAAATGGCCAGAATTCAATATCTTTACCTGCAAACATTGGCAGCGCCGGGTTTTCCGACCAGATCGGCCCCTTGGCCTCACGAAGATACTTTAAAACAACATCTGTTTCTTCTTTCGCCTGATTTGTATAATTAGCCCAGAATATGTTAGGTCCCGGGTCCTTTATAAAATAGGAACGCACCTTCATATTTGGCCAACAAGTAATCAGAACAATCGCGGCAGCAATGGAGGATTTAAGCAATGACTTGTTTAAATAGGTCTCTCCACGGGCTACCAATAAGGTTAACACGACGGACAGCTCCAGCAGAAAATTTGAACTACTGCCCTCGCGCCCCGCACCCACAACCCAAATCAGGGAGCTTGCCAAAAGCATTAGCAATAAACCGTCAGTTTTTTTCAAATCCAGCTTAATCAACCCACATATAGCCACCAATAGAATTCCTAAATGGAACTCAATATTGGACGTCAGCATCTCAATCAGGTTCGATAATTTGAACTGGTTTTGGTTGGATTTAATTAGATGGTCCCATACGAATCCCCCACTGAAGTAGTACAGGACTAAAAGACCCCCGAAAATGCCGGCAAAGTAAATTGTCCAACGGCCCAACTCTTTCTTTTGAAATCGGACTGCTTCCCACAGCATCAACGTAAACGGAATCCACACAGCACTTTGCTTCGTAAAGAACGCCAGAATAAAACACATCAAACTTAGAATTTTGATGGAACTCTTTTCTGTCATCTTCAGGTAAAAGAAAAGCCCCAGCACTTGAAGAAATAATGCCAAGCCATCGACGCGCCCCATGGCCATCCAGTTGGAAACCGAAAACCATGAAAACCAAAGCAGAAATGGCAGCGCAAAATCCCATGCCGTTGCTTTGCCCTCTTTCCAGTCGCAGTTTATTTTAGCAAGCAACAAGCCGACACCAACCAATGCCAGCGTATTTATAAGACGAGCCGCGAACAACCACGCTTCTGGATCTTGTCCAATTAGCGACGTGATGTATTGAAATAACGGAGTGTATGAAAAGTAGTTGAGGTGTTCCGCGGCCACACTGGAGTATGGAAATATTCCCGAAAATAAGGTTTTCACCTGGGAAAGCGTCGTCGCCTCTCCGTAGTCAATCGTATAGGGAAACCGCAGTATTTGGGCTGACCTGACGACGACCGCCAGATAGCAGATGAAGCCATATAGAAAAAGAGCGATTGATAGTGGTTTTAACCTTTTCAATTGCATGAATTAAAAAGTCGGCGAGTTATTGCATCTATCTGGAGACGCCAAATCGCAATTATTGTTATTACATCGCAAATATCGCACTACTTGAGTGGAAATAGTCGCGCCACTACCCTGAACAGGGATTCGTTGTGAATAACCGGTCGTCCCCCCGGCACCGACACATCTACCGGGAATTGTAATTGTTGACGTGGAAGCTGAAGCCGGTCTGGTTCCTGAACCAGGAATTGATATAGTAACAGGTACTGTTTGATCAGGAAAACAAACATTGCCACCTGATTGACCAGGCACATTGATGTCAACATATCCACCGCCACCAACTGTGCTATTCACAGTCTGCCCGCATGCTCTGGTAGAACATTGAGAATCAGCTGTTACAGCACCTACGCCCTCACAATTAGCATTCGTGATCTTGTATACCTGTTCACAGCCTACAGCGGATCCACCCTCACCTTTAATCATTTGAGTGTTATTTGTTCCGCTTGGGCAAATTTTTCCAAGTTCATTGCGCACGGTTGTACCCGCGGCAGTACAAGTCCATGAACCACCCTGGATAGTTTGAATGTCGTTTTCGTCGGGACAAAGAAAATTACCATGGGAAGTACCAAAGCATTTATCAATTCTAGCCGCCGGACCAATTGGTCCTGTCGTCACAAAATATACCTTACCGACTTCAGTAAATTTTAAATCAACAGTTTTGGTATTTCCCGCATTCTGGCGAACTTTCATTTTCAAATCAGATACATACAGTCTCTGCGGTGGGGCAACTGCATTAAGAATTTCAGTTGGTTCAAATGCGCGGATCCATTCGGTTGTTAAACCGTAGCTATCAAGACTCACGCCATCTGCAACAGTGTTTTCCGAATCCAAGACAAAGGACACTGCGATATTATTACCTGTTAAGCCAGGAATTGAGCCCGGAATTGCTGGTGCCAACTGGAAAGGATTCGTTTTAGTAACTAACTGCGAACATACTGCGTTCGAAGAGATAACGGATTGTAAGGTTGAAGTAAGTGACGCTCGCGACAATGATGCGCGAACTTGGGCTGCTTGTTTGCTAGATGTATTTCCCATCTCAGCAACAGCCAAGCCAAGTATTGCAGCCAATCCAAAGCCTACAAGCACCTGAATTATACTCATTCATTCCCCTAAATAACGAACCAACGACTCCAAAGATAAGTACTGATATAATGACATCATTTACGCAGATTGAAGTAAATACTTAAAAATTTACGTCTCAACCTAATACATTGGTCCAGCTAATTAAGAGCTTATTTGATTGGGATTGCGATCTTATGTTCGCTTCACTAATGGTTTAAAGAACGGCACAAACAGGTGCCGTTCTTTAAACTCTTCCGATAAGTAAACTTACTTATTTTTTGCGAACTGAATATCGAGGGAAATCGCAACATCATCCCCGACCAGCACACCACCAGCCTCCAATGCCGCATTCCAATTCAGACCGAAATCTTTGCGTTTGATTTTAGTTTTCGCAGAAATCGCAATCTTAGTATTTCCCCATGGATCTGTGTGCTCAGCAGAGGGTCCTTCAACTTCAAGAACAACCTCTTTCGTCACACCGTGAATCGAAAGTTCGCCGGTCACTTTTAGCTCTTCGTCTCCAGAGCGCTCCACTTTGGTGGATTTAAAAGTAATCGCAGGGTATTTTTCAACATCAAAGAAGTCCGCACTCTTCAAATGGGCATCACGCTGAGCTTCGCGTGTATTGATACTTGCCGCCTCGATAGAAGCTTCGATCACCGATTTTGTAATGTCCGAAGAATCCAAAGTTAATGTGCCGCTTATTTTTTCAAAACCACCATGAACTTTTGCGATCATCATGTGTTTGATGGAGAAGTTTGCGCTTGAGTGAGCCGGGTCGATTTGCCATTTAGTTTTAGTCATAGTGTCCTCCTAGAGACTTGTTTATTTGCTACTTCCTTACTATCGACCATATTCGATTGTCGCGGCAGAGGACTGATGTGCAAATCATTGTTGCAATTATGTCCCCCCACGGCTTTCACGGGCACTGTTAAGGTTCAAATAACGTCTTCCCACAAAACGAATAATAAATTAGTTTACGAAGGTGCCGGAATAAGACAGTATTTCCAGGGGAATTCAGACTTAACTATGAATTTAATAAGAATCATCTCAGTATCGATAATACTACTCGTCTGCAGCCAAAGCTTGGCAGTTATGCGGTTTGTTTATCATGCTCCCGAATCCAGTAGCGATCATCGCTATAAATACCACTGGGAAATTCTGAAAACCGCATTGGATTTGACCACAAAGAAATTCGGACCTTACTCTTTTGCGCCCTCTGAAGTATTCAATGAGAATCAACAACTGGCTGAAATGAAAAATCGCAGTCCAAAGCTGACTGTAATGATTCGGGAAACCAACAAAGTCTACGAATCCGAACTGACGTCAGTGAAAATTCCGATCGATAAAAACCTTATTGGCTATCGCGTTTTCCTGATTGAAAAGAAAACCCAAAAAGAGCTTAACAACGTTAACTCCTTGAAACAGTTGCTTACTTTTTCAATTGGGCAAGGCACTGGCTGGGGAGATATCTCGATTTTAAAGAACGCAGGATTTAACGTTCTGACTGAAGACAAGTACAACGATCTATTCAAATCCCTGAGCGGCGGAAAGTTCAAAATTTTTCCTCGTGGAGTCGTCGAAGTTCTTGAGGAATATCGTCAATTCAAGGGCAAGTATACAAATTTGATGATCGAGAAAAATCTGTTGCTGTACTATCCTCTACCCACCTATTTCTGGTTTCACAATTCGCCAGACGGCCTTCTGATGGCACGCAGAGTGGAAGAAGGATTAAGGTTCATGATTAAAACCGGTGCTTATCGCAAAATCTTCGACAAGCACTACTCAAAAGTCATTCGGGAACTGGATTTGAAAGACCGGACGATGATTGAAATCTCAAACCCCGATCTTCCAAACTCCGTACCCTTTGACCGAAAAGAACTCTGGTACGATTCGGCCGAGTAACAAGTTACTTAATTTGAATCTTTAATTTGTACTTCGCTTTGGAAGTGCAAGTGTTCTCGACACCATCTTTTGCACAAATCATTTTGCCACAATTCATGGATAGAACCTGATTGTCTTTGTTAAGCTCTTTCAATTCCTTCTTCCAATCAGCGCAAGCTTTCTTCCAATTCGCACGAGCTTCTTTGATCATAGTAGCTTCGTCACCCTGGATTTCGTCTTCGCCCTCGGTCACTTCAAATTTATTATCAACAGTGGAACCCTTCTTAACTGAAATAGTAGTATCCCCATCTGCCGGGATGTCCTTCACCCCAATAGACTGAGCAAAAGAAACCGAAACCAACAAAGTAACCAAAGCCCCAATAACCGTTTTCATAAGAAAACCTCCAATTCAAAAATCCTACCACTCCCCCAAAAACAAAAAAGCCATAACACCCCATCCCCGTACACAAAAACCAACGCACCAAGCCAAACCCCACCTCCCCAATTCTCCATGAAGCAGCTCTTCCAACTGACTTTTACAAAGAACTCACGTTCAACGAGGGATTTTCCAAGGCTACTCCTCTCGGAAGCGACCTCCGCGGGGCCCGGATGGCCCCCTCCGCAGAAGGAGCGGCAAGGGCAGGATGCCCGGGTCGATTACGAGAGGAGTAGCCTTGGAAAATTCCTCGTTGGTACGACGAGTTATCGAATGTAACCCAACCCCCAGTAGGATAGACCAATCCATGGCCGGGTCCCATGCAATGGCTCCCTTGACGAACTCCGCTAGGTCCGGAAGGAAGCAACGGCACTCGAGGGTCCATGTGATATGGGGTGCTCGGCCACTTTTTTGTTTTAAGCAGTTCGGAGAATGTTTTGTCTTATCAGGTGATTGCACGCAAATGGCGTCCCCAATCTTTCACTGACGTAGTCGGACAGAATCATATTACCCAAACACTGGCGAATGCGCTTAAAAACAACCGCCTTCCTCACGCTCTTCTTTTCACAGGTCCTCGTGGTACCGGCAAAACTTCATCCGCTCGCATCCTGGCAAAAGCTTTGCGCTGCCCGAATGCAGTGAATTTCGTTCCGTGCAACACGTGTGATTCCTGCCGTGAGATCGCAATCGGTTCCAGCGTTGACGTTATGGAAATCGATGGAGCCTCCAACAACGGTGTTGATTCCATCCGTGAGCTTCGCGAAACCGTGGCATTCATGCCCACCAGCGGTAAATACAAAATCTACATCATCGACGAAGTTCACATGTTGTCGACAAGTGCCTTCAATGCCCTTCTGAAAACTTTGGAAGAGCCGCCAGGCCACGTGATCTTCATCATGGCGACGACTGAGGTTCACAAAATCCCACAAACGATTTTGTCCCGTTGCCAACGTTTTGATTTCCGCCGCATCACCACTCGTCAAATCACTGAGCGTTTGAAACTTATCTGTGACCAGGAAGGCGTACCAGCCGAAGAGGAAGCTCTTTGGGTGATCGCACGCCAAGGTGACGGTTCCATGCGTGACTCGCAAAGCTTGCTTGATCAGGTCATCACGTTTGCAAACGGTCCTTTGACCCGCACGAACGTTGTGGAAATTCTGGGTCTGACCGATCGCGCTTTGTTATTTGAAACTTTGACCGCGTTGGTGGAGCGCAACTCCCAGGCGGTTTTGGCTGTCATCGAAAAGATCTCCAAGGCGGGTTTTGAACCTCACCTGTTCTCTCAAGATTTGCTTGAGATGATTCGCAATTTATTGTTGGTGAAGGTTTCTGAGTCTCAAGCCGCTCAAATTCTGGAAATGCCGGATACTGAGTTGCAGGCTTTGAACGAACTTGCCCAACGCCTGTCAGAAGAAGACATTCACATGCTTTTCGACATGGCCCTAAAAGGTGGGAATGACATTCCCCGCGCTCAAGATCCTCGTATCGTTCTTGAAGTGATTTTACTTCGCATGGCATCTGCGCCGAAGCTTTCCGACCTGAAGACCCTATTGGCCAACGGTCCCCAAGCCTCTCACAGCGCAGGTGGTGCCAGGCCCTATGTTCCGCCGGTAGTTCCCACAGCTCCAGGCCATCAAAGACTGAAAGAATCCCAAACCGTTCCGGAAGTTCCGAATGGTTTGGAGAAGATGAAATCCACCTTCGCAAATGCGACGGCGGACAAGTCGAAACCAACTCCAGCTCCGGCTCCCACGCCAGCCCCCGCGGCTGAGGTGAAACCCGAAGAACCGAAGCTTGCTACGGGTGCCAACCCTACCGAGCGCTGGGTGCACTTTGTAGAATTATTGCGCCAGGATGACGCTCTGTTTGCAGCTAAGATCGAAAACCTTCTGTTCGTTAAAGAGGAAGGCAAGCTTTTGACCCTGGGAGTGCCGACAAAATTGGTATTCCTGAAGGACCAAATGGCTGACACTTCTGTGCGTAAAAAGCTGCAAGGATTTATTGATTCGTACTGGGGTGCTGGGTATTCTTTTGAAGTATTAATGAAGGGTGATCAGGTCGGCGAATCCGCTCAGGCTCTGCAACAGAAAAAGGTGCAGTTGGCCGAAGATGAAATTCGCACCAAGATTACCGAAAACCCGATGGTGAAAGCAGCTCAGGAAGCATTCCAGGGCAAAATCAAATCCATCGTAGAACTTAAAGGCGAAACTTCGCCAAAGAAATAAGGAGTTCCTATGAAAGGCCTAGGCGGCGGAATGGCAGCTTTGATGAAGCAAGCCAATCAAATGCAAATGAAAATGAAAAAAGCCCAGGAAGAACTTGCTAAAGCTGAATACGAAGCAAGCACTGGCGGCGGCGCTGTAACTGTAAAAGTTAACGGCGACCACATGATCACTTCTTTGAAAATCAGCGCTGACGTTATGAAAGACGGCGACGTTGAAATGCTTCAGGACATGATCACTTCTGCAACTAACGAAGCAGTTAAGAAAGCTCGTGATATTTCTGCTAAAGAAATGGAAAAAATCACTGGCGGCATGAACATTCCAGGAATGTTCTAATCAGATAACCGGAGAAACCCTTGCTTCATATTACCGCTCTTGAAAAATTAGTCCACGAAATGAGTCGTCTGCCTGGTATCGGGCCGAAGACGGCTCAACGTTTGGCCTATTTCATTCTCAAATCCGAGACTGAGTTTCCAGAGCGTTTAAGTGAAGCCCTTCTTCGTGTGCGCGCGGAAGTTCACGACTGCCCTCAGTGCTTCAACTTTACGGATGCAGACCTTTGCCGTTATTGCAAAGATGCTCACCGTGCGGATGATTCCCTGTGCATCGTGGAAGAACCCTCCGATATTATGCGCATTGAATCCTCTGGTGCTTTCCGCGGCCGCTACCATGTTTTGCACGGGGCGATCTCTCCACTGGAAGGCATTGGCCCGAAAGAGCTTAAAATCCATGAATTGATTGAGCGCGTGGACGCTGGAATTCGTGGTGAAAGTCCCGTGATTAAGGAGATCATCCTGGCATTGGACGCAGATCTTGAGGGTGATACGACGATTTTGTACCTAGCAAAGCAACTTCAAGGCAAAGGATTGAAACTTTCTCGCATTGCCCATGGAGTTCCTATTGGCAGCGACATCGATTTCATAGATGATAGAACTATGGGTCGTGCCCTGCAAAATAGAGTGGAGCTGTAATGTCCTTTATTAACTACAATGCCAAAGAAATTCACTGCAAAGTCGTGTACTACGGTCCTTCATTGGGCGGTAAAACGACAAATATTCAGTGGGTTTACCAAAAAACAGCTGAGGATCAAAAATCCAAGCTCGTGGCATTGAACACGGACATCGAGCGCACTCTGTTCTTTGACTTCCTGCCATTGAACGTGGGAGAAATCCGCGGCTTCAAAACCCGCTTCCATCTTTACACAGTTCCGGGCCAGGTTGTTTACGATGCTTCCAGAAAGCTGATTCTAAAAGGTCTTGATGGCGTTATTTTCGTCGCTGATTCGCAAATCGAGCGTATGGACGAAAACTTGGAATCCCTTCGCAATCTGGAAACGAACCTTGAGCAACAAGGCTACGATATCCGCGAAATCCCATTGATCATGCAGTACAACAAGCGCGACCTTCCAAATGTCGCTTCCTTGGCTGAAATGAGAAGCGCCCTGAACCCTTACAACGCCCCTGAAATCGAAGGCTGTGCCTCCGAAGGTAAAGGCGTGTTTGAATCTCTGAAAACAGCTTCCAAGTCCATTATCAACGTCCTTAAGGGCGGAACTACACTCTAGTTCATATTCAGATTTTCCTTACGACCTAGGCACTGCTGTGCTATAGGATACGGCACCTTTTGGGCGTATAATTTACGTTCAAAGCGTGAGTAATGACGTGAGGTTGTGACCATGAGCTATGATGTTGCTGCTGAAATTCAAAGACTGAAAAAAGAAAAGAACGCCGTCGTTCTGGCTCACTACTATGAAGATGGTGAGATCCAGGATGTTGCCGACTACGTGGGCGACAGTTTCTTTTTGGCCAAGAAAGGTCAGGAAGTGAAGGAGCAGGTCATCCTGCTTGCTGGCGTTGTTTTCATGGCTGAGTCCGTGAAAATCATGAACCCGACTAAGACAGTTTTGGTTCCGGAACTTGAGGCCTCATGTTCATTGGTTAAAGGTGCGCCTTACGACAAGTACCTGGCTTGGCGCCAACAACATCGCGATGGTATCGCGGTGACGTATATTAACTCTTCTGCTGAGGTTAAATCCATCTCTGATGTGATCATTACCTCTTCCAATGCCGCGCAAATCGTGGAAGCGATTCCTAAAGATCGCAAAATTCTGTTTGGCCCGGATCAACACTTGGGCCGTTGGTTGTCCAAGAAATTGAATCGCGAAATGGAATTCTGGAATGGCTCTTGCGAAGTGCATGTCTTGTTTAATGCAAATCGCCTGGCAGCACTTATCAAGGAAAATCCAGATGCATTGATCCTGGCACATCCAGAGTGCGATGATTCCGTATTGGCTTACGCCAATGTGATCGGATCCACACAGCACTTGCTGGATTCCGTTTCCACTCAACCACATAAGAAATTTATTGTGGCGACTGAAACCGGCATCTTCCACCAAATGCAAAAACGTCGCCCCGATGCCACGTTCATTCAAGCACCAGTGGTGGATGAGGGCTGTCAGTGCAATGACTGCCCTTACATGAAGATGAACAACATGGAAAAAATCAAACGCGCTCTTGAAACGATGAAGCCGGAACTGAATCTGCCGGAAGCACTTCGCCTGGAAGCCAAAGTTTCTTTGGATCGCATGATGGCTATCACCAGCGGCAAGACCGTGCAGTGGCCATCTGAATTCACCCTGTAAAATTCCGAAGGGACTTTGACATGTTCATTGATAAAATGCTGTTGGAGTCCTTGAAAGCACATCTGAATTGCCCCGACTTGCTGGTCTTTGCTTACACCGAGTGGGGCAGCAGAAATCCCGATCACCGCAAACTGATTCATGCACATCGCGATCAGATTATTTTAAACTCCAACTCCCCTTTGCATTCCAGTATTGCTCATACCAGCGAGATGGGAGTTTTAGCAGTCTCCTCCCACGTTATTGGTGTCGACATTGAATCCACAACGAGAGTTTCAGAAGTCGTTGCAAAGCGCGTATCACGCCCTGGAGAGTACGAACAGGCCCCGGGCCCTGCCAGTCTGTGGACTGCGAAAGAGGCGTGCTTTAAGGCCCTGCGCCCCTTCAAACAGCCCTCGGTTCTTTCTGATTTTTCTGTAGGAAAATGGCAGAAAAATGCATCCCAATTTGAGACATTCACTCTGCTTGATTACTCTGAACATCAAGTCCCGTCTGAGGGAGCTGGCGTGTGTTTCCACCAGGAAAAATTTAGCTTTGGATTTTTCTGCGTGAACCTTTAACTTTGGTCCGGTCCTGCCGAAGAGTTTAATAGCTCATATGCAAGTTCCTTAAGAGCAAGGTAGGTAAAATGGGAAACACAGCTGCAAATAAAAGAGTTGCTCCACGCAAGGAAGTCACACCAATTCACGTCTCTTACATGACGTCGTTGGATGATTTCGCAAAGATCGCAAAAAATTGCGAAATTGTTGAGGCCTCATCATCAGGTCTGCTTTTACTGGTTAAAAGAGAAGACTTGATTCCCACGGCTTTAAGAAAAAATCTGACTCTGGATGTGCTGATTGGCGATCGCGTCTTCATGCATCTGGATGAAATGAACCTGGAAATTTCCGGCGTTATCAAAAGAACGAAATTGCTGGGTAAAAAAGGTTTCCACGTAGCTGTCGATTACAGTGAAGATGCTCCAGAATACTGGAGAGAATGTCTGATGGATCTTTTGCCGACTCCAGGTGAGCTGGAAGAGGAATAGTTCCCAGGGCTCATTTGCATATGAAAGCAAAAAGGGAATCCATTTGGATTCCCTTTTTTTATAGGTCGTGAAACTTTGGAAGTCCCATCTCTGAAACCAGAACGATGGAGTAATGCGGAGGCAGGAACCAGCTTAGGGCTTCTGCAATCCCCTGATGTTCCTTCTCTGGCGGATTCCCCAAGGACTCCAGGGAGAATGCCAGATCGTAATTCTTACGATCCTGACTCATCACCAAAATACGGGGACGCAAAACTGCCTGATCACGGAAGAATTCTTTGATGATCGTGCGAACATATTGTGGAAGATATTGTGGAGAAGCATCGCCAGCATGAAGTGCCTGACCTTGTTGCAATTCCAAAGTGCCTACTGGTGCTTCATCGGCAGTTCTGTAGAACAAGCCGGTTTCTTTGAAGTGCCAAAGCATACCGTAAGTGAAAACATAGTCCGGATAGTTCTTTTGCGGATTTACGGCCAAGCCCACACCTTTAAGTGCCGCCCACTGCATGATCTTATTTGCCGGCTCTGAAGCATCCATGGAAGTTTCAGTCAGCATATATGGCCAGCCATCCGGTCCTTGTTGAGGAGCATCCAACATCAATTTCACGCTGCCGGAAGTAATCGCCATGAAGAAATCAATCTCCCATTGGTGATCACGTTGTTCGTCAGGTACTTTTACGATTTCATTCAAAGTCATATTTGCTCCGTCAGGGATCCAAAAAACAAAAGGCCAAACCCGCAGGTTCAGCCTTTGTATTGCCCTTCAAAGTTTGGGTCAAGACGCGATTAGTACTCTTCAACAATCACGATAGAACTAAAGCCAACTTTAGTTTGTGCCTTGCCGTTCTCATAAACTTGACGGCCAGTTCTTGAATCGATCACTGGCATATGGCCTTTATCAGCTCTTACAACTGCTTCGTGGATCAAGTTGATTGGACCGGATTTAACGCGAACACAGCCACCAGAAGCACGGGAACCCAATGCCGCAACACCATTCGCCTCGCCGCCTACGATATCTGGCGGAACCTGGTGAATAGCCAAACCGCGTTTGTCATTAAAGAACATCGCATAAGGCATCATGAATTTAGACTCACCTGAGCGATAGTCATAATTGTAAACGCGTTTGATGTTATAGAAACCGCGTGTTGTGTGTCTCCAGTGAGATTCACGAGAACCTTTGAAGATACCGTTTACGATACCTTTGAATTTGCCGATGTATTCAAGCTCTTCAGTGCCAGTGGATACGTTCGTCGACAAAACCAAGCGGCGGTTTGTGTAAAGACGAAGTTTCTGTGCGCCAGGTCCACGAGCTGCTTTATTGATAACGATCACGTTAGTGAAATCGTTGTAGTCAGTGTCACCTGCAAGGTATGCCGCTTCGTTAAAAAGAATACCTTTTGGAGCTTCGTAAGCATCTTCAACCATCAAACGCTTTGCTGCTTCTTCACGCTTGGAAAGTTTTAGAGGTTGCTCTTCAGGGATGGATTGAGCAAATGCTGCCAAAGAGAATGTGGACGCCAAAAGCGCTGCCAGTACAAGTTTCATTGAGACTCCTTACAAAACGTTCTGGTACTTTCAATCAAGTTCCATTCGAGGAGTCAGATAGCTTAGGTGCCGTTGGAAATCATTAGTTTTGTGGAAAATGGAACAAATCACCATACTTCGCACACTTAAAGTTAATCACCTTTAATCAAAAACGGCCTACTTTGCAGTTGACCGCTCAATAAACGCATAGCGTCGCGAGCCATCTCTCGACTTCCCACTCTATGGCGGTGGGCCTACGATTGTTGTTCAACAAGATAATCCTCAAAAGGAATTGAATATGAAAAACCTAGCTCGCTTTGTACTTCTGATCTCTCTTTCTATACTTGGCTTCGCTTGCGCACATCACCGCGACGTCAGACCGAGTGCCAGCGGCGATCACAAAGTGATCCTGAATCAGGAAGACAAAGAAGCTGGATATAGAGATGCCATGTCTCAGGCAGAAGACTACTGCAAGCAAACCGGTAAAATGCCACTTATCGTGACTGAAGGATCAAAATACCAAGGCAACATGGATGAAGGCACATATCAAAAAGCCAAAACCGCTTCCAAAGTAGCCCAAGCAGCCGGCGGAGCAGTCTTCGCATTGGGTGGCCAAACAGAATCCACCGTGGGCGGCATCACAGGCCTTGGCGGTTCCGTAGCCCGCGGCGCTCTAGGAAACGGCTACCGCTACGAACTTGTTTTCCGCTGCCAATAATATCAAGTCACCCAAAACCAATACACAAAATCACATGGAGTTATCTGCCAGCGGCAGATAACGACAAAACCAGAACGTCGATTTTAAGGGGATGTTCTCTTTAGAAAATACTTCGGCGAAGCCGAAGTGCAGACAGTACAAATTAAAAAACCCGCTTTAGGCGGGTTTATAATTTGGTAGGGAGTACAGGATTCGAACCTGCGACATCCACCTTGTAAGGGTGGCGCTCTACCAACTGAGCTAACTCCCTATTGGTAAGAAGGACCTATGTTTATCTGCGTCCTTCTGACTTTGCAATAACTTTTTTAAATATTTTAATAAATTTCTTAAGGCCTAGCGAGACACACACGTTTCTTGCGAGAAGCGGAAACGTGATGAAACCTTGGACAGCTGTAAGTTCACCATTTCACTGGTAGTTTTAGCTTCCAAGCTGCCTACAGAAAGAACCATCACAGAGTTTTTGTAGAGATTACCTGAGACCGGTGGCTGAGGTGAGTTCTCCAAGCTAAATGATGTCAGTCTTAATCTATATACAGTGCCACCACAGCTGGTCATTTGCGCCAGGATGTTTTTCCCAGTCTCAAAGCCCACGCCTTCAGCCAACACTCTGCGAGTTTCCCCGTCAATTTGTCTGACCAAAAGTTGGCGACCACCGCTGGTCTTTTCTTTCACAACTTTAAATGCGAAATAAGACACGTAATCGTCTTGTTCGATTCTCCACAACCCTTGGATATCATCCCACGGGAACGGCTGAGCCGAAGACCATGGCCAAGGAATTGGTCGGTTGTCTCCAGACGGCATGATCGTACCTTCGTCATTCGAAGGATAAGCATGACCAACACTGGAAAAGATCAAAAGAGCTGCTAGTAAAATATGACGTAACATGAAATTCCCCTTTAGTGCTCGAAATGAATGCGAGCAGCTTTATTCATGTAATAGCCGTTTTTGGCTCTAAAAATATATTTTGGTTTTTCGTAATCTGGTTCGATCAGTTTACGCAGACGTTTGATCGTCACGTAAATCTTATTGTCATGAACAGCCGGATCATACGGTTGTTTCCAGACGTTCTCGACCAGGAATTCCTTGGAGTAAATCGTGCCTTGGTTCTGAACGAACAGGCGCAATAGATCCAAAAGAATGAACTGATTTTTGAAATCGATGCGACCCAGCTTGCGCTCGGTAACCGCATGGTTAACTTCATCAAACACAAGGTCGTAGCTGTGTTGAGAATCCGCTCCGATTTTAGAAGCATAGAATTGGGCAATTTTCGCTAGGCGAACGTGGTTTTCAGTGTCGATGGATTTTTGTGCCAAAGACAGATAAACACGCGCCAGATCTTTTTCGCCCATTTCGAAGTACACATCACCCAACTGAATCATCAGGTAAGACGCAGAAACCACATTACGAGTCTCTTTCAAAGCATCATATGCTTTCCAAAGAACCGTGATGGATTCCTCATACTTTTTCATCTGAGCCAGAATGTTACCATTCAGGATCAAAGCAGAAATTCGAAGCTCTGGAAAATTATAAACCTGGAAGAAAACTTCAAGATTGTAGATCTCTTTCAGGGCGTCCGCATAGCGAGCGACTGAAGGATTGGAGTAAACCATCGCAAGACCAAAAATAGCATTGCAGATGTCTTCCTTATTATCCGTAGCAAGTGCCAGCGCCAGGGCCTTTTGTACGTAATCAAGGGCATCGTCCGTCTGATTTTTGTAAGACGCACATACCGCAAGGAAGTAGTAAGTTTTAGAATTAAGTTCGAAGCCTTCTTTAAGGACAAGGTCTTGGAGTTTTTCCTTGGTCGCATTAATGTCTTCGATTTGTTCGCGTTCGGCAAAAATACGCAACAAAAGTGTTTGGCACTTCAAATAAGCAGAATGATTTTTCTCGGCGAAATAGCCATTAGCTGCTTCGCGGAGATGGTCCGTTGCGGGACCGAACTCTCCACGATCGCAATACAGCTTGCCGAGCTCATAGGCGCGATCGAATTGACTCATAGAAATTAAAACTCCAAATATTTCCAGATTCTGAGGAACGACAGGTTCTGTCAGATTGTCAGGATATCGTCAATGCGAGATGCGGGATGTTGCTCAAAAAGTGAGCATACTGAGAATTGATTTCAGTAAATTAATGTTCTGAGCTGGAACGGATGTAGTTGCTCAGCGCATCATTTCGTAATCACTTAAAAAAGTACGTGTTTGAAGTCGTCCGCGAGGTGCTTTTTCACTTCCTGAATAAAAAGCTTCACATTGATGTTCTGCTTATGGCGAACCGGAGTTACGGCCCAGATATCTTTTTTACCTTCATTGTAATTTTCCAAAACCGAAACAAGTCGGCCGCGCTTTATATCCTCAAAAGCATAAGAACCAGGGAGTCTGGCGATTCCCAGTCCCGCCAAAGCCGCTTTATGCAAAACCCGGGGATTGTTACTTTTAAAATTTCCCGAGATCGGCACTTGAAAACCTTTGCCGCGTTTTTTGAAACTCCACGAACTGCGCTCCCCGATGCAATTGTGATGAATCAAATCCGCCGGCTCGTTCAGTTTCGGTGCGGAGGCAAGATAACTTTTGGTACAAACAATGTATTCAAAACGCGAAGCGATTTTTTGCGCCAGCAACGATGAGTTTTCCAAATGCCCAATACGAATCGCCACATCGAATTTTTCCTCAATCAAATCCACAATGCGAGTTGAGAAATTCAATTCCACCTTAAGCTCGGGATAGCGCTTAGCCATCTCCACCACAACAGGCGCGATATAGTCCTCACCAAACACGCCTGCCAGAGTCACGCGCAAGCTGCCCCGCGGAGTATCAGACAAATCCAGGATTTCCTGTCTGGCCAGATCCAGATTCTTCAATGACTCACGGCAGGTTTGCAAATACCGCTCACCCACGTGCGTGAGTTGAACTTTTCGGGTGGAGCGGACGAAAAGCGCAATTCCCAGATCGCTTTCAAGCTGTCGGATGTTTTTGCTAATATGAGACTTCGATACATCCAGAACCTCGGCTGCTTTTGAAAAGCTTCCGGATTCAGCAACTTTGACAAAGGCAATGATTCCCTGGAGCGACTTTATTGTTTCCATGCAGAAACAGTATTGTTCCTTTCACTGGCTAGTCAAGTAAGTGCTATGTTCATATAATTTCCCTCATCAATAAGTTCAAAGTTAAGGAGTCATCGTGAAGATCAAAGCCGCAGTCGCATGGAAGGCCGGAGCCCCACTTTCAATTGAAGAAGTGGATCTGCAAGGACCAAAAAAAGGGGAAGTTCTGGTTAAAGTTGTCGCAACCGGCGTTTGCCATACTGACGCATTCACATTATCCGGTGCGGATCCAGAGGGACTATTCCCCGTGATCCTGGGCCATGAAGGTGGCGGTATTGTCGAGGAAGTCGGCGAAGGCGTGACGACTCTGAAAAAAGGCGATCATGTGATTCCGCTTTACACACCGGAATGCAAAGAGTGTAAGTTCTGTCTGTCTGGTAAAACCAATTTGTGCGTGCGCATTCGCGCCACTCAAGGAAAGGGTCTGATGCCGGATGGCACTTCCCGTTTCTCCAAAGATGGAAAAATGATTCATCACTACATGGGTTGCTCAACATTTGCGGAATACACAGTTGTTCCGGAAATTGCCCTGGCAAAGGTAAATCCTGCAGCACCTTTGGAAAAAGTCTGTTTGCTGGGTTGCGGAGTGACGACAGGAATTGGCGCAGTACTAAATACGGCCAAAGTTGAAAAAGGCGCGACAGTTGCGGTGTTCGGTTTGGGTGGTATCGGTTTATCCGTCATTCAAGGTGCAAAAATGGCCGGCGCTTCCCGTATTATCGCCATCGACATTAATGATGCGAAACGCGAAATGGCTGAAAAATTCGGCGCCACTGATTTCGTGAATCCCAAGAATCATGACAAACCCATCCAACAGGTGATCGTAGAGATGACAGAGTGGGGTGTGGATTATTCGTTTGAATGCGTGGGCAACACCAGCCTGATGCGTGCGGCACTTGAGTGTGCACACCGCGGATGGGGCCAATCCATCATCATCGGCGTAGCCGGAGCTGGACAAGAGATCTCGACACGTCCCTTCCAGTTGGTTACCGGTCGCGTGTGGAAAGGCTCCGCCTTTGGTGGCGTGAAGGGCCGCACCGAACTTCCAGGCTATGTTGATCAGTATATGTCAGGAGAAATTAACATTGACGACATGGTTACTTTCGAAATGCCGCTTGAAGATATCAATAAAGCCTTCGATTATATGCATGAAGGCAAAAGCATTCGTTCAGTCATCAAAATGTAGGAGCAACGATGGAAGCAACTCTTCTGAAGTCCCATAAGACATTCGAGGGAAAAACCCAGTTTTGGGAACACGACTCAACGTCGACTAAAACCAAAATGAAGTTTTCCACGTTTATTCCCACAGGCTTGGTGAAGGGTTGCGTGATCTGGCTGTCCGGTTTGACCTGCACAGATGAAAATTTCATCACCAAAGCCGGTGCGCAAAAGTATCTGGCAGAGCACCAGTTGATGGTCATCTGCCCGGACACTTCACCCCGCGGATTACAACTCCCGGGCGAGCACGAGGCTTACGACTTTGGCTCTGGTGCCAGTTTCTATGTCGATGCGAAAACTGAAGGCTACAATGCCCACTACAACATGTTTTCCTATATCGCGAACGAGCTTTTTGATTTGATCCAGTCCCAATTCCAAATTCCTAAAAACAAAATCTCCATCATGGGTCACTCGATGGGCGGGCATGGTGCCTTGGTGATTGGCCTTCGTGAAAGTCAGAAGTTTCAATCCATTTCGGCGTTTGCACCGATTGTTAATCCCACCAAAGCCCCTTGGGGCGTTAAAGCCTTCACCGGCTACCTGGGTGAGGATCAGGATACCTGGAAACAATATGACGCCACAGAATTGATTCGCAGTGGAGCTCGTCACAATGGCACCATACTTATCGATCAGGGCCGCGCCGACGAATTTTTCATCAAAGGTCAGCTTTTAACCAGTAATTTTGAAAACTCCTGTGAAGGGTCTGGTCAGAAAGTAAAAGTAAATTACCGTGATGACTATGATCACAGCTATTACTTTATTGCGACCTTCATCGAAGGGCACGTCAAGCATCACGCGAGCTTCTTAACTTAGTTCACAATACGGCTGTTCTTCACAAACTTAGAAGGACAGCCCCGGTGCCGACGATCAGCGCGCCAATCAATTGAATTCGCGTCAGGGATTCCTTAAGCAGGAACGAAAACAAAACCGCAAAAAATATCGAGGCGTTTCTGAGTGAAATTGCAAATCCAGGAACGGAAACCTTCAGGCCATACAGAAAAATCACGAAAGACAAATTTGCGGCAACTCCGGCGGCAACGGCTTTGACGGGTTCAGTTCTTAGAATTTGCTTTACTCGAGTCACGCGCGATCCTTTGATCGCAAACCACAAAAAAGGCCACGATATGACCATGGCAACCGCAAACAGACTTTTCGGCTCTGCTCCGTGGTGAAGCGCCTGATGATAACTTAGATGATATCCGCCGATAAAAATCGCGCACACCCAGGCCCACGGCACTTTCGCAAACCAACTGCCATTTTTCTCTGAAATCTTTGAGGGTGGAAAACTGAGAATAACGATGCCGCCCAAAACCGCAAGCGCCCCCACGGTCTGCAAAACTGTCGCCGTTTCACCCATGAAGGTCGTGGAGATTACCCATACAAAGATCATCGCTCCACCTCGCATGATCGAGTAGGCTTTGC
Source organism: Bdellovibrio sp. HCB288 (assembly GCF_047305935.1). Classification (GTDB taxonomy): domain Bacteria; phylum Bdellovibrionota; class Bdellovibrionia; order Bdellovibrionales; family Bdellovibrionaceae; genus Bdellovibrio. The sequence continues at coordinate 1,161,357 of NZ_CP178619.1, forward strand.
CCAATTGGCTTTGCTTAAGTGACCACGCCAAGGTCACGAAATAAGCCCCTTCAAAAATGCCTGAAAGCAGAGCGTATATCAGCGGAGTGCCCGCGTTGAATTTGTCTGACATAAATAACAGTGAAATGGCAATAACCAGATTACTGACCGTCATTGCCACAAACAGGAATGCCTCTTTGTCCTTGGTGGTTTTTGCAATCGCGTTCCAACTCGCATGAAGGAACGCAGAAGATAGTAGTAACAGGGCACTCGTGTTCATCGAGGCCCATCATACGCATCGGATCTATTTGCGGGAAGAAATTTGTTTATTCAACTGTGTTTTCCGATCTTCCAGACGCTGAAAAATCTGATCCACTTCTCGCTGAAAATCCTTTTCTGGTTGCTGAAGACCATTTAGAAAAGTGCTCCAGTGACGCGTGATTGCGGCCATCGCGACTGTTTCACGCATTTGCTCTTCGGTAGCGCCATGAAGTTTTGCAAACTCTGAATAGATATACACGCAACGTTCGCAGGAAGTTTGCGCGGAAACAGCATAACTAATAAGATCAATGGTTGCCGGAGACAGAGGAGATTTTGGATTCATGCTTAGCATCTTGTGTTCATTCCACGCACCCGCGACGCCTTTGGCGGCATAGGATTTGATGAAGTTTGGCACGATCCCCACCGTTTTTTCCATATCCTTGTGGGCAGCGTTGACATCGCCGACCAACGGCGACGGCTTGAGTTCGCTCATCTCCGCGGGCTTTTTCTTGCGCAGGAACTTAATCATATTATCCACGTCCATTTTAAACTTGGGCATTTCAATGGGAGAACCCTCCCAAAAAGTTGCCCATTTTCGGGTGTCTGCTGCAACCGCGATCGCATAGTTTATTTCCTGAGGAGTTGCGCCATTAAATTTGGCTGCGCGCTTATGAAAATACACGCAATAAGTGCAAGGGATCTGCGCCGCCACCGCCACCCCGATCAGCTCTTTGGTTTTCGGAGTGAGTGCTGTTGTGGGATTCAACTGAATGTCGCGAATCTCCTGCCAGGCGCCGGAAATAGCCTCCTGAGGAAACTCCTTCATATAAGTCGGAACCATATCAAAAGTCGCACGAATCTCCTCATAAGCCGCTTGCGCCTGGGGATTCTGAGGAGCCATACTTTCCGGTTGTGCTGCATACGCCACAAGAAAAAATAGTAAGGGAGCCAATAAGGGAAGGATGACTTTCATAAGGTTCTCCGATGTGTGAATACCTAAATCCTAAACACACCAAAGATCATCCGTTAGACCCAGCTCCAAAAAACAAAGGGCCGGTCATCTGACCAGCCCTTCGCATTCAATTACTTCTAATTTCTAATGTCGTTCACCACTAGTGGTGAGCAACATTCTGTTGGCCAGTGTACTGAGCCTTGATACCAAACTCGCGTTCCTTTTGGATTTTGAAGATCTCTTTTGGATTTTTGATATCCAAAGCGTTGATCAACACTTGATCCACATGGTCCACAAGGATGACTTTCAAGTCTTTCATCACTTCCTTAGGGATATCCTTAAGATCTTTTTCATTCTCTTTAGGACAGATGATCATCTTGATGCCACCACGGTGAGCTGCCAGAGTTTTCTCTTTCAAACCACCGATCGCCATTACACGTCCGCGAAGGGAAACCTCACCAGTCATCGCAACAGTGCGCTTAACCGGGATTTTCGTGATCGCTGACACGATGGAAGTCGTCAATGCGATACCTGCTGAAGGACCGTCCTTAGGAACAGCGCCTTCCGGCAAATGGATGTGCACGTCGATGTTCGCGAAGTATTCTTTGTCCAAACCGAACAAAGGACCTCTGGAACGTACGTAGCTCATTGCTGCCGCACAGGATTCTTTCATCACGTCGCCAAGTTGACCAGTAACTGTGAACTTGCCTTTACCAGGCACAACGCTCACTTCGACTGCCAACAAGTCCCCGCCCACTTCTGTCCAAGCCATACCGTTCGTAAGACCGATTTCGTTCTCCGCCTCGATTTGACCGAACTTGAATTTGTGAGGGCCCAAAAGCTCTACCAGTTTTTGTGAAGTTACAACGTAACCTGCATTCTTACCAGTTTCCGCTTTCGTTGAAGTCTTCGCTCCTTTAGCACCTTTCTTAGCTGCCACTGTTTTACCAGCGGCTTTCTTAGCAGTGCCTTCAGATTTGAAGTCATTCAAAGTTTCATTCATCACGATATCTTTAGCTACTTTACGGCAAACGTTTGCAACTTGTCTTTCAAGGTTACGAACGCCGGCTTCTCTTGTGTAGAAGCGGATGATGTCGCGAATCGCTTCATCTTTTACCGTTACTTTGTGATCTTTCAAACCATGGTTTTCCAATTGTTTTGGCACCAGGTAGTTTTTCGCAATGTGGAACTTCTCCTGCTCGATATAACCTTCAAGCTGGATGATTTCCATACGATCCAACAATGGACGTGGGATTGTATGAAGGCTGTTCGCCGTTGCGATAAACATTACTTTTGAAAGATCGTATTCAACTTCAAGGTAGTGATCCTGGAACGTAGAGTTTTGCTCTGGATCCAAAACTTCAAGCATCGCTGCTGAAGGGTCACCTCTGAAGTCATTCGCCATTTTGTCGATTTCATCCAGAAGAACCAGTGGATTGCCTTTATCAACCTTGCGCAAAGCTTGGATGATTTTACCTGGCATTGCACCCACGTATGTTTTTCTGTGACCGCGGATCTCTGCTTCGTCTCTCACACCACCCAAAGAAATACGTGCGAAAGAACGATTCAAAGATTCAGCGATTGATTTCGCCAAAGACGTTTTACCTACGCCCGGAGGACCTGCAAGGCACAAGATAGGGCCTTTCATATCTTTCGAAATCGAAAGAACAGCTAGGTACTCAAGGATACGGTCTTTAACTTTTTCCAATCCGAAGTGCTCGTCATCCAAAATGCGCTGAGCATTTTTGATGTCATGTTTCTCTTCGGAGTAATCCTGCCAAGGAAGTGACAAGATCCAGTCGATGTAGTTACGAACAACTGTCGCTTCCGCTGACATCGGTGACATAAGCTTCAATTTCTTGATCTCTTTCATCACTTTGTCTTTAGCTTCCTGGGACATTTTCTTGTTCTTACATTTGATCTCTAGATCCTGAAGCTCTGCTTGGTAGTCGTCTTTCTCGCCAAGTTCTTTTTGAATGGCCTGCATTTGCTCATTCAAGTAGTACTCTTTCTGAGAACGCTCCATTTGTTTCTTCACGCGAGTGCGGATCTTTTTCTCCACTTCTAGGATTTCGATCTCGCCCGTCATCAAGTTCAACAAATGTTCCAAACGTTTGCTTGCATCGATGATCTCAAGAACTGCCTGCTTGTCTTCAAGCTTCAAGTTCAATTGAGCCACGATAATGTCAGCCAACTCACCTGGATTCTCGATAGTAGAAACTCTCATCAAGATTTCAGGTGGGATGCGTTTGTTCAATTTCACGTATGTTTCGAAAGTCGTTTTCACCGAGCGAACAAGCGCTTGGGCTTCAACTACGTTCGTGCCGTCTTCGTCCAAGGACTCAACCGCAACCATGAAGAAGTTTTCGTTGTTTACGAAATTCTTAATCTTTACGCGACGTTTGCCCTCTACCAGAACTTTCACAGTTCCATCCGGAAGACGCAGCAACTGGATGATCGTACCTACGGTACCGATTGTGAAGATATCCTTGGGCTCGGGATTGTTCGTTTTAGCGTCCTTTTGCGCCGCCAATACGATATCGGTTTGCTTGCTCATCGCTTCTTCCAGAGCATTGATACTCTTTTCGCGACCTACAAACAGAGGCATCATCATATGTGGAAATATGATCAAATCTCTTAGGGGCAAAAGCGGTAGTTGTGTGACTTTTCCCTCGCTCATATCCTCTCCCTCCCTTGGGTTAACGAGCTTCTTGTACGATTAGAACAAGAGGATGTTCATTCAGGTTAATTTAATCCGTTAAAACCTTAGCGAATCCTTCCTTATTTTAACTATGGTAACTAATGCGTGGGAAGCAATATGTGGAACCAGAAATATAAGTCTGGCCCCTGTCAGTTTAGACCCCAAATTTTGCCTATTTTTGAGGCATAATTGGCGCCGACGGACCTGCCGCTTCCGAATCCTTAAAATACGTGAAAAATAGAAAAACTTTCCTAATTGTAATACCTGTACGAGAGATTTTCGTCCCCTTTTTTAAAAACTTGTTCGATAAGTGCTATGTGACACGTAAAGAATCCAAATGGTCCAATACCAACTCACTGAGCCTAAAGTTGCTTATCGCAACCTGGGCCGTCAGCTCCTTTGCCACGTTAATCCTAACGGCGGGGCAGCTTATTTTGGATTACCAAAAGGATTTCGATAAGCTACAGAACAACTTCTCCATCATTAAAAACTCCTACTTGGACTCCATGGCCGAGCATTTGTGGTCTTATGACACTCGCCTGTTGGAAATCCAGCTGGATGGACTAAGCCGTCTGCAAGGTGTGAGTTACCTGAAATTGGTTGCCGATAATAAAACCATCTACGAAACCGGCATTACGGATCCTGCTGAGGAAAGTCATCGCAGCTTTGAGATCCTGCATAAGAACACCAATGAAGTCCTGGGCACCCTGGAAGTCGAGCTGGATATCAGAAACCTGCGTGAGAAATACTTCCACGAGGCTATCTGGATTTTCATCCGCCAGGCCGCAAAAACCATGATCGTGGTTTTCTGTTTGTACTTCATCTTCAATCACATTGTGGTTGTGCACATTAAACGCATTGTTGAATATTTGACCTCTGACGAGCGCACTCGTGGTGAATTGCATTTGGACCGTCAATCCAGCGAAGTGAAAGACGAACTCGACATTCTGGTCGACTCCATCAACCAATTCAAAATCGAACTCCTGGAAGCAAACCAGCAGTTGGAGCAATTGAATCAGGCCCTTGAACACAAGGTGATGAATCGTACGCGCGAATTAACGACAAAAAATCAGAGTCTTGAAAAAGCCATGCTTCAGATCAAACGAATGCAGGCGACTCTTGTTGCGCAAGAAAAACTGGCGTCCCTGGGTAGCCTTACAGCCAGCGTGGCCCACGAGATCCGCAATCCACTGAACTTTGTACTGAATTTCAGTGAACTTCTAAGTGAGTCTGAGGATAACGAGGAAATTCGAGAGATCAGTCGTGTCATCTTAAAACACAGTCAGCGCATCGACCAAATCGTTCGCTCCATGCAGATTTTGTCGGGCTATGACAGTGACATTCTGGAAAACACTGATATCAACGAAATCGTTAAGAAGGCCTATCAACAAACGATCGCCAACCGCGCGTTGGGCTCTGCCTATATTCCTCCGAAGGTGAACTATCGTCTTACTGAATCCATTTATGCTCAGGCGTATTCCGCTTCCCTGATGAGAGCCTTGTCAAATATCATAGACAACTCCATCCACGCGCTTGAGAAGAAAGTTTTAACTGAGAAAAATACTGAACCAGAGCTGACTATTTCAACTGCGGTCCGTGGGGACAATGTGGAAATTTCGATTCGTGACAATGGTATCGGCATCCCATCTATATTGGGAGAAAAGGTCTTTGACCCATTCCTCACAACCAAAGCACCCGGAGAAGGTGCTGGACTTGGTCTCACCGTTGCGTTTAACATTGCTCAAAAGCACGGTGGCACATTAAAGTACACAAGTGAGTTTGGTCAGTGGACTGAATTCGTGATGTCGTTACCTATGGTTCACGAAAGAATTCATGCATGATTCATATTGTGGTCGTCGATGATGAGGCAGATACGCATCTGCTTTATAAATTGAAATTTAAAAAGTTCTTCGCTGACCTTGGCGGAGTGAAACTTGTTTCATTTCTAAGTGCGCTTGACTGCCTGAACTACCTGCGTGTTGCCGACACTCCTAAAGTTGACCTCATAATGTCAGATATTAATATGCCCGAGATGGATGGTTTTGAACTTCTTCAGGAAGTTCGCAAGACGAACACCACCCTTCCTTTCTATGTGGTCAGTGCTTACGAATCCTCCGAATTCAGAAATCGCGCTGAGCAACTTGGCGCACAACGCTTCCTCAGCAAGCCCGTCGATTTCCACGCCTTGGGCGAAGCATTAAAATCCGATCTGAACCTATCTTTGTAATCCAACGTATTCTTCCATTTACTTTGGCTCCCCTTTTATAAGTTTCGTATAAGAAGAACACTACGAAATAACCAAGGAGGACCTCAATGAAGAAGTTCGTTTTACCTTTGCTACTGATGGTTTCTGGAAGTATTCCCGCTTTTGCAACACCTCTTACCGCCGACAATATTGTGGGCCGCTACAATGTCGAAGCATCTTATATGTTCCAAAAGGCGTATATGAAGTTTCACGTCATGAACAACAAGGAATTTGAAATCACCCGCTATCACAAAGACGGGCGCACTGAAGCCACCTGCCAAGGTTCATTCATAGTGACCAATAAATCATTCTATGACGAATACGGCATACGCAACAACAATGGCCGCTACTTCAAAGGTGTCTTCACCTGCCCCAACGATCGCTCCAAGAAAATCGACTTCAACATCGACTACAAAAACACCCAGCTTGAAGATCTGCCAAAGGGCGTAAAGGTCACGGCCACCACCTCCATGGTCCCAGGCGCAACCCTAAAGGCCTACGTAATCAAACTACCCTAGAAAAACAAAAACCCCAGAGATTTCTCCCTGGGGTTTTCACTTCGATTTTCGATTATCGATTCTCGGCAAGCGCCAGCTTACTAAGCTGAATCTTTCTTTTTAGCTTCTGCTGCATCAGCTTCGGCTTTCATTTCCTCGTCGGTTTTGTAAACCATCATCGGAGCCGTGCCATCATTGATAACGTTTTCATCGATGATAACTTCTTTCACGTTACCTTTTGACGGAACGTCGTACATGATATCCAGCATTGCTGTCTCCAGCACGCCACGCAGACCACGGGCACCTGTTTTACGTTTCAAAGCCATTTGCGCCACGGCACGAAGAGCTTTGTCAGTAAATTTCAAGTCAACGCCCTCGAATGAGAACAGTTTTTGGTATTGCTTGGTGATCGCATTTTTAGGGCGAACCAGGATATCCATCAACGCATCTTCATCCAATTGACCAAGAACTGCAATCGCCGGTAGACGACCGATGAACTCTGGGATCAAACCGAACTTGGACAAGTCATCCGGCTCCACTTTCGCAAGCAAGTCAGATTGTGCAAATTCAGATGCCGTGCGGATTTCCGCAGCGATACCCAATGTTTTATTTGTCGTTCTGTTTTCGATGATTTTATCCAAACCAACGAATGCACCACCCACGATAAACAAAATGTTCGTCGTATCCACCTGGATGAATTCCTGTTGTGGATGCTTACGACCACCTTTCGGAGGCAGATTTGCAACTGTACCTTCCAGGATTTTCAGAAGGGCCTGTTGCACACCCTCACCCGATACGTCACGAGTGATGGATGGATTTTCTGACTTACGGGAGATTTTATCGATCTCGTCCACGTAGATAACGCCTTTTTGGGCTTTTTCCACGTCGTAGTCAGAAGCTTGAAGTAGATTCAGGACAACGTTTTCAACGTCTTCACCCACGTAACCTGCTTCAGTCAATGTCGTTGCATCCGCCATAGCGAATGGAACATTAAGGATTTTTGCAATTGTTTGCGCCAACAATGTTTTACCGGAACCCGTTGGTCCGATCAAAAGGATGTTGGATTTTTGCATTTCCACGTCAGTGGATTTTTTACCACCAGACATAGCGTTCACACGCTTGTAGTGATTGTGAACTGCAACTGCCAAAGTTTTCTTGGCTTGAGTTTGGCCGATCACGTAATCATCAAGGTAGGTTTTGATGTCAGACGGTTTTGGTACCTTGAAGGTGCCTTTTACCGCTGTCTCTTTCTCTTTTTCCTCGTCGATGATGTCGTTGCACAGGTCAATACACTCATCGCAGATATATACGCCAGGACCAGCAATAAGTTTTTTAACTTCTTTTTGGCCTTTACCGCAGAAACTGCATCTCAATGCGCCGTTGGTGTCTTTAGTCGTCATCTCTGATTACCCTTTTTTCGCCTTACGAGATTCTACAACGTGGTCAAGCAAACCGAATTCTTTAGCTTGGTAAGGGTCCATGAAATTGTCCCTTTCCATTTGCTGTCTTAGGAATTCATAGTCCTTGCCAGTGTGAGTTTCATAAATTCGAGTCAATTTTTCCTTGGTTCGTAGGAGCTCGCGCGCATGAATTTCGATGTCCGTCACCTGACCAGACAAACCACCACCTGAAAGAAGAGGTTGATGGATCATGATACGTGTATTTGGCAGACTATAACGCATACCTTTGGTACCCGCTGTCAAAAGCAGGGAACCCATTGATGCCGCCATTCCCATGCAATATGTCGCCACATCGCACTTCACGAACTGCATCATGTCGTAAATCGCCATACCGGCAGACACACTGCCCCCTGGGGAATTGATGTACAAATGGATAGGCTTTTCCGGGTTATCGGATTCAAGGAATAGGAATTGGGCAATAAGTGCATTGGCTACTTCGTCAGTCACCGCCGAGCCCAGGATGATAATACGGTCTTTTAGAAGGCGAGAGTAGATGTCGTATGATCTTTCACCTTTTGAAGTTTGCTCTATGACGTAAGGAATGAGTGGCACTGATGTCTCCTAATGTTGTCTACCCCCGGCCAACGCCGAAGGAATTTAAAGGTCTTATGCTGTGCTACCTATCGGAATACTCCAGCAAGACTTTATGAAAAAGCCTTTGACCCCTAGGAGTGCTATGTTACATCTAACAAAGCCGAATTACACAATCATTTTAAGAGGTTTAACTATGGCTTTTAACTTACTGAACAAAGATATTGATACTTTGACTTGCCCGGCTTTGGTCGTGTTTTCAAAGTCTTCATCACAAAAAGACAAGCTTGCGAAAGTGACTCATAATGAGCTGAACAAACAGCTGGTTGATTCTATCTCTGAAAAAACCATTACTGGTAAACATCAGGAAGCTATCACTTTCCGTGAATACAACATCAGCGGCTACCGTCATCTTATTGTTGTCGGTCTGGGTAAAGAAAACGAGATCACACACGAATCCGTTCGCCAATCCATCGCTTCTGCTCTTGAAGCCATCAAAGCTTTGAATGTTAAGGAAGCTGCTATTCATTTCGATGGCATCACGACTTCTAAAAAAGATACTGCTGACTTCGTTAAAGCTGTCGCAGAAGGTCTGGTTTTGACTTCCTACGTATTCGACGAACTTAAATCCACTACTAAACCGAAAAAAGCTGAAGACGAGTTGAATGTTCACATCGTAACAAAACTTGCTGCTGACAAAGCTGTTAAAGCAGCTTTCCACGAAGGTTCAGTTTTGGCAAATGTCGTTAACTTCTCTCGTCGCCTTGGTGATATGCCAGGTAACTTGATGACTCCGACAATCCTGGCTGACTCTGCAGTGGCAGCAGCTAAGGGTATCGCAAACTTGAAAGTAACAGTTTGGGATAAAGCTCGTATCAAAAAAGAAAAAATGGGCGGCCTTCTTGGTGTTGCTGCTGGTTCTGATCAAGAGCCACGTTTCATCATCATGGAATACAAAGGCGCAGCTGCTGCTAAAAAGCCAGTTTGCTTCGTTGGTAAAGGTCTGACTTTCGACTGCGGTGGTATCTCTATTAAGCCGGGCGCAGGTATGGAAGAAATGAAATACGACATGTGCGGTGGCGCAAACGTAATCGGTACTTTGCTGGCGATTGCTCAATTGAAGTTGAAAGTAAACGCAGTTGGCTTGGTGGCTTCCACTGAAAACTTGATCAACGGTTCTGCGACCAAGCCAGGTGACGTTCACACAGCTCGTAACGGTAAAACGTTCGAAGTGAACAACACAGATGCTGAAGGCCGTTTGATCCTTGCAGACGCATTGTCTTATGCTACTGAACTTAAACCACAAGTAATCTGTGATGCTGCCACTCTAACTGGCGCAATGGTTGTTGCTTTGGGCAACACTCACACTGGTTACTTCACTCGTAACTCTGCTTTGAAAAACAAAATTGAAAAAGCTGCAGTACAATCTGGCGAGTGGGTTTGGAACATGCCTTTGACTGATTTCCACTTGAAGGACATGAAAGGCGTTTACGCTGATCTTTCCAACATCTCTTCTGGGAAAGGTGCTGGCTCTGCAACAGCAGCAGCATTCCTTGAGCAGTTCGTTGGTGAAGACATCCCATGGGCGCACTTTGATATCGCGGGCACTGGCTGGGCTGTGGGCAATCGTTTGCCATACGCTCCTAAAAAAGGTGCTTCTGGCGCGATGATTCGCACTTTCGTTGAAGTTGCAAAACAATACGTTTAATTGCGATCTGATTCCAATAAAACATCAAAGGCTCTGGTAATCCCAGGGCCTTTTGTTTTTTGCCATTAGACCTATCATGCCCCATTCGTTCAATTCGATAATTCATATATGGGGAAGTCTCTGAAACTCCTTTCACTATTGATGTTATCCTTTATGCCGATAGCATGTGCCTCGCTGCCCAAGAATGTTGAAAGAACACCCAGCTACTCGATCCCCGCCGACCCCACCACGACCATCTCGAAAAATATTAAAGCCAAACTTGCCGCACACAACGGAGAGTCAGGATTTAACGCTTTATTTAACGGCGAGGACGCTTTTATCTCGCGCTTGGCAGGCATGCGAACTGCGGAGCGATCATTGGATCTGCAGTACTACATCTGGAACAATGATCTAACCGGCACCATTCTTGTCGATGAAGTTCTAAAAGCCGCGGATCGTGGCGTTCGAGTGCGAATCCTTTTGGATGATTTAAATTTAGGCCAACATGAAAAAAGGCTTCGCATGTTGTCGATGCATCCCCACATTGAGGTACGCATGGCGAATCCATTCGCCCATCGCAGTCTGCGCTTTATGGACATATTCAGGCTGGGAAAAATCGACCGACGCATGCATAACAAAGTTTTTATCGCTGACAACGAGATCGCCATCGTTGGCGGAAGAAATATCGGTGACGAATATTTCTGGGCCAGCAACGAGATGAACTTCGGGGATCTGGATATGTGGTGCATTGGGCCGGTGGTCTCCGGTCTTGCCAATGAATTTGATACTTATTGGAACACGGACATTGCTTTCCCGATTGAATCCCTTACTTCCAACATCAAACCTACCGAGCTTGATTATCTGACTTTTAGGGAAAATCTTAAAGGGGATACCTATCAGGCATCACAAGCACGCTATATTCAGCAGCTTTATCAAAGTAACATGGGCAGATCCTATGCGACTGGTGATGTTCCTTTGAATTGGGCACCGGCCCAGGTGATCTTCGATCCCCCTGAAAAATTCAGCCAGGAACCCCACGAACAAACAGACAATCTGCAGTCACAAGTTCGACCTTACATGCGTGAATCCCGGCAGGAAGTATTCATGATCTCGCCTTACTTTGTTCCCGGAGACACCGGCGTTGATTTTCTTAAGAAGAAAATTCAAGCGGGAACCAATGTCATTGTATTAACAAACTCATTGGCCTCTGGCGATGTCGCTGCCGTGTTTTCGGGATATAAGGGTTATCGCAAAAAGTTGATTAAGAACGGAGTCACACTTTACGAGTTAAAACCCCACGATCATCAGAACCTGACAAAGCGAAAACGCACGATGGGCTCCAGCTCCTCACACGCAGGTCTGCATGGCAAAACATTGGTTTTTGATCGAAAGACCATTTTAGTGGGTTCAATGAATCTGGATCCCCGTTCGGTATTTCTAAATTCAGAAATGGGAGTGATCATCGACAGCCCCGAAATGGCCGAGAAGTTTGTTTCTCAGTTTCAGGAGAATCTGCCGGAGATCGCCTACCGATTGGGGCTTAATGAAAAGGGTAAACTCACTTGGAACACCTACGAAGATGGGCATAAAAAAACCTTCACCTCTGAACCGGAAACCACATGGTGGCAGAGAGTGAAGGCATCATTGATGTCTTTGTTTGTGCCCGAAAATCAGCTCTAGAAATTAACCACCACTGGATGACCCAGGTAGCGCGCAACTTCATTGCTTTCAATAACCAAATCGGCAGAATTGACATTCTTCATGCGAACCGTTTTAAGAAGCCACGTTTTTGGCCAATGATCAGGAAGGTTGGCAAATCTTACGGTCACCGCACCTTCACCGTTGAATTGAAATTCACCATCGGCAGGGCTCTCACCAAGAATTTTTGCAACAGGAACCCACAGAGGATTGATCTTGGCCATGTCCGAAGAGAATTCGCAGGATCCTTCCACTTCCATGGACGGCTTATCACCAGAAACAGAAACGCCTTCCGCTTCAAAGACAAAGCTGACTTTGGCGAACTCCTGACAAGCCAGTTTTTTTTGACCGTATTGATCAACGAAAACAAAATGACCCAAAGACAAACCGGATGCTCCAGGTGCCTTCTTTAATTCAAAACCACTTACCAAACGTTGTTTGACGGCTTCTTGCAGATTTTCACCAGACAGATGCGAGAAATCAAAGTTAGAACGAACGGCTGCCGGGTCACGACTGATTGTTTGGATTTCTGTATTGTTGTAAACCAAAGCATAGCCTGCCACAAAGCAGACAAAGAAAAGCCCGAAGACTCCCACATATTTTTGCATATCGTTTCCTCTTATATGCAGGATAGCATGGGCTCGGGCGCGACTTGGAAATTAAAGTGGCTACGCAGGTCTATCGTCTAGTAGGTAATGATCACGCTTTGCACGTTCATAGTTTGACCACCCACCTGCATTTGGCGAATTTGCGGGTCCAGAACCATCTGCGGAACCGGTGCATTCTGTCTGGAACGGTAGGCAGCGTGGATAACCTGAACATCGCGCCCTTTGGATTTAAGTTTAACATCGATACTGCTGGCGTCTTTTGCATTTAGCTGAAAGTTGATGACACCTTTATTGGAGATCGCTGAAGCCACTTGTTGACCATTCAAATAGATTCCAACTCTTTCGCCGTCATTGGCACTGGTAAGGGCACTGATATAACGACCACCGGTATAATCTGTAGGATTTGAAGAGAAGCCTTCGGACGTCATTTGAGCCATATCAATGATGGTCAACGAAACCCCGATAGTCCCAGAAACCATTCCCGCATGGGAAACCACGGAGACCATCAACCCCGCCAAAGTAAGACCGACCGTGCGAAAATTAAGTTTGAAAAGGTTCATTGGAGCCTCCTGAATTCTGTATTCAGCAGCCATCCAGCAAAGCCCGTTCCCGACTCATATTAAATACGTGATTGTTGATGGAACACCACCTGTCTAAATATAAGACAGGTGGCAGAAACTGACGCTGATTAAGTGTAGCCCTTGAATTGGGCATGCAGCTCGCGAGCCTCATGGGCGATGGCCAATAATCCCAATTTAGCGGTCCAACCATAGACGTTTTCCTGAGGGCATCCCGGTGTGTTGATCGCAAGATCAGAAACGCAAAGTCGCTTATAAACTGCACCTGGGCTGTTCAGACTTTCAGTGGAGCTTTTCTCGGAATGCGTTCTTAAGAATCCACCGGCAAGATCTGACCCGATCATGTAAATAACCGGCTCCGCACTTGCTCCGTCTGCTTCAACGATGGAGGGAATTCCTTCCTGAATAATCACTTCTTCAACGTCACGACCACCCTTGGCCGCTTTCATTTTTTTACGTGATTTATAACTCCACTCTTTAACTTCGGCTCCAGAACCCACGCGAATAACTGCCAGACCGTAAGTTCCGGCATTATTTTTTACGAATACAAATGGCTCTTGGTTAATTCCGCGCTTTTGATACTCACCTTTCAACCGGGCCAGCATCGCATCCACACGGGCGGCAAGTTCGTCACGACTTTTTTCATCGCCAATATCAAAGTGCTCAAACAATTCAGTTTCCACATTCATCAGAAATGGATCGATTTTGGCAATCGCACTGAATTCTGCAACAAGCTGATTATAGTATTTGAAGTACGTGCTTTTTTTACGTTGATACCATCCCAACTCACGAGGCGGATTCATTGGGAATTGCACAACAGTTTCCGCCCATTCTTCATAGGCCATGGAAAAGTCATTATTGCTGATGATTAAATCCGGATTGTAGTCCTTCATCAAAGTGCCGCTCATCAGTGCGGAGTAGAGAGTGATCTCGTTTCCTGCTGAGCTTGTGATTTGCAAAGGCTCTGGCAGCTCTCGGGGAATCGCCACACGCACTTCAATACTGGAAGCTTCGATTAATGACTTGATCGTGAATACATTTTCCCAATAAAAGGCATTGTTGGTGTGCTCTTCGGTCACCAGAAGAACTTTTTTGATTTTATCACCGTAGTGTTGGGTGATGTACTTATTCATAAGAGACACTGATGTCTCTTTGTCCGTTGGACAAATATTGTTAAATCCCGCAGGAAAAATATTTGCATCAACATTGGTGATTTTATATCCCGAGTCCCTGATGTCATAACTTGAGTAGATCGGGTACTGGTATTCATTTGACTTGGCCGTGAACCAAGCACAAATCTCGTTCATATTGGCGATTGTTTGTTTGTGAAGGGTGAGCTTCGCCATTATTTCTCCTTAAAATCTTAACTACAAATTCGGATCCGTACCCGGAGCGACCTTTTTTTGGGGAAGTGCTTTTATAGAAGAACTTTCCTCGCCCGGCAACAAAGCATCTGCTTTTGTTCGTCCGGATCTTTTAATGCTGTTAAGTCTTTTAGACTCCTCCGTCAGACCCATGGTTTCATGGCCCTGATACAGAAGTCTTTCTGTTTTATTGCGCACATCATTGGCTAATGTGAAAAATTCAATCTGATAACTATTCAGAGTTTGTCCAGTGATCGGCTTATATAATTCTGCTCGATCAATTAAATGAACTAATGCGCCCCCCAAATGAGCTTGTTGACTTGGGTTTTGCTGAACTGACTCCACTTGCAGGTACATTTCATTGTAGGTTGCATTCAGTTGCTTTACAGCTTTCGCCGACCATTTGTTGTCATTCAACTCTATGGTTTTGATCAGATAGATCTGCATCAGATTCTGAGAGTTTATGAAAGAATCAAAGTTTTCCGCAGAAAGCTGGTTTGTGGAGGAGCTGCCCATCTGAAAATAGGTTTTTGCCAACCAGTCTTTTTCAAGTGTTGCGGGGTCCGCTTCGGCGCGAATTTTTGCAATGCCTTTTTCAGCTTCGTTCAAATATTGAACGGCCTCTTTCTCCCGGCCCATACGACTGTAAGCCGCCGCAAGCCTTGCTGGAATCTCCGCATAAGCGACAGTCATAGGCAGAGTGTTGCGCAGACTTCTTGCATCCAGAAGACTTGCCACCGCCTTTTGATCATCACCCAGGGCCTCTTCACAAAACGACATGCGATAGCTGGCCAGTGCCGAGATGTCAGGTTGAAGGTTTCTGGTTTTCAAAGTCACGTCACGATAGATGGCGGCAGCCTCGGTCCACTTGCCCTGTCCCTCAAGCGCCTGACCTTCGCCAATGCGGGAAGCCTGCGTGTAAGAAGAAACCGGATAAGTTTGTTGAAATAGTTTGAATTGTTTGAAGGCTTCCGGGTAATTCCCAGCACTCAAAGTATCTTGAGCGGTTTTAATATCGCGTTCTTCCAGAAGGCGCTGATTTTGCAAAGCCCCTTCCTCGCTGCGATTCATTTGAAAAAAGCTACAACCCGTTAACGCGAAAAGAACAAACAGGCTGATCACTTTATTCATGGAACCTTCTCCTCCTCAGTAATGAGGGCGCTGATTTCTTCCAGACCCGAAAGATCCGAGACATCCTTGACCAAGTCAGGAATTCTCAAAACACGGGCATCGCGCGACATCTTCTTTTCAAAAAGTCGATAGATCGCATCCCTATGATTGTAATAGGTCTTCATTTGCATGTACAAGTCCACAAGCCCTTGCTCCGCGGTCCCGCCTTCATAACCTACCCGGAGGTCCAGCCAATGAGGGAAAACGCGGTTCAAAATCACCGTGTCTAAGTTGTACCCGCCCTTACGGATTTCACGGGAGAAAAACTCGGCTTCCTTTAATTTTGCCTGATCAAAACTGGTCACCAGGAAAAATCTTGTCGTCGGGGCCACGAGCATTCGCTGAACTTCCGTTGTTCTTTGCAAAAGCTTCCCCTGCCACTGTTCAATATTGATAAAGAAATCACCCAACTCGCGAATGAATTGCGAGCCGGTCAGCGTTTCCAAAACTTTCAAAACCTGGCGTGTGCCCGCTTGAATCAGGTGACCGAAAATTCCGGACTTTTTTCCCTCAGGGTCCCGGAACCACTTGGCAACTCCCTCGCTGAACAATGTTGCCAGTTTTTGCGGAGCTTTCAGAAAATCCAGCGCATGCTTGGTCGGCGGAGTATCCAGGATGATCAAATCAAATTTTCCAGATTCATAGACCGAGTACAGTTTTTCAAGAGACGTGAATTCCTGCGAGCCACTTAAGCTTGTCGACAGTTGCTTATAAAGACTGTTCTCAAAAATTCTGCGAACAGCCTCTGATTTTTGCGCGGCTCTTTCCACAAATTCATCGAAGGTTTTTTTGTGATCGATGACGGAGGCGTACAGCTCTCCCTTGAAATTCTGACCGGGAACTTTGGTGATGTCATTCGTGCCTTCGATTCCCAAAGTCTGAGCCAGGCGCTTTGCCGGATCGATTGTCAGTACCAGAACTTTTTTACCTTCTTTTGCTGCCAACACGCCAACAGCCGCTGCCACCGTGGTTTTTCCGACGCCGCCACTGCCAACACAGACCAATACTTTGGTATCTTTCAGCAAGTCGCGACTCATGGGATTTTCTCCACGGCTTTTTCCACAAGCTTCCAAGGATCAGTTTCAAAAAACAACGGAACTTTAACGATTGTTTTAAAGTTTGTGCCTGCCTGTTTAAACATGGACTGCTGGCGATCCAGTTGTTGCTCCAGATACTGGGCAAACAATCCCAAATCAGAACTTGTCTGAGTCTCGGCGTTTTTTAGGGAAGACAGTGGAATGTTCACATCCAGAACTTTGTTCATGACCAGACTCGGCTCTACAGAGAATTCGTTTTTCAAATATTCAGAAAGCTCTGTGGATTCTTTCAGAGGCAATTCCTCGGGCAACGAGACGATGTGATACTTCGTGATGCTCTGATCACGAAGTACGCGAATGATGCTGCGACTTTGCTCCCCCATCGGACCAATCTGCACGGCTTGCGCCATTCCGCTGGGTGCCGCCAACAGTGCCTTGAAGTGCCCCGTCGCAAATGCATCCACCACCAGACAATCAAAATTCATCGGTGGACCGTACTTGCGTGGACCCGAAGTGATTTTTCCCAGCATCGCAAGCTCCGGCAAACCAGGTGCGATGTTTATGAAAGCCTTCATCACGGCATTATCGAAGAACAATTTCGCAAGACTTTCCACTTTGATCAGGTATTGGGCATATTCACGCAGACAGGCCTCTCCGGTCCACAGAGCTACGGACAGTTGCGGCTTAATTTCAACGGGCTGAAAACCGACGTCAGCTAAGTCAAAGAAATCCTTAAAGAAACTTTGATCTCCCAGTTCCACTAAAAGAACCTTTTTACCCTGACGACTTAATTTCAAAGCGAGCGCCGCGGCTATAACCGACTTACCAACGCCCCCTTTTCCCGTCACAAAGTGAATCTCTTGCTGCATAGATATTTAAAGTGTCTCTGAGCTTCGAAATATAGGCATTACGCATGGCATTACAAGGTGCCTTCAGAGCGGGCATAACCTACTATCCGACGGCTTTTAACATGTAGGAGTAATCGCATGAAATCAAACGTAGAAAAGGTTTCTAACCTTTCAAGAAAGATGAATATCGAAATTCCAGCTGCAGTTGTGGCAGCATCTTTCAACAAAGTGTTCAGCAGCATTCAAAAAGACGTGGAAATCAAAGGCTTCCGTAAAGGTAAAGCTCCTTTGAACACAATCAAATCCATCTATGGCGACCGTGTAAAACAAGACGTCGTTCAAGACCTAGTTCAAAAACACTACGCGCAAGCGTTGGAAGAGCACAAACTTGATCCTATCAGCTACCCAGAATTTGAGTTTGCTGATCCAGCTGCTGACAAAGATTTCTCTTTCTCTGCAGCTTTTGATGTTCGCCCAGAAATCACTTTGAAAAAATACGAAGGTTTGGAAGTTGAAAAAGAAGCTTTCGAATTCGACGCAAAAAAAGTTGATCAAGTGTTGGAAAACATCCGCTCTTCACGCGCGACTTTCGAAACAGTAACTGAAGATCGCGCCGCTAAAAAAAGCGACACGGCAGTTATCGATTTCGAAGGCTTCATCGGTGGCGCACCTCTTGAAAACGGCGCTGGCGTAGACCACAACCTAGAGTTGGGTGCCAACCAGTTCATCGAAGGATTCGAAGACGGTATCGTTGGAATGAAAAAAGGCGAGAAGAAAACTCTTACTTTGAAATTCCCAGATCCATACCACTCTGCAGAGCTTGCTGGTAAGCCAGTTGAGTTCAAAGTTACTTTGAAAGAAATCAAAGCAAAAGTATTGCCTGAGTTGAACGATGAGTTCATCAAAACTCTAGGTGGTCCAGAGTCTTTGGCTGACTTGAAAAAAACTATTCAAGAAGACCTTGAGCAAAACGACAAAAAACGTATCGAAGACGGCTTCAAAAACCGCACTTTGAAAACTCTTGTAAAAGAAAACCCAGTTGAAGTTCCTCCTTCTTTGTTGAAAGAGCAAAAAGCTTCATTGGTTGAAGACTTCAAAAAACGTATGGCTGACCAAGGCATGGGCGAAGCGGACTTCGGTTCTTACGTTCAAAAATGGGATGCTGACTTCACAAACACAGCAACTGAGATGATCCAATCATCATTCTTGGTTGATGCTATTGCGAAAAAACACGATCTATTCGCGAAAAAAGAAGACGTTGATGCGAAATTCGAAGAATACGCTAAACAAACTGGCATCGAAGTTTCCCGTATCAAAGAATTCTACGGTCGCCCAGAGCAATCAAGCCGTTTGACTTACCAAATCACTGAAGAAAAAGTGATCAACTTCTTGAACAAAACTATCAAAGTTAAAGAAGTTCCAGCCGGCACCTTCAAAGACGAACAAAACTAATCGTCAAAAGGTCGCGCCAGAGGCAAGGACACACTTTCTCCATCAAAGGCTCTCGCAAGAGAGCCTTTTTTTATTTCCCGCCTCACCGCCAAGCCTCCAAGGTACGAAGCCTCCAAGGTACGGACACACTTTCTCCATAAATCACTTCGGTTGTGTTAACGTTTAGTACCAATCTTGCAAATTTCTATATCATGGCAAGAAAGAAAGTCCTTTACACTCACGAACTCCCGTACCACGTCATGGCTCGATCAAATAATAAGGAATGGTTTTATTTACCCATTAAAGAATGTTGGTACATCTTTCAGGACGCTATCAAAAAAACTCAGCAGAAATACGGGTTGAATATTTATGCTTTCGTTCTAATGGACAATCATTACCACATGCTTGTCCAGTGTTCGGATAAGTTTACCCTTGGCGAGACAATGAACTACCTTCAAAAAACTGTTAGCAAGGCAATAAACAAAAAAGCAGGCCGAATAAATCACGTATTTGGTGGTCCCTACAAGCCAACACTTGTGAAAGAACCCGAAAGCTTTGCATCGGTTTACAAGTATATACTTCGCAACCCCATTAAAGCAGGACTGGCAAATCACGTAGAGGACTATCGATTCTCTACATTAAATACACCTGGGATTGAGTTGTCTCCCGAAAATGAGTGGTTCGCTACCATGCCTAACGATCGCAGTAATTGGCTAAATATTGATTTTGAAGCGGAACGATATCTTGCAATTAATAGGGCTTTAAAAAGAACAGATTTTAAAATTGCAGACCGGATTCGAATAGACTGAAGTACATTCAGAAGTGCACTTCAGTCATGGAGAAAGTGTGTCCTTGCCTCTGGCGCGACCTTTTAAAGATTAACGGCTTTCCAGAATTTGGCTGGGTCTTCGATGAATGGG
The DNA here is from genome assembly GCF_047305935.1 of Bdellovibrio sp. HCB288. Classification (GTDB taxonomy): domain Bacteria; phylum Bdellovibrionota; class Bdellovibrionia; order Bdellovibrionales; family Bdellovibrionaceae; genus Bdellovibrio. The sequence continues at coordinate 1,181,324 of NZ_CP178619.1, forward strand.
GTGTGGCCCATTCCTGGTAGTGAGATCAACTTTCCTTTTTTTATTTTACTGATTACGTCTTTGGACATTTTTGGGTAGTTGCCCAATTTCTTTTTGTTTTCCTCTGGGGCCCAGGCTTTTCCGATGGCTGTGGTATCTTTGGTTCCTACCACCAACACAGTCGGCATTTTCAGATTTTTGAATTCATAGTATACCGGCTGAGTAAAGATCGCCTCCGAAGTTAGAGCGGAGGTCCATGCAATGCGTGCGTAATCAGGGCCGTCAAACCAACCCTTCGCCGGAATCAAATACTTGTCGTACTCTGCCTTCCATTTATTATCGTAGTAGTGATCAAGTTGGTACTTCTTAACCTTGTCGATGTTGTTGGCAAGCTCCCCGTCGTAAAGTTGATCAACGCTTTTATAGGTTGTCAGAGTTTTCCAATCTTCAAGCCCCAATGGGTTAATCATGAAAAGTTTTGTTACGTTATCTGGATACATCAATGCATATCGTGCCGCGAGCATACCTCCCATGGAGTGGCCCAGCAGCTGATACTTTTCTATTTTAAGATTATCCATCAGCATTTTTGAATACGATGATAGCGCATGCAGAGAATATTGAAACTCCGCTGGTTTAGTGGATTTTCCAAATCCGATTTGATCGATCATGATCACACGGTAGCCCTTACCCACCAAAACTTTCGCCATATCTTCGAAGTAGTAACCGGAAAAGTTTTTTCCATGGAAAAGAACAATGACTTTGTCGGAGCCCTTATCAGGGGACACATCCATGTAGGCCATTTTCAAATCCTGACCTTGCGCTCGGAAAGAATAGAATGAAACCGGGAATGGATATGTGAATTGAGTTAACTCAGCATCGAAACCTTTCATAGGTTCGGTTTGTGCCTCAGTTTTTTTTGATTGAGAGGCACATGCAGATAGAACAAATAGTGATATAAAAAGTAGCTTTCTCATTTTCATCTCTCCTGAAACAAGAATGATAAAAGAAGACGGTGAATATCCAAAGCTTTACTTACTTTTCAGTGCTAAACATGATGGCTGGCAAGGTGGAGAAAGTGTGTCCGTACCTTTAGCGGCAGTTATTGAATTGTTGGAAGTAACGCTGGCAGACGGAGTATTGGCTGCTGCAGTCGTTAACATCTGCGGAATTGTAGTGAGTCGTCGGGCAAACTCTGGAAGAGTTGCGAGCTACGTTGATTGTGAACTCCCCGTGGCTTAGGGGCTCACGATTGCTGGAAGCGTAAACAGCATAGCTGATTTTGTTTTTACCGGAAGCCAACAACGGCTTCTGAAAAATAGTTGAGATCCAAAGATTGATTGTCTCTACACTGCGACCTTGGGAACCGCTGTAGTCATCTTCTTTCGTCCGCACCGAACCGTCTTCACGGATATTGCGAAGTTCATAGCGAACCGCTCTGGAATCACGTGGACCTACAAAATAATCAAATGAGGAAGGATCCAGAACAACATCTCTGCACGTAAATGTGGCAGCGCCTCCGCCATTGAAACCTTCGCAGGTTACGTGGACTTGGCCTTCAATGGGAGTTGCTTTGAATTGGGAGCCTGACGAAAAACCCACGGCATCGGCGGCATTTGCTGCTCCGATCGCTGATATGCTGACGCATAATAATATGAGTATATTCTTAAACAAGGAGGCCCCTCCACCCGTTAGAAGTTGCGGTAGAGTAAGGCCCCTATTTTTCGGAATCAATAACTAGCGCGTCAAACCCTTCATGGTATTCCACGCCTTAAGATAGCTAAATGCCTGATATGCTTGATAATCTTTCTTCAAGATGTTGTCGCGAGGCGACAGCTTTTCTTCTTTTTTCGACCCAACGTCCTTCCACCAAGCCAAAGCACCTTCTTCAGCACCCTTTTTAACATCCAGCTTTTCGGCAGCTTTTTCCTTATCACCTTTCAAGTGACCAGCAATATCACCCTCGCGAGTGGTTTCTTGCTTCTGGATAGATTTCGCGAAAGTTTCTGGATCGATGTCTTCGATTTCAACGTCAGGATGGATGCCTTCCGCCTGGATCGAAGTACCACTTGGTGTGTAGTACCGCGCAACCGTAAGTTTTAAGCCGGAACCGTCACCTAATTTAATAACTGACTGAACAGAACCTTTACCGAACGTGCGTTCACCCACGATCAAAGCTCGCTTGTTATCCTGAAGTGCTCCGGAAACGATCTCACTGGCGCTGGCTGTGTATTCATTAACCAGGATCACAAGTGGAACATCCGTGTACTTGCCTTTTTTCGTGGCCATCGCCACTTCTTTTTCAGCTTTGTTACGACCGATCGTTGAAACTATCACGCCTTCTTTCAGGAACATGTCGCTGACTTTAACTGCCTGATCCAACAAACCACCCGGATTTCTGCGCAGGTCGATCAACATACCGTTAAGTTTGCCATTGGCTTTAACATGGGCCTGGATCGCACTTTCCAAATCTTTGGAGGTGTTTTCAATAAAGCTTGTGATACGTACATACGCAAAGCCGTCACCCATATCGGTGTATTTCACGGATTTGATTTTCACCACACCACGAGTGATCGTGATATCGCGTGGCTTTTCTTCTTTTTCACGCACTACACGCAAAACAATTTTAGTGCCTTTTTTACCGCGCATGAACTGAGAAGCCTCAACCAAACTCATACCTTTGGTGCTGTTGCCATCGATAGCAATAACTTTATCCCCAGCCTTGATACCCGCCTGCCAAGCTGGAGCATCTTCAATTGGAGAAATGATTGTCAGAATTCCATTCTGATTTGAGATCTCGATACCCAAACCACCGAACTCACCGCTGGTTTCAGTTTCAAAATCCTTGAAGATTTCAGGCGGCATAAAGTTTGTATGGGGATCCAACTCGCGCAGCATCCCTTTGATCGCACCATAGACGAGCTTTTTGGTATCTGTTTCTTCAACGTAGTACTGTTGAATCAGATTCAACACTTTACTGAAGTTTTGCAGATCAGCGTAGCGATCCTGAGCGAATGCACGGACTTGAAAACCGGTTTCAGCCATTGCAAAGATTGTCAGAAGCAGAATGCCCCCGAGAATATAAGTTTTCCAGTAGCGTTTAATACTTTGCATGTGGTTAGAGTCCTTTCATCCACTGTTGCGGGTCGTAGGGTTCCGAAAAATGTCTAATCTCAAAATACATTCCAGCAGGCAAATCTGCGGAGGCATCACCTGAGGTGGCAACGATCTGGGATTGAGTAATTTCATCCCCGGTTGTCACTTTGATTTCACCGGCATGAGAATAGACAGAATAATAGTGATCACCATGATCGACAATTAAAGTATTTCCAAATCCAGGAAGTTCACCAACATAGGCAGCTTTTCCAGCAAAAACTGACTTAATCGCACTTCCGGTTGCCGCCGAAATAAAAATACCCTTGCTGTTTAAAGTGTAAGGGTGATCCTTTGCTTTAATAAGTCCAAATTTTTGAGTTACGACACCTTCCAAGGGTCGAGGTAGCTCACCTTTGGAATCCATGAATGATGCTTTAAATAAGGCATCAAAAACACCCGCATCTTCCACGTTGAACTGCTCAGATTTCTCTCTAAGCGCGCTGATTTTGTTTTCAGCGAACATTTTCGACTTGCGAATACCATTTAGAAGTTTGTTTTTTAAGTTTTGCTCAGCTACGAGCTTGGTTTCCTGAGTGGAAATTCGCGCTTCGACGGATTTCAGATTCTCCAGACGCTGCGCCAGGGACTTCCTTTTATTCTGAAGGTCCTGGACGTCATGCCTGTATCCTTTAATCAACTCCAAATCTCTTTGGGCAACAATTCCTAAAATTTTCAGATTGCGATCCATGGAAACAGAGCTATCCGCATTCAGAATGAAACGCGCCAGCGGTTGTCCACCCAATTTATAGATGGCCTTTAAGCGCTCCGCCAGCTGAGCTCGCTGAAGCTTCGCTTTTGAATCCAGCTCATCCACTTTATCCGTCAGGTTCTTAATATTAACTTCCAGTATTGAGCGCTGCTGGGATAACGTCCCACGCTCAGTAACTGTTTTCTTGATTCGTTTATTGATTTCGTACAGTCCAGACAGGACCTGTCGCTGCTTTTGTTCGGCATCCGCAAGCTTCTGCTTTGTGAACTCGATGTCTTTGCTAATTTCATCAGCCTTTTCCGCAGACGCACCAACAGCCGTGGCGGCATGAGCTGCGGAAACAGTAAGCAAAATTGCAAATGCCCCAAGGGCCATCGATCTTTTCAAATCCTAAGCCCTCTGACTTGCGGCCGCATAGCCATCATTAATTCGTCTGACACAAAGGTAGGAGCCAAACGCTCCCAGTAATGTTCCGCCGATTATCATCGCGGCAATCATTGCCGGAGAAATGAAACTCAATTGCTCGCCCAGTCTTAAGAAGCTTAGACGACCGTTCACTACAGTTTTTCCAACTGAATACATTCCCAGACAGATCAAAATCGCCATCGAGGATGAAACAAAACCCAGCAAAGCCCCTTCTTTAAGAAACGGTTTGCGGATCATTGATGAAGTCGCGCCAATCATTTCCAGAACGACAATTTCATCACGGTGTACCTGAATCGAGGCACGAATTGCATTGGACATAACAAAAATGGAGGCAATCAAAACAACAAAACCAACCAGGTTCAATGACAAGTTGATTGCGGATACAAACGCTCCGTACTTTTCAACCCAATCCTGCCCAAAGCTTACATCATCCACACCGGACCGGTTCTTCAGGTCCGCCGAGATCGCCTGCAATGTCCTGCTTTGTTCTTCAGTTGAAACATCAGATTTCAATTTAACCTGATAGCTTGAGGGAATCATTTTCAGAAGTTCTTCATCCTGGCTGATATCTGGAGCATAACTTGCCAATTGAGCACGAAAATCCGTCAGGGCCTTTTCCTGGGTTACCAGAGCAAAGTCGCCGATATCTTTTTGGGAATTAAAGTAAGCTTCCAATTCCTGTTGGCCTGCTTCGGAAATATCCGATGACAAATAGACAGTCAGCTGAACATCCTCGCCCCAATGGGTCAGAATGTTTTTGAAGTTCTGCGACAAAAGAGCCGCAGCTCCCATAACCACAAAACATGCAGTAACCACAATTAAAGTCGATAGCTTCAGTGCCAGATTTTTTTGCGGAGGTCTCACTTGCTATCCCCCACAATCATTCCTTCCTTAAGCTCAAGAGTGCGTTTCAAACGACGCTTCACCATTTCATGATCATGGGTCGCAACAAAAACGGTCGTCCCCTGGGAGCAAACCCGCTCCAGCAGATCCATGATCTCTTCACTTAAGCGCGGATCCAGATTTCCCGTGGGTTCATCGGCAATAAGAACTCCCGGCTGATGAACGATCGCACGTGCAATCGCCGTTCTTTGCTGCTCTCCCCCTGATACGAAATCAGGATATTGATCGTGCTTATGGGCAAGTCCCACTTGCTCCAATACATCGTAAACTTTTCTTTGAATTGCCGGTGCTTTATCGCCACGAATTTGCAGTGGAAGCGCCACGTTTTCGAACAATGTCCGGTCCTTAAGCAATTTGAAATCCTGAAAAATCACGCCGATTTTCCTGCGAAAGAACGGCACCTGACCATCACGAATCTCCCCCAGATCATATCCTGCAACTTTCACTTCTCCGGAAGTGGCCAAGTCATACGCAGAAATCATTTTAAATAGAGTTGTCTTACCTGCTCCGCTTGGACCTGTTAAAAAAACAAATTCACCCTGATCGATCTTTAAATCGACGTTCTTCAGGGCATGCACAGGTCCCGGATATGTTTTATAGACGTGAGAGAATTCAATCATCTCTCTATCTTATGAAAGATGGAGCATGATTCATACTCGCCAGAAGTCGAGGATTTGCCTTTTAAGGCATTCCCCCAGCCATCAGAGTATCAATGATCGTGGAGTGTTGACGATGAAGGGCCTGTTTGATCGCTTCGGTCGGTTGATTCGAGCCCAATTGCAGTACTCGTTCATGCGGAGTTTTGATGGTTTTCAGAACCGCACCGTTGCAAAAAATTCTGCTCACCAGAAATGGATTCGCCATGCCCCAATCTTCTGTTTGCACGTGATATTTTTGTCCGCGAACTGTGATATCTGAATTAAAGCCTTTTTGCATTCCAACAAACCTCGATGTTCAATTTAACAAAGTTTCATTACTTTCTCATCAAATTTTTATATGCACGGTGTTTTGACTCTTCAGGCAAGACCAATACTTAATGTCTATGGAGGTATATTATGAAGTTCGTTTCAGTTCTATTGATCTCAGCAGTTACAACCATGTCCTTGGTCGCACATGCCCAGGAAGCTCCGCCTCCACCTTTCAAAGGTGAAGCTGAAGCCGGCGCCATCATGGTAACTGGGAACTCCAATTCAGAAAACTGGGCAGCAAAAGGCAAAGCTGCTTATCAACAAGACAAAAATATTTACAGCATGTTTGGTCAATATATCCGCACTGAGGCCAACGATGTTGAAAGCACAAAAAACTGGAACTTTGGTGTTCGTTATGACCGTGAATTCACAGATTATTTGGGTATGTTCGTGTCGCAAAAGTATGAAAGTGACCCTTATGCAGGGTATGTGCAACGTGACTCTACGGACATCGGTTTAAAATACTGGTTGGTTAAAGGCGACAGCTTCAACTGGAGCACAGAGGCCGGTTATCGTTATTCCAAACAACAGAACGTCAGCACTGGAACCACTTATGATCAGTTGATTCGCTTATACACTGAAATCAATACTGCAATCGACAAAGAATTTTCTTTCAGATATTGGATCGAGTATCTACCGAACATGACGAACCCTGATGCTTACCAAGTGAATACAGAGGCATCCATCAACGCTATGTTAAATTCCATGTTCTCTTTAAAGCTGGCTTACCTGCTACAATATCAAAACGAACCCGCTCCTCCGGGAGAATACAACACGACGACGACAACTTTGAATCTTGTCGCAAAGTACTAAAGAAAGGACTTTGGGTATGTTGAAAGAATTTAAAACCTTCTTAATGAGGGGCAATGTTATCGATCTGGCCGTGGGTATCATCATCGGTGCCGCGTTCACTAAAATCGTGAGTTCCTTTGTTGCTGATGTCTTGATGCCAGTTTTAAGTTTGGGCATGGGGAAAATCGACTTTTCAAATATGTTCATCGCCCTGAACGGCGAATCCTACGCAACCTTGGCGGCAGCAAAAGCTGCTGGTGCCGCGACTATCAATTATGGCATCTTTATAAATGCGCTTATTGATTTTGTTATCGTGGCATTTGCGATCTTTATGATTGTGAAAGCCGCAAATCGTCTACGCAAAGACGAGGCAAAACCTGCCGATACAAAAGCTTGTCCTGAGTGCCTGACGAATATTCCTATCGCAGCAAGAAAATGCTCGGCTTGTGGAAGCCTGCAAGCAGGGCCTTCCTTGTCCGGCAGAGCGCCCTCGATGAACGTCTAGTGTTTCAAATTGAGGCGTAAACTTTCCCCCTGAAAGTGACGATAATTGGTACTGCAATTGCAGCCGTTATTTAACATCAGGGGGAAATCAAATGAGTACAAATAGACAGTTCAGCAAATATACAGCTGTTAAAATAGTTTTCACCCTAATCACATTGATGACATCCGCAGTTTGGGCACAAAGCGAATCCTCAAACAATTCCTCTAATAACAGCAGCAATAACAATAACAACAACAACAACAATAATAATAGTAATAACAATAACAACAGCGGCAACTGGGATAATAACCGTTATGTCTGCAAGGAATACCAAGACGATCTTCGTGATGCGAAGAACGATTTGACTAAGCTCTGCAGAGACGCTGGCGCGGGTGCCGGCTGTACAGAAAAAGTTGCATCTTGCAGCAGCGCTGCGGGAGCAGACGGATCTTTGAATCTTTATTCAACTGCTGCCACAGCAATTGGCTCCGATAATGCCTTGGGAACTGCATTGGGCGTGATGGGCCAATCCGGCGGCAGCAATGGTTGCCCGCAGTATACTTTCCAAGACTACTTCAGCAAAAAAGATAAATACACTGATGATCTTGATAAAACTGAAGAGGATTTGGCTGCTCTTTCTGACGAAAAAGCGGAAATTCAGGAAGATTTCAATAAGGAGATCGCCGATCTTCAGGAAGACCTGAATAAGGCCCAAGAAGACCTCCAACAAAAGAAGCGTGATCTTGCTGATCAAAAACGCGACCGGATTGCAGAGTTCCAAAAAGCACAAAATGATTCCAAAGACTCGTTGGATGAATTGGGAACTCAGCTTTTGGATCTTCGTGGCAAAGTGATTACTGCCCAGCGCGACAAGGCTTTGCAACTGATCTCTTTAACGGAAGCTTCTGCGAAACGAGGCTGCTTAAAAGCTGTTAATGACCAAAAAACCCAAATGGCGAAAGACAGCTCTTTGAGTGGTCTTTCTTCTGGAACAATGATCTCAAAAGCAAAACGTCAAAAACAGGATCTGATTGCAATCTGGAATGATTGCATGACCGTTTACGCACAAAAGCGTCAGGCACTTTTAGAGTCTAAAAAACAGGAAGAAGAAACCCTGGATAATGAGATCAAGAAAGTTCAGGACAAGATGACTCGCGTTCAGGACAGCCTGGATCTGGCCGGTTCTCAAATGACTGAAATTCAGAATCAAGCCACCACTGAAGAGCAAGAAGCCGAACAGAATCTGACTAAACTCATGCAGAATATTCAGAACAAAATGACGGCAGCCAAACAAAAGTTGGAACAAAAACTTCAGACAATTGCCACAAAAACAACTCAGTACGGCGAGAAGATCAATCGTTTGAATACTCAGATTTCACGACTTGGTGTTGAACCTCCGTCTGGGACAACCACGACTGCTTCCGCGATTTCTGGCGAAATGGCTGATAAGCAGGAGCAAATTGAAGAACTTCAAAGCTGGGTTGACTCCGCTTGTGGCAGTATGAAAAACAATCGCGGCAATTCAAGTCAACAGGGCGGCAGAAGCTAGCCCTCGGACCAGTATCTCTGGACCCTCATGTAACACACTGCTAGAATGGGGCTTCGTTAAAGGAGCCCCTTACAGTGTTAAAAAAAATCATCCTGGCATTCGTCGCCCTATGTATCCTTGGTGTTGTCGGCGCCGTACTTGCTTATCAAACTGTTAAGTCCAATCTTCCGCAAATTATTACGGTTCAAGATTACAAACCTGAACTTGTAAGCCAAGTTTATGATCGCAACGGAAAAAAGATCGGTGAGTTCTTTCGCAAGCGCCGAACCTTGGTTCCCTACGACAAAATTCCAAAAGATTTGGTGAACTCATTCCTTGCCGCAGAGGACGATCAGTTCTTCCAACATAAGGGCATCAACCCACAAGCGATCTTCCGCGCGGCCTTGGCGAACTTAAGAGCCGGTCGTTCCGTACAAGGTGGTTCAACGATCACTCAGCAGGTTGCAAAAACCATGATGCTTTCCTCTGAGAAAACTTTGACTCGTAAATTAAGCGATATCCTGTTGGCAATTGATATGGAAAAAAATCTTTCCAAAGAAGATATTCTTTTCCTTTACCTGAACCAGATTTACTTCGGCCAAGGCGCGTACGGCGTCGAGCAAGCAGCGCAAACTTATTATCGCAAACCAGTGAACAAACTGACTTTGCCGGAAATGGCTATTCTTGCCGGCTTGCCGACAGCACCAAGTGCTTACAATCCAATTCGCAATCCATCTCGCGCCAAAGAAAGACAGATCTACGTTTTGCGTCGTATGGCAGAAGTGGGTTTCATCACTCAGGAACAAGCCGAAAAAGCAATTCAAGAGCCTGTTAAAGTTTATGTTCGCGAAAACTACGAAGAGTATGCTCCTTTCTATCTTGAAACCGTTCGCCAAATGTTGGTTGCACAACTGGGCGAAAACATGGTTTTGGATAAAGGACTTAGAATCTATACAGCATTGGATTTGAAGCAACAACTTGCCGCTCAGGATTCAGTGATGGCAGGTCTTAAAGGACTTGATAAACGCCAGGGTTACCGTGGTCCTATCAAGAACATCTCTTCGGATTCAGATATTGAAGCATTCATCACCGAGAACAGAACGAAATTAATTGGCGATTCGACACCGGAAAGAATCATCCAACCCGATGGCAAATATGCAGACCTGATTGCTCCCATCGACACGAAAGCCGCAAAGGAGCACCCCTTGCTGCCTTCTTACATTAAAATTAACGACACCGTTCAGGGTGTGGTTTCAAATGTGGATGACACTTCTGGTTTGGTTTACGTAAAATTTGCGGACTCCCAGGGTTTGATCGACATCGACTCAATGACTTGGGCTCGTAAGCCGGACTCTGAAAAACGCTACGACCTGGCGACAATCAAGAAACCATCCGAAGCACTTAAAAAAGGCGACGTTATCCTTGTTAAGATTGTCGGCGACAAGTTCTCTCCGACAAGAACGATCGCTCCTAAAAAAGGTGCTGCACCTTTGAATCTTCCGGATTTCAATAAGTATGTTGATTTGGAACTTGATCAGGAGCCACTTGTTGAAGGCGCTTTGATTTCATTGGATCAGGATTCACAAGACGTTCTAGCAATGGTTGGCGGCGTGAACTTCGCAAGAAGCGAATTCAACCGTGCTATTCAAGCTCCTCGTCAAACCGGTTCTTCATTCAAATCCATTGTCTACGCATCTGCGATGGACAAAGGCTACAATCCCGCAACGCCTATCATGGATGCCCCATTGGTGTATGAAGGCTCAACTGGTGATGAAGAGGGTCAGGGCGATTCGAAGGATTCCAAAGTTTGGAAGCCCGCGAATCACTCAAAAAGTTTTGGCGGTGACATCATCGTACGAAATGCTTTATCGCAATCTTTGAATATTCCAGCCGTTAAAGTGATCGAAGATGTTGGAGTTCCTTGGGCCACTGAGTACTCCCGCCGTCTGGGAATCTTCAGTCCGCTGAATCCTGACTTCACTTTGGTTTTGGGTTCCTCGAGCGTGACTTTGTATGAAATGACAAAAGCATTCTCTGAACTGGGTCGCTTGGGTAAACGCACTCGCCCACTTTTGATCCATAAAGTGGCTGATGCCGATGGAAAAACCATTCTTGAGAATGTTTCACTGGATGCACGCTTCGAAAGAGAAATGAAACCTTACGAAGATGATTTTGAAAATCGTCGTAAGGAGTACCTGGCTTTGATGGCTGATCCTGCAAAATTGGAAGAGTTCAAAAAGAAAGAGCCAAAGAAGGCGGCCCTGGCTGAAAATCTTTTCTTCCAGGATCCAGAGCAACTGATCAAACCAACCACGGCATTTGTGATGACATCGCTTCTTCGTGGTGTGGTTGAAGACAAGAATGGTACCGGTGCTCGTGCTCGCGCCTTGGGTCGCGAAGTTGCCGGCAAAACCGGTTCAACGAACAACTACTATGACGCGTGGTTTATTGGTTACACACCTCAAGTTGCCACTGGCGTCTGGGTGGGTTTTGACAAAGAAAAAAGTCTGGGTAAGGGCGAGGTCGGTGGCCGCTCTGCATTGCCAATCTGGGTAGATTACATGAAAGCCGCCCATGAAGGACTTCCTCATGTGACTTTCCCTGTACCAGATGGTATCGTATTTGCAAATATTGACAGTGAAACTGGCAAGCTTGCAAATGCTTCTACCAAGAACATCCTGCGCCAGGCCTTCGCTGAAGGAACTGAACCAACTGCTGCTTCCAGTAAGCAAGAAGAAGCAACAGACTTTTACAAACAGGATTTTTCTGAGTGAAGGATATCCACCTCTGGGGTGTGAAACAGAACAACCTTAAAAACATCGAGGTCAAGATCCCGGTCGGTAAAATGACTGTGATCTGCGGCCCGAGTGGTTCAGGGAAATCCTCTCTGGCATTTGAGACCCTATTTGCTGAAGGACAACGCCGCTTTATTGAAAGCATGTCCAATTACGCACGCCAATTCCTGAATAAAGCACCAAAGCCTGACATTGAAGGCATCAGCAATATTCCACCTGCGATTTCAATCGAACAAAAGAACACTGTTAAAAGCTCGCGCTCCACCGTCGGCACAACAACCGAAATCATCGATTACTTGCGCTTGTTGTATGAAAAGATCGGCAAGTCTTATTGCCCGACCCATCACTGCCCGACTGAAAAAGAGAGCGTCACAGAGGCCACTGACAAAGTGATCAAAGAGTTCACTGGTAAGCGTGGCTACCTCATGGTGGAAATTTCCGAGAGCGGCCGTGTGGCTCAAGCAAAGAAGCTGCACTCATTGCTTTTGCAAGACGGTTACCTGCGCATCTATATTCCGAAGGTGGCACCAACGGTAAAACCTGTTGCGACAAAAAAAGCGACTCTTAAGAAAACCAAAACCAAGGGTGCAACCAAAAAGACAGTCGAAGAGGTTATTAGTATTCCTATTGCCCCTTCCGGTTTGACCAATGAAGAAATGGGAACTGTTGTTGAAATTGGGGACCCGGCTGCAATTAAGAAAGGTCTCCCGAAGGAAACCTTCTATCTGATCATCGATCGTATGAGTTTCAATGCGGATGAAAGAGGCCGTATTGCCGATTCTTTAACGCAAGCTTATGAAGCGAGTATCAAATACAATACAAATTTGATCTCACGTAAAGCCACAATCCTGACGACCGAAGGTCAACGCCTGCAAGTCAGCGAAGAATCCTCCTGCCCAGTTTGCGGTTATACTCCACCGCCTCTGACTTCAAGATTGTTCAGCTTTAACTCACCTATCGGCGCGTGCCCGACCTGTAAAGGTTTTGGAAATATTTTGGATATTGATGAAGCCAAAGTAGTTCCAAACCCTGCTATGAGTTTAGCCCAAGGTGCTTTAAGTCCTTTTTGGATGCCAAGTGCCGCCCACGAAAAAAAGCAGCTCCTTGCATATTGCAAGAAAGCCAAAATCGACATTCACACTCCTTGGCAGGAACTGCCGAAAGAGCACCGTGAAGTGATTTGGAAGGGCAACGACGATTTCTTTGGGGTTCGTGGCCTGTTCGAGTATCTGGACCAGATCAAATACAAAATGCATGTGCGAGTCTTCATCGCCCGCTTCCGCAGTCCTTTCCTATGCCCGGATTGCAAAGGCGCGCGACTTCGTGAAGAGGCCAACCATGTTTTGGTTGGCAGCGCGAACATCAATGAGCTTTCCTCAATGATCATTGAGGATCTGTGCGAGTTCTTTAAAAAAATTGAACTTTCACCTCATCAGGTGGAAGTTGCCGGAGAAGTACTAAAACAAATCCGTTCTCGCCTGGAATTCTTGATGCGCGTGGGAGTTCATTACCTTTCCCTCAATCGCGAAACCAGAACTCTATCGGGCGGCGAATATCAAAGACTGATATTGGCAAATCAATTGGGCATGGGATTGTCGCAGGCACTTTATGTTCTGGATGAGCCAACAGTTGGCCTGCATCCACGCGACAATGACCGTTTGATTTCAATTCTTAAAGACCTTAAGGACCTCGGCAACACTCTGGTTATCGTTGAACACGATCACGACGTGATTAAATCCAGCGAAAACATCATCGAGATGGGCCCAGGTTCTGGATATCTTGGTGGAGAAGTCGTTTACTCCGGCACCACCAAGGACTTCTATAAATACGAAAAGTCCAACACGGTTCCTTATTTGATGGACAATAAACACCTGGCAAATCTTCGAACGATTCGCCCGGTCGATATCGAAACCTACAAGGTTAAGATCGAATTAAAAGGCGCCAAGGGCCACAATCTAAAAAATCTTGATGTGGTGATTCCATTGAATCGTCTGGTCACTGTGACCGGCGTTAGTGGCTCTGGGAAATCAACGCTGATTTCAAAAACACTTTATCCGGCATTGGCGCGTGCTCTGGATCTGGAATATCTTCCAGCTCAGGAATATGCCGGCCTCGAAGGTGTTGATCACATCAAGAATGTTCTTTTGATTGATCAATCCCCGATTGGAAAATCGGCCAGAAGTTCGCCGATTACCTACTTAAAAGCCTTTGATGCGATTCGTACAATCATGGCCAGCACTCCGGAAGCACAAACACGCGGCTACACGCCAGGGACCTTCAGTTTGAATGTCGACGGTGGTCGCTGCCCGGCGTGCAAAGGCACGGGCTTTGAAGAGATCGACATGATGTTCATGGATAACGTGGTTATTCCATGTGACGTGTGTGACGGCAAAAAGTATCGCAACGAAATCCTGGAAATTAAATACAAAGACAAAAACGTATCTGAAATTCTGGCTATGACTGTAAGTGAAGCCATGAACTTCTTTGTAGCTCACCCTAATATCCGCAAACCACTTTCCGTCCTGAAAGAGGTCGGCTTGGATTACCTGCAACTGGGTCAACCTGCCAACTCCCTGAGCGGCGGGGAATCACAACGTCTAAAGATTGCCAAAGAGCTGTCTCAGGTCCAACAAAAGGCCACACTGTACATTCTGGATGAGCCCACTACGGGACTTCATTTCCGCGAAGTTGATTTGCTGATGAAAGTTCTAAATAAGCTTATTGAAACAGGCGGCAGCGTCGTTGTGGTAGAGCATAATTTGGATGTGATCCGTGGTTCCGATTATATTATTGACCTCGGCCCTGAAGCGGGTAAAAAAGGTGGTAATATTGTGGCTCACGGCTCTCCTGATGACATCATGAAGGCCAAGAAAAGTCTGACAGGCCAATATTTAAAACGCTATATCGACGGGAATGCATAATACCCGCGAGACGGAAGTAGAATGCTACCTGAGATTAAAAAATTACTTGCTGAAATTAAACCTCACAAAAAACGTTTTACCGTGGTTGCGGTCACCGGCATCTTGAATGCGCTGGCAACTGCACGGGTCGCTTTCTTGTCCAAGGTGCTATTCGACGCACTTTCAGCCAACAATCAGGATGAGCTTAAGAAACAAGTTCCAATCGTAATTGCACTTGGTTTTATTCAATCTATTTCCAGATACTACCACTTGTATAACATGAACTACATTTCCGAGGCTGTTGTCGCGCAAGTTCGCCAAAAGCTTCAGTACAAGTTCATGCGCTTGAATCTATCCTTCCATAATACCTATGCAACCGGCTCCGGCGGTCTGATCAGCCGTATTCTTAATGACATCAAAACCATTCAGGATGGTCTGCGCGTCGTCGCTGATATCTTCTTGTATCCACTTCTGTTGATCGGTTTGCTCGTCAATCTGGTTGTCATCGATTGGAAGCTGACTTTGGCGGTATTGATCGTTGCACCATTGGTTGGAATGATTCTTAAGTCCGTTGCCCGCAGTATGCGCAAGTACATTCCGCGCGAACGCGACACCATGGAGCACATGACCTCCACCATCAAGGAAAGTCTGGATGGCGTGCGGGTTATTCAGTCATTCAATCTTGAAAAAGACATGGCAAAACGTCTTGAGGACGAATCAAACATCTTCCTGAAGATCCGCAAAATCGTATTCAAACGCCAGGAAGCAGCAGGCCCTGCAACTGAGTTTATCGCCACTTCCATCGTTCCGTTGATCATGCTTTACAATAGCTATGAGATTGCTGCGGGCCGCGGAACTGCTGGTAACTTTATTGGCTTTATCGTTTCCTTGTTGATGGTAAATGCTCCAATCAAAAAGATTCAGGAAGCCTACATCCGTATTCAGGAAGTTGTTATTTCAGTCCGCCGCATCTTCGAAATCATCGACAACAATTCTGAAGTTCCGGAAATTGCCAATCCTGTTGCCTTCCCGAAAGACTGGAAGAAGATCACCTACAAAAACGTAAGCTTCAGCTACGGCAAAGAATTGATCCTGAAGAATGTGAATCTGGAGATTAACCGTGGTGAAGTGGTGGCCTTGGTCGGCGCCAGCGGCTCAGGTAAGTCAACTATCGTAAATCTTCTGGAAAGATTCTTTGATTCAACTTCCGGTGAGATCCTTATCGATGGCGTAAATATCAGAGACATGGGCTTAAAAGATCTTCGTCGCAATATCGCACTGGTCACACAAGACGTGTTCTTGTTCAGCGATACCATTGAAAAGAACATCTGGGCTGGTGACTACAACCGCGACCGCAATGACATTCAAAAAATGGCACAACTTGCAAACGCCCACGACTTCATCATGAAGATGCCACAAGGCTATCAAAGTCGTGTTGGTGACCGTGGAAATCTTTTGTCTGGCGGTGAAAAACAACGTGTCAGCATTGCTCGTGCGATGTTTAAAGATTCTCCAATTCTTATTCTGGATGAAGCTACAAGCGCCTTGGATACAGCCAGCGAGATCGAGGTCCAAAAAGGTTTGGATCACCTTCTGGAAGGCCGCACGGCTTTGGTGATTGCGCATCGTCTGTCCACAATTCAAAAGGCTGACAAGATCGTCGTCATGAAAGCCGGTCAAATTGTGGAAATCGGAACACACGCAAGTCTGTTGTCACTAAAAGGCGAATACCACAATTTCCACAGCCTGCAACAGACTACTTAAACTGCTCCGACAACCATTTCATCACATACGGCATGCGACAGTTCCAATAGGTGTTCGCATGCGAGTTGCAGTCCTTGTGCTCTTCACAGACTGCCTTTTGGTCACAATCCTTAATACCAATTTCAAACTCAGTATGGTTCTTTTTAAGTTCCTCGATGAAGTTCTTTGTATCCGGAGTATCTTTCAAAAAGGGATCCGTCGAGCCAATCTCCAATCGGAAGCTCTTAAAGGGCAGGCATCGCTCGCTCCCCGGCTTTTTTAGCTTGTCACAGATATGCCGAGCACTGCGCGCCTCAAAGTCCTTGCCGACACCATAGGAGTAGTAATCTTCTTTGGGCTGATTCTGATTGGTCGTTGGAGTCCAGATTTCCGATGGCGTTCGAAACACCGGGCTCATGGAAAAGACAGTACACACCAGCTTGGGATTACTTAGACCCAGTTGCAAAGCCCCATTTCCACCCATGGAAATTCCAAATAAAGCACGATCGCAGGGCTCGTTCTTAATAACCTGAAAGTGAGTTTCGATATGCTTAACCAAGTCTTTGGTAACCATGTCCGCCATCTTCATCTTGGAGATCGCACCATTCATCCAGTAATGACTTTGGCCATTTGGAGCAAAAATCAAAAATGGTCTGCCGCCACTGCGAATGGTTTGATCATAAGCCTCCAGGCCACCAGCATATAATAGTGAATCACGGTCTCCTCCGCGCCCATGCAGAAAAATCGCATAGGGGTATGGAGTCACTGCATCGGGCATATAGCCCGGAGGAACGATAACGTTGAATTCAACTTTCTTTTTCAAACTTTTTGAAAAGAAATTCGACGAAAGACAGCGCGACGTAAACACTCTTTGATTGAAAACTTTCGCATCATACGGTTCACACCTGTTAGGGTTTGCAAAAACATTAAACGAAATCAAACCTAGAAAAACGCTGAGAATTAGACATTTCATATCCTTCAACGATAACACATCACATTTGCGTTTCAATTTGAGTCGACACATAAACACAGGAAATCACGGAGCTATTTCCCAGAGACCCGCAATCAGTGTACGAAAAATATATGACCAAGGTCCGGGTTTGCATGAACTTTCGACACAACCCTCAAGTCCGTCTAGTTTCTTGACGATAAAAATATCGACAGTTTGAAAGTTCTAGAAAAAGAAAAGGGAGTTGAAATGATTAATTGGGATGAGTTTGAACATATACATGTTATCAAAAAACTCAAACATATCCTTAGCGCTTGGTGGAATATCGACGTTGTGTTCACTGACGAGCGAGGTGCACTAAGAGGGTATGACTCCGGCAAAGCTGGTTTCAACAATCCTGCAATCGCGGCTTTGGTAAATAAAGAGGCCGGTCAAGCCAGCATTGCTGAGCTTGTGACGAAATCACTTGATGATCTTCGTACTTCACAAAATCGCTTTTCATTGCGCAAGTGGGACATGGTTGGTTTTGATGTGGGTGTATTCCCTATCATGATCGAAAACGATTGTGTTGGTACAGTTGTGGCGATGGGTTTCTTCCGTGAAGCCAACTTTACTTCACGCATGACTGAAATCCGTGAGCGCTTGGCCGCTTTCGGTATGTCTGGCGAAGTGATTGAAAAATGCCTGGGCAAATTGAAGTTCCTGGATGACCACGAACGCACACACTTCACTGAAGTTTGTGAATTGGTTGCTCAAGAGATCGTGACTCTTCACTTGGAAATCACTTCCCGTGAAGATCGCATCAAAGAATTGAACAAAGAACTTGGCAACAGATTTAAATACGACAACATGATCGGTAAATCCAAGCCAATGCAGTCCCTATACGCTTTGCTTGATAAGATCAAAGGCGCGGACTCCACAGTTCTGGTTCAAGGGGAAAACGGTACGGGTAAAGAGTTGATCGCAAAATCGATCCACTACAACTCTCACCGTAAAGAAAAACCATTTATCATTCAGAACTGTTCTGCATTCAATGACAACTTGTTGGAATCAGAATTATTCGGTCACGTGAAGGGTTCATTTACTGGCGCTTTGAAAGACAAAAAAGGTCTTTTCGAAATGGCAGACAAAGGTACATTCTTCCTGGATGAGATCGGGGACACGTCTCCACAGATGCAAGTTAAGCTTCTTCGCGTGTTGCAAGAAGGTACTTTCACTCCAGTAGGTGCGACTGAAATGAGAAAAGTCGATGTTCGTATCGTTGCGGCGACGAACAGAAACCTGAAAGAAATGGTTGAACAAGGCACATTCCGTGAAGACTTGTACTACCGTCTGAATGTTATCAACATCCGCGTTCCGCCTTTGCGTGAGCGTAAAGAAGACATTCCGTTCCTGACGGATTTCTTCTTGAATAAAATCCATGAATCTCAAGGTGGTGTAAAGCACCAATTGACGAAGCGTGCACTTGAAAAACTGTACGACTATCCATGGCCAGGTAACGTTCGTGAATTGCAAAATGAAATCGAAAGACTTTGTGTTCTTTCCGGCGAAGAATCCAAATTGATGGGTGAACTTCTTTCCCCAAAAATCCTGGAAGCTGGCGAGAAAAACAAAGTTCAAGGTTCCCGTTTGCAAGGTAAACTGAAGGATGCGCTGGAAGATCTTGAGCGCGAAATGATCCGCGAGGGTCTTCGCCGCACAGGTTGGAACAAATCCAAACTTGCAAAAGAACTGGGCATCAGCCGTGCAGGTCTTATCATGAAGGTTGAAAAGTACGGCCTTGATAAGCGTAAGATCGCCCGCTAATTTGCGGCACCGATTTTAAAATATTTACCCGTTCGAACTAAAATTAGAGGGCTTTGAAGGACAACTTCAAGGCCCTTTTTCTATGCACCAAACACACATAAGTATTTGAAATCACGCATATTTACCCGTACACCTAACACTTGGCACCGCTCTTGTATATAAGGGTTTTTGTTAAGGGGTGTTTTTAATATGCAAAGTACAACTTTGGAATCATCATTTGTATCTCGTCTTAAGCAGCTGGTGGAATCTCGCTACGGCAAAGATCTGCAAATCCGTCAGCTGATGGATATGTCAGCGATGCTACCTGATCAGGATACATTCTTGCGTGGCAATGACTTTCACGTTCCCATTAAAGTAAATGGTTCCCTGCTGGGCACTGCAATCGTTCCTTCTGCATTGGATCTAAATGCTGAAAAACGCCAGGGCGTCACACAACTGATTCGTATGGTTCTGGAACCAGCTCTATACAAATGGTATTTGGAACAAAAAGAATCCAATCTTGTAGAAATCAGCAAAGCAAATTTCGCCACCGAGAACCTTCATGTATTCGGCGACGAGACCATGCCAAGCATTGATGAGCTTCTGGAAGACAACTCCGAAGACCTGGCCAAAGGTCTGTCAACAGAACTTGTCTCTCACTTGATTCACCTTGAGGGCTCCACTAACACGACAAACAAGAAAGTCGCTCTGCAATTGCATGAGCTTACAGGCCGCTGGGCATTTGTTCCTTTCAACGACATCAAAGGTCAACTGCACTCCAGCTTCGATATCGCAAAAATGGGTGCAATGACAGTTTTCGTCGAGAAAATTGAAGATTTGAACTCTGCTGAGCAGGAATTGCTGCTGGATTATCTGCGTGAAGAACATGAATCTGATGAACCTCTTATCATCACGAGCTCAGCTCTTAGCCTGGAAGAACTTGGCAAGCTGGAAGGCCTGGCATCTGACCTTGTTGATGAAGCTTCGGTGAACTGTTTCGAGGTGGACCGCGCTCCGTTGACAACACAGGGATTGAAAGAGGTTCTGGAGCTGTTCTTTATGAAGGAACCAGAGATCACATAAGTCCTTGTCTTTACAATGAGTGTCTGTGAGAATTTTTCTTATGGTCACTCATGATGCTTTTCTAAACTCATTTTTAAGTCGCTCTTTGTCCACTGACGCATTCAAAGTATTCTCTCTTGCGGGAGATGCTTCTAATCGTCGCTACTACCGCGTGGTGCATGACAATCAATCCTGGGTGCTGATGCGCTGGGAACCCTTCGATCCACTGAACTACCCGTTCATGAGTGTATTAAATCACTTTTCCAAAAATGGTGTCCATGTTCCCAAAATCGTTGCGATGTCACCGGAAGAGGGTCTTGTTCTTTTGGAGGATCTTGGCGATTTGATGCTGGAGCGAAAGTTCTGGGAAAGTCAAAGCCATGAATCATCCATGGAATGGTATAAAATGACTGTGGATGAGGTTGTTAAAATCCACCACAAAGCCACATTGGATCATGATCCGAACTGTTCCGCATTCAAGATGAAATTCGACACCGAAAAGTTCCTGTGGGAAATGAATTACGGCAAAGACAATTTGCTGGCTGGAATTCTGAAATTCCCTTTCAACGAAAAGTCCAATAAGGAAATTTCAGATATCTTTTTGGATATCTGCTCGAAGCTTGATGCCGAACCCAAACGAATTGCTCATCGTGACTATCACTCAAGAAACGTGATGATCAAACTCGACAAAGTCCATGTTATCGATTTTCAGGATGCTCGATTGGGTCCGATCCAATACGATCTTGTTAGCTTAATGCGCGACTCTTACGTCGATATGAGCGACGATATGGCCAACAAACTAATCAGCTACTACCTTGAGCAATCAAAGCAGTATCTGCCCAAAGACTTCTCCCGCGAGCATTTTGACCGCGTGTATGAACTTCAGTCCATTCAACGCTGCTTTAAAGCCTGCGGAAGCTTCGCAAGCTTCTTCCATCAGCGTGAAGACCGTCGTTACCTAAAATATCTGTCTGGCACTCTACGCAGAGTCATGAAAGCCATCAATGAGTTTCCGGAATACAAAGTATTTGCGGATATTCTGATTGATTCAGGTGCATTGGAAAGAAAGTACGAATCCCTATGAATGTGATGCTTCTTGCAGCTGGCGAAGGAACTCGTCTTCGCCCTTATACGAATATTCTGCCCAAACCTGCCATGCCATTTCTGACTATTCCTTTGGCGGCACACTCTTTGGGATTTCTGCAGGAAGTGGGTATTTCGAAACTTGTCGTAAACACCTATCACCTGCCTGAAAAAATCCACAGCTTATTCAACAGAATCAATCACGGGGCGCAAAAGCTGGTGTTTTGTGATGAAGTGGGTGAAATTCTGGGAAGCGGCGGCGGACTCAGCAATGCCCGCGAACACCTCAAAGGTGGCGGTGATTTCATAATGATGAATGCCGACGAAGTAATCTTGCCGAAGGATTCTGAAGTTCTGAAAAAAGCCATAGCCCACCACAAATCCTCCGGCGCCTTATCGACTTTGATGGTTATGGATCATCATGAAGTTGGCACCAAGTTCGGCGGTGTTTGGACAGACTCTGCCGGTAACATTAAAGGCTTTGGTAAAACAAAAATTGAGAACTGCGAAAAGGCCTGGCACTTCATTGGCGTGCAAATTCTGTCTGAAAGAATTTTCGACTATCTGCCAGGGAGTGGCGTTTCCAATATTCTGTATGATGGCGTGATGGCGGGGGTTGCCAAAGGCGAGAAAGCGCAAGTCTTTCCATTCGAATGCACTTGGTTTGAAACCGGCAATCCAGCGGATTTGCTGGAAGCCTCCAAGCACTGCTTGCAAGTCATGATGGCCGCTGATTCTCCGGAAAAACAAGCGCTTGAGAAGACATTCTCGCAGTTTGCAAAAGCGCGAATCGTTACGCAAAAGTTTGATCAGGCTACTTTGCAGTTTTCTGCAGAAGCACTGATTGACAACAACTCAAAATTTTCAGGTTTTATAAGTGTGGGATCGAGAACGACTATCGGAAAAGATTGTGTTCTGGAAAATGTCATCATAGGTGATGACGTGACGGTTGCTGACGGCACTCGCGTCAGCAACACAATCCTATTATAGACTACTTCTTTAAATCAACATCAGCTGAACCAAAAAATGAGTCCTGGCTTTCTTTGACTTTGTAGCGTCGGGACATCATTAGAAAGATACTATCAGCGGCAACTCCAATTGGTTCGCCGTTATAGTTCTTGCTCATTCCTGCCGCCAGTCTGGAAGGATCCTTATCCAGCAAACTTGCCGAACCAGAGCCACCAGCCCCTGCGTATCCAGGATATCCAGCGCCGGACGATGAACCATCATCGCTGGGTAGTCGGCCACCGCCGCCACCACCAGCACCATCTTCGTAACCATTGACTGCCGTAGTGGAGCCGATCTTAACTTTCTCCAAAGCTTTCTTTTCAACTTGGGCTGCCCCAGCCATCGCCGAATCGATTGCACCTTGTGGCAGACCCGCCGCTGCCATACCTGCAGCTGAAGTCATATCATTTACATTGTAAGAGGTTCCGTCTGGCGAAGTGATTTTCGTTGCGGAACCGTTCACCAAACCCTTGGCTTTTAAATCACTAAGACCCGCTTCGGCTTTTTTCATATAGTCCGAACCAACTGCCGCCACAGACTTGTATTCAGGATCATTAGTAACGGAGGAATTGTAATTTCCGTTTGAACCGTAAGCATCAGACAGGTCTCCCGTGTAAGCGGCTTGAGATGCTTTATTGCCATCCTCTTTTGCCTGCTTCATGGAAAGAATCGCCATGGCTGTAAAAGCCGCAGCAACTGCACATGCACTTTTATCGTCTGAAGAACAACGCGACCAATTAATCGCGGCAATCCCAAACTCCGTCGCACTGGCCACAGCATTGATTGCCTGACCTTTGTTATTGGCTTTTGCAGAATCATCAGCAGAGCTGTTTACCGCAGAAGCATACGAGGTAGTATTGCTACCATCCACTCCTGACGTCGCAAATGAGCACACTGGAGCCATTGCCAAGCTAAGAGTGCACGCCGATGTTGTTATGGTTTTTATCATCTTCATCGCAGTCTCCTAGTTATTAATTAATGAGGAACGGTTGTCCTGGTAGCGCTCGCGAACTTTTTCCCAGTTGGATTTTCCACCCTGACCGGTCACTTCTTTGCTCGCGTTGGAGGTGCCACCATTCATTTTCAAAGGATCTTTTGCTCCGCCTGGCAAGTAACTGCGATAGCCCGACTTATCACTGTCGGCATCTCCGCCACCGCCCCACATACCACCACCTCCGCCGCCACCACCGGCGCCACCAAGGATGTTTGTATCAAGAGCTTTCTGACCGCTTTTTTCCTCGCCTGCAGCACCAGCGCCACCGAAGCCGCTGCCACCACCAAGATTTGCTCCGCCGCCACCCACTGGAGCACCCGCCCCACTAGCTGCACTGGAAGGATTACGAGCACCAGAGATATCAGGATCCGTGCTACCCGAAGCCAAGTCTGCTGCCGTCAATCCGTCAGTTCCCGCTTCTGAAGAACCGGCTGATAGAGCTGACAAGCCACCACCAGAGGCATTCATAGATGCTTTAGCAGCTGTGGATCCACAACCTTCAAGCATTGGATTTTTTAAACAAATACACTCTGGCAAATTTGCATTAGCTGCAACAGCACAAGTTTCAGCAGTCGTTGCACCTGCAGTTGAAGCATCCGCACTGGATTCTTCTTCACAGCTTTCACCTTGCTTTAAGGATTGCGCGATACCAAAGATACCTGCCGCTGCAGAAATTGCCAATTGTGCATACTTGCCAGTACAAACTTCAGCTTTACCAGCGATCGAAAGATTGTTTCCTTTATCCAGTTCTTGCTTAAGAGTTTGAGCCAACTTTGCTCGTGCATTTTGATAGGTGGTTCTATCAGCAGGACATGTGGTTTGGTTTACGCATGTAATAACAGTATTTCCATACATTTTTTTATAAAGAGAATCCAAGGCGTCACGTGCTGCAACACAAGATAAACCGCATCCAGCTTTCATGGTTCCGCAAGCACCTGTGTAAGCAGTCATTGCGTATTTTGCGATATCCATGGCTTTAGCAAAGTTACTGCATGAATCTTTAACTGCGGCACTCCCTACAGTGGACATCAAAGTATTTACTGCTGCCACTCCATCTTGAATTGCTGGGCTCCAGTTTTCAAGGCAGGCATATGCCGCATACTTTTGACGGTCAATACAGGCTGTTCTGTTGTTTTGATATTCCTCTTTAAGTTTAGTTATATCAGGAGCAGCTTTGTCATTCACCACCACTCCCCACATAGCTCTAACTGCATTGTATTCTGCAAGAATTTGATTGTAGACCGAGTCTAAACCCTTACCCGCGCCATCAGCGCCGTCGGGGCTGTCCTTCACCGGATCCAAAGTTGTTGGTGTTGCACCAGCAGCTTGTTTTTGCCTCGCAACTTTAGCATCACTCCCCTGAACAACGGGCTCCGCTGCAAATGCGGAAGCAGAAGCAAAAGAAATTGCAAAAAGAATAGTAAACACGCGATGAATCGCATTACTCATAAATGTTCCCCTACCTGTCTCTTTTCGGACAAAAGTCAGAGAATCTTAAGTGTCTCAATTTGAGAAATTAAGAGTGAATCTAGAAGTCTGATGGAGGCAGATTCTTGATCTTGGCGGCCCCGGAGTTATCTCCACCCAATTGCAGCTCAGAGTTCAAATAATCAGAGGAGATCATTTTAACCGAGTAACCCGAGCTCCCCCCCACTATGCAATTGCCCGAGGTTGGTGGAGCAGGAGTTTCACCTTCGTATTTAGGCTCAATAGTACATTTACCTAATTTGTTGGTGTTTAAAGAGTAGTCAAGCAGACCGTTGTCAGCCCATCCTGTAAGAGTGTGCTTCCAATCTTTGGAAATGTACGTAAGTTTCTGATCAATATCGAGCTGCAATTCCCGAATTTCCTGATTCTTCAAAACCTTATACTGATCCTTCACGCTGAACGCTTCCAGGTTTTCGCCACCCTGATTGTAATCCTTGTGGTGACCAATATCCGGTCTGACCAATTTATCGAAACCAGCAACCACTTTGGGAATAAATTTGTCTTTAATGCGAGTGTAGTAGTTATGATAGAAGTCCGGCTCGATAGAGTAGTACGCCATATCGAACTGATCAGGCAAGATTGCTAACAATTCCAAATTTCTAAAGCGCGAAGGACCACGAGCTTCTTCACTCCAAGCCAGCAAATCGCCGTTCCCTGAATTCTTTTTTGCAAATTCGAATGGCAATTGCTTCCAGTGATCAAAGTTCGGAGCATTGTCACGTAGATCAGCTTGCGTATTCGAACGCCCTTGGCTCCAAGTTGGATCAAGTCTGAAGATCGCGCGACCAAACTGGAATAGGAGATTACGACTTTTCATACCTACTGGATCACCAATGAAACGACTGAAATTCCCTGCTCGTGTCGCGTCTTTGGGATTGCCGATGTTGCTGGTATCGAAAATTCGCGGAGGAAGATTTTCATCCATCTTTCCACCACCGGTAGATCTATCAGAACCAGATGGCCATTGGGATTCATACCAAGGACCCATACGACCACCGAACGGCTTAAAGAATGCGCGAGCTCGTAACTGAACAGAGCCCAGTGGTGAAAATGGAATGTTCGGGGTCGCTGTCGCACTTACACCCACATAAGCCATACACCAAGGATTCTTTTCCACACCCATTGAGTAGTTATAAGGATCCTCAATGTTTTGACGAAGCCCCACGAACTGAGACATCTCGCTGATCTCTTTCCATAATGGATGACCCTGATCCTCACGAACTTCACGTGGCCAATTATTGCGATCCGATGCCAGCTCTTTTGGAACGGAAACGATTCTACTTTCTTCTTGTCGGCACTCGGTATCAATATAGTTAAATGCCGGAGCAATTCTGATTGGCACCAACCATTTTGCAGGCATGGTGTCCGTCGCGGGATTGTTACAACCTTCCGCTCCCAATGAATTGTAAACCTGAACGCGAAGTGAATCGTTATTGTTCGCAGAAGTCAGATTATTTCTAAGTGTCGCAAGAATACCCGTCTTAACACTGTCTCCATCAAGATCATGAAAGTCACTCGTGCTATTACTCATCGATCGCGACATCGCCGCAATCAACAACATGCGATCACCCTGATCGATATTGTAAGCCACCACATACTGAGCGAGAAGACGATAATTGAAAGCTCCAAAGTATCGGCAACGCTCAAAGGCACGGCTACGTAAAAGTTCAGTCGCATTACTGATCGCCGCATTGATACTGTGATGAAAAGCTATGGGTTTGGTTTGTTCGAAGATTCTGATGCCACTATTGGACTTCAGAAACTTACATGTATTCTCCCCGTCCGGCATCGGCTTAAAGGGAACGTAAGTCGCACAAAACGAAGGCGCATCGTAAAAGTCCCGCGCACTCATATTGATATCATCCGTATCTGCAGAACCGGGGCGCAATGTTAGACCACGACTTGGATCTTTTAAAAGAGGATGTTCCTCGAAATCCCCCGCAGTCCCAATCATACGATAACGCCAAGCCAGTAACTTCCAGCTTTGACGAATCTGATAGTTCACATGTGCGATGGCGTTCATGTTCTCGGCCTGCTTCATCGCTCCATAGTACGCGGCAAAATCCACAGAGTTTTGCAGATTGATTTTGTGGTGAACCAGAAGACCCACATTGATGACCATCGCGAAAAATATAAACAGTATCTGGAATATGAGGGCAACAAAAAGAGCAACCTGACCTTTGCGATTTCTCAGTATTTGAATAAGTGGTGGTTGGTCTTTCATCATGTCGTTTGATTATTGTCGCGTATACCTTGCGCAGAGGCAATAACTCGACCTTGAAAACTTTGACTTGTTCTATAGTGAGATGACAGACTTTTATCCATGACAACGAAGGGGAATCTCGACGATGGTCCGTAAAATTCTATCTGCCCTAATCGTCTTCTCAACAATCACTGCTCCACTGGCTTCCAGTGCCGCCGTTTTGTTTGAGGGATATTCTAAAATCAACGCCGGTGAAGATCACATCGGTTACGTGATCAGTCGCTATGAGTTTGACGACAAGAAGAAACACTTTATTTCGACTTACTTTATTAAAACCGGAAAAGGGCCCACTGAAACGACTGAAAGCCTTAAAGCCACTGCCGATTCTGAGCTGGCGCCAATTTCCTACGAATACACCTCGCTAGCTGGCAAGGACACCAAGATCATTGATGCCAAGTTCAAAGCCGGCGCCATGACTGCCTTGGTCAGCACCAATGGGAAATCCTCGAAAATTGAAAAGAAGATCCCCAAAGGAACTTTCCTTTCGACTTTCCTGGTTTATCTGATGCTGAAAAGCAAAGAAGGCCTTCGTTCAGAAACCAAGTATGAGTATCAAGCCATCGCTGAAGAAGATGCCGGAATTTCAAAAGGTCAGGCATTGGTCGGCAAAGAACAAATGTTCAACGACTACAAGGTTTTTAAAATTTTAAACACCTACAAGGACTCAAAATTCCTAAGCTACGTCAATGAACGTGGCGAAGTCATCGCCACCAATGCGATGGGTACTGGAATCTCTACTGAATTGGTAGCGACTCCGGCCGAAGCCACAAATGGTCAGTCCTACAGTGCCACAATATTGAAGACATTGTTTGGAACGGTCCCTGCCGGAACTCAAAACGTGGTTGCCCAAGGAAAAAAAGCAAAACAAACTGCTCCCGCGGCAACAATCGGCGCACCTGTACAAGCTCCTACTCCAACGACACAACCAGAAACTGAACCGGGTCAATAATATGGGAATCAATCAAGTAATCGGACAACACATGTTCATCGGTATTCAAGGTCATTCACTGACTGCTGATGAAAAGAAATTTATCGTTGAAAAAAACATTGGCGGCATCTGCCTGTTTGGCAGAAACGTGGCTGATCCAAAACAAGTTCACGACCTCTGCGCGGAAATTCAATCTCTTAGACACAAACAAGCCGACAAGGCTCCGTTGTTCATCGGAATTGACATGGAAGGCGGCCGTGTTCATCGCCTGAAACCTCCGTTCACCGTTTGGCCGGCTCTTAGAAAGTTGGGCGATCTGGATGCTCCGACGGTTTCATTTCATTTTGCCAACCGCATGGGACAGGAGCTTCGCTCCGTAGGAATCAATCTGGATTTTGCCCCTTCCGTTGACGTATTCACCAACGATGCCAACAAAGTGATTGGCGACAGATCCATCAGCTCCGATCCTGAGATGGTGGCTAAACATGCCTCCGCCTTGGTGCGTGGTTATATCAAAGCCGATATCATCACTTGCGCAAAACACTTTCCTGGTCACGGGAATACTTTGCTGGACAGCCACGAAGATCTTCCTGTTGAGAACCTGGATAAGGCACGCTTGGAAAGCTGTGAGTTGATTCCATTCAAGAAAGCCTTCAAGTCCCGCGTCGATATGGTGATGACTTCGCATATTAAGTTTCCAAATATCGATCCTGAATGGCCTGTCACTCTTTCAGAAATTTTCGTTAAGAAAATGATCAAAGAAGAGCTGCGTTACCGCGGACTTGTGATCACAGATGATCTGGGCATGAAGGCGATGTCAGCACACTATGATATCGAGGAGATTCCTGTTCGCGCTCTTCAAGCGGGTTGTGATTTACTTTTGTACTGCAACGAATTTGATGTCCCACCGATTGCTGTTGAAGCATTGCTTGGAGCTGTGGCTCAAGGCTCTTTGAATCAGTCCCAGTTGGAAGAAAATCATAAGCGTATTCTTGAGTTGAAGAAAGCCAAGCTTGCCAACCCAGATCCACTTCCAATGGAAGAGGTGATCAAGATCGTTGGGCACGCTGAGCACCTAAAGATCGCGTCAGCTATTAACAACGGCACGACTCCGGATGGGTTACTGCCAGAGTAACAGTCATGTAAAAAGTTCCCACCCCTGGGGTCCAAGCTGCAGCCTGCGGCGCCTGGGGTTGGCCTGGGAATTGATAATGCTCCTCTAGGTTGGCAGAGGAGTTTTTATGAAATTCGATCCAAAAAACGAAAATTTTGAGTCCGAAAGACAGCTCGATTTATTCACGTCGGGTACTGCAGGATTGGATTTCATTCCGGATTTTAAAATCCCGGCTCCCCGCCCGCCAGAATCAAATAAATCCCCACGTTTTATGTCCATGTCCGTGGCCATGCATATAGCTGCAGCCGTGGCCATGGCAGTATTAAGCGTGCCGTTGGCCAACGAACTTAAAACTGAAACTATCACTATTGAACTGGAAGAGCCGGTCATTCACCAGGCAACCAAGGGTGCCGATGTGGAGCCCACTCAAGGCGGTTCACCTGCAAAACTTGAAACTGCATTGCCAGAAAAGATTCCTGGCAAGTTACCGGTAAAAGAGGCCGCTTCTGCTCCAGCCATGCCTGTTCAGAATGAATCCGCAGCCAAAGCTGTTGTGGCAGCGCCAGTTGCAATAGATGAAACATTACCTGAGCCAGTTGATGATCTATTCCCTGCTGAAGTCAGCAAACCAGCTCCAGTAGCTGCTGCAGCCGCCAAAGCGGTCCCTGCGAAAACAACATTCAAAGCGGCTCCGATGACTATTGACGATATCAACTCCCCAGAACTTGATGCCGCTGAAATCGCCGATCAAAAATCAGAAGCAAACATCGACGAGGACCTTAATAAGGATTTCGACGACATCGACAACAAATCCGCAAGCAAGCTTGCCAAAGAAGAAGCTGAAATGAGCGCCATGGCTCATGCACTGAAATCCAATCATGATAGTGATATGCAATCACTGGAAGATCAAAACAGCGCACAAGCCGCAGCTCTTGCAGAGTCACAAAAGAATCTTCGCAACAGAAACGCCAAGGCTGTTGCCTCCGCCATGGCTTCTGAGAAAGCGGCTGCTCAAGCTGCTCAGGCAGCTGCCGCTGCTGCTGCCGCAAACTCTGCTAAAGAAGGAAACGGACTTGGTGGCAACGGTGGCGGTAAAGGTGAAAAAGCCGGAGCCGGCGCTGGTAATAACGGATTGGATAAAGCCGGCGAAGAAATCGCTGGTGCACCAACAGGCGTAAGAAGTCTGGATCAACTAAAGCAAATGCCGGGAAATAAAAGACCACAGTACAGTGAAGACGAACGCCTTCAAGGTCATCAGGGTAAAGTCAGCTTTGAAGCTTACATCACAAAAGATGGCGTCCCTGTTCAATTCAAAATGAAGCAGTCCACTGGATATAGAAATCTGGATAAGAAAACTTTGGCAGCCCTTAAATCCTGGAGATTCTATCCAGGACAAGAAGGCTGGGTGGAAATGCCATTCTCTTGGGATCTTAAAGGTGGCGTTCAAGAAGTGAAAGGCCGCCTAAGAACAGCCGTTGGCCAGCTTTAAGCCAGTCACAATCAGCACAAACGCAAAAAGCCTTTGGTGAACCCAAAGGCTTTTTACTTTTTCAAAGCACGAGGCTAATTAGTCTTTGAAAAGAGTTTTAGCAGACTTAGTTGTACCTTTAGTACGGATAGCCGCTTTACGTTTTTTACCGCTAGTAGTTTTTTTCTTTTCGCGAATGTATTCAGTTTTTTTAGTTTTAGAAGCCACGGTTTACCCCCGGAATATTTATTAAAACTCCGGCCGTGCCGAAGTGCGCTATTACCCGTCAAAGCCGGGATAGGCTAGACAGAACGAGTTAACTATCAAAAGGGAATAATCAAGTCAATCGAATGCCTGTAATCTGACGATTTTTGTGTATTCCCGTAATAAGCGTAGTTTAATCGGAACCGGGGTCCACTGAACCCCGCCCCTACCGAAGCACGCGGCTGGGACTCGTCAAAATCATCGGAAAAGCCGAATCTGAAGACTGTAAAGCGATTTAAGAAGGTTTCAAGCCCCAAACCAATGAATCCCTCGGAATCGGCATCGGCTCTAAAGCGGGCGAAACTTCTATAAATATAGTTAAATCCCGCCCCCACTTTGGTTTTTTTGCGGATCTCTTCCGGAACGTTGGAAGGAGGCCCAAACAGGTTATATCCGACCAAACCCAAGCCAATACTGTCCACTGGAGTATAAAGAAGGCCCAGGTCCGCGTTATAGGAAGTGAACGAGGATGCCGGCAAACTTTGCTCCAAATAATGAACACTCAAACCCACTGTCCATTTATTCAAAAACATTTCTGCCATCGTGATGGCAATATCATGTTCCTTCAGCTCTCCAAGATTTTCGATCTCAGTGGTCTTTTGCACGTACGCACCTGCAGCAGGAATGGTGCTCTCTTTTGTGTTATCACTCAAAAAAGCTGCGAATTCATCTTGCGCAAATGACGTGTAAATAAATCTTCCGCCCAAATGAGCCATGGTTGCGGGATTCAGGAAACTTGCATCTCCTGGCTCCACAGCCGCACGTCCAGTTCCGCCAGCTGCTACTGACGCCGAAGAATTATACACTTGGGCTACTGCTTGTATCGAGCTAAGATAAAGCAGAAGAAAAACAGAAAGTTTTTTTACTAAGCTCAAAGGATGGAGCATGAATCAACACCTCGCACGCATCATATGCACTGTCATTTTAGTCGTCACATACTATCAATCAGTTCACGCCAACGCCAACAACTTTACTGCGAAACAGATAAGATCCGGAGACAATCTGATAAGCATTCTGCGCAATAATGGCTTCACCTCACGTGAACGCGAATCTGTCCTGGCTTCAGATGTGGGATTGCGCCGACTGTTTCTCACTCTGGATACCAAGTATTTAGTTCGTAAAACCTCAGGAGAGATCGAACTGCGCATGTTCGACTCCCAGACATCTGACGCATTTCGCATTCTTAAAAAGAACGGCAAAGTTCAAGCCGGTCAGTACAATCCAAAATTTAAAACCAATGTTTTGCGCATTGATGGAAAAGTTCACGGCTCCATCCTGGGATCAATTCTTCCGAAATTAAATAGCAACTGGGTTGCAACCCGCTTTATGGACGCCTATGCATTCGACCTGAAATCATTCCGGGGTTTGCGCCGAGGCGCCCCTTTCTGGTTCACAGTTGAAAAGAAGTATGAAGAGGGTCAGTTTGTAAAATACGGAGAGATTCTACAGGCTTCGCTGGAGATTGACGGCGAACAAGTTCATAAGAAGTTCGTGAAATCCAAGTACGGCGGAGTGTTCTTTAACGATCAGGACCTGCAGGAAAAGCGCGCCTTCTATGCCCCTGTGAACTACATTAAAATCGCCAGCAGGTTTCAACCAAACAGACTGCACCCCATCACCAAAAGAAAAACTCCACATCTTGGAGTTGATTTCGAATTACCGATTGGTGAACCGGTTTTGGCGGCAAGAAAAGGCATCGTGGTTCGCTATGGTCACAATCGAGCGGCGGGAAATTACATAGTTCTGCGCCACGCCCACGGAATTGAGTCAGCTTATAATCATCTTTATAAAATTGATCGTCGCATAAAACAGGGATTGCAACTGGCGCCAGGAGATAAAATTGGTGAAGTCGGATGCACCGGCTACTGCACTCGGGCACATCTTCATTTTGCGATCAAACTGAACGGCAGAATGGTGGATCCGTTAAAGTATATCAAGCCGTACCCGAAGAACATGCATCAGGTACTGGCTTCACAAGTGGCTCAGAATTAATTCTTAAGACAGATCGTTGCGTAGTTGGCGCAACGTTTTGTTGGAATGACTTGATTTGGATAAGCAGCTGATACACTGCCGATCAGTGGATTGTAGCAGGAAGCTGCGGAATTATACTCCACACCTTGTGCCACGTTATTCACAGTGTTTTCCACATAGCATGAAGGCACTGTCGCCTTAGGAACCATGCAACCATTCGTCACATTCACATCCCATTGATCTGCACGGAAATGACGACGAACCACTTCAAGTTCATAGCGAAGAGTCGCATTAACCGCGATTTCCGCCGCCGTGTGCGCCGGACAAGAAGCAGCGTCACGAGCCAGATAGATTTTATATCTGCGGTTGCAATTCCAAGAAGCCGAAATCACATTTCCTGTATTCAAATCCACTTCCTGCAACACATGCAAAACATTCAATGGCGAAAAGCCGTTTGCAATATTCAGAGGCTGCCCGAAGGACATGCGGTAACCACGACCATATGCAGACGCTTTGTTGGTTGACCCGGAAGAAACAACCGAGCCCACATTCGTAGTGCTGTTCAGGTAAGTCATCGTCAACTGACCTGCAGACTGCAGGATATCGCGCAAACTTTGAGAAATACTTTGATCTGAGTTGAACTTCAAATTCGCTTCAAGTGTGCGGGAGTTCGTGGAGTATGGATAGTAGCGAACCATCTGACCACGATTGCTTAGCAAGGACTCCATGATATAGGAAGATG
The DNA here is from genome assembly GCF_047305935.1 of Bdellovibrio sp. HCB288. GTDB lineage: Bacteria > Bdellovibrionota > Bdellovibrionia > Bdellovibrionales > Bdellovibrionaceae > Bdellovibrio. The sequence goes on from NZ_CP178619.1 coordinate 1,214,823, forward strand.
AAAGCACATCTGCCATCGGAACCACATCGGTATTCAACGTCAAAGAACCACTTGCAGAATAAACGCTCGTTAAATTCGCACGATCACGCACTGCCATGGTCGGCATAACATTAATATTCGCCGGAGAATCTCCCAGATACTCTGCGAACTGCGCCTTGGTTACTGAGGTTGCGGGATAAACAGGAGAGAAATTTGATTCCACATAGGTATAGTAACTGTCCTGAACCTTCATGCCCATGGATTGGTAGGCACCTGCTCTGATCGCATAGTAAGCGTTGCTTGTAGCCAAATTTGATTCTGCGCAAGAGTTATAGGAAATCTGGTCAAATCCACCATCAAAGGCAAAGGGAACTGAAGAAACTTTCGATGCCGTTTGCGAACCGTATTTTGAGGTGAGCGCCGCGTCCAAGCTGCCATAATCACCCGTTTCATCCAAAGACGAATCGAAACCGGCCTTTCCGCAGTTTTGAAAGGAAACAACAAGCGCGAATGAGGCAGCTATGACACCGGCGACTTTCACCGTTGTTTGCTTGTTTGGCATTTTCATGGAAAATTCCCCCGTACTTCAACGATAACACGATGCTGGGTACATATCTGACAAAAAACAGGTTGGAAGCCCATTCGCAGCATATTTCGTTATGACTTGTATTAGAATGAAACGTTTGCGATTTTAAGAGCATGTCTAAAGTAAAAAAAGCCATAATTCCAGCCGCAGGTCTAGGTACCCGATTTCTTCCGGCAACCAAAACTGTTCCAAAAGAAATGCTTACTATCGTTGATGCTCCGATCATTCTTTATGTTGTCGAGG